>JAFVZG010000021.1 GCA_017508285.1 Lentisphaeria bacterium | reverse complement strand
TGAAGCGCGTGCAAGCCAAAAGTACAAAAGTACCGGTGGCACCGCGGGGGGTGCAGGGGGGCGGCGTGAGCCCACCCTGCAAAAAGAAGCGTAAATCCTGCAAAGCGTTTGCAGGATTGCGCCACATGAGTCGGGTCAGCCCAACGCCATAAAGCGCGTGCAAGCTAAAAGAACAAAAGTGCCGGTGGCACCGCGGGGGGCGCAGGGGGGCGGCGTGAGCCACCCTGCAAAAAGAATCGTAATGCCTGCAAACAGCGGCGTGAGCCACCCTGCAAAAAACACCACCGGGTCATTTGCCGTATGCTCCGGAAAAATTCCATTGCAAACGGCTTTTTTTCTTGAAAAAAATTCCTTTACTCTGTATAGTATGAGCATTGCAGATCAAATTTTTCCGGAGAGAGTTTTTTCAATGAGAAGTTTTCATTTTGTCGGTGTAGGCGGTATTGGTATGAGTGCTCTTGCTGCCGGAGCGGCGGCGTGCGGATTCAGGGTCACCGGCAGTGACCGCGGGGCGGATAAGCCGGAAAATCAGCCTTTGATGCGGGCTTTGCAGAGTCAGGGGATCGCGGTCTTTCCTCAGGATGGTTCCCGTTTTTCCACCGGGGATAAGCCGGATGCGCTGGTTTACAGCACGGCGATCGAAGAGGATAATCCGGATTTTCTGGCATCCGGCGGAATGCCGAGACTGCACCGTTCTGAATTTCTGCGTCTGCTGCTGGATGAATTCGGCAAAACTTCCATTGCCGTTACCGGCAGCTGCGGAAAAAGTTCCGTTACCGCATACATCACAGAGGTACTGGAAAGAGCCGGGGCAGATCCGGTGATGATCTCCGGGGCTTTATCCAAGCGTTACCGGCATCCGGGAAACGCCGGTAATTTCCGTGACGGCAAAGGGAATTTTCTGGTTTTTGAAGCTGATGAAAGCGATAAAAGTCTGCTGGCTTACGGGGCGGATTACGCTGTTATCCTCAATATCGGCACCGATCATTACGACAAGGAGGAACTTGCCCGGGTTTTCCGTGAATTTCTGGGCAGTATCCGCAAGGGTGCTGTGCTTTCGCGTCAGGTGGCTGACGCGCTGGGCGGCGATCTGCCGGAAAATTTGGATATCCGCATTTTTGATGATCTTCCCGGCACAAGCGGCAATCCTTATACCCTGTCAGAATATTTACCGGGCAATCCGCCTGAAGCGGTCTTCGGTGACGGAGCTGCGCTTACTCTGCCTGCTTCCGGCAGACACACTGCGATGAATGCGCTGGCGATCCGGGCTCTGGCGGGGATGCTGGGATTTGCGGATGATGATGTGCTGGGATGCCTTGACAAATTTGACGGCGTGTGGCGCAGGAATGACTTTGCCGGCAGAACTCCCGGCGGCACTCCGGTTTACGATGATTATGCCCACAACCCGGAAAAGATCATCTCCTGCCTTTCCGGAATGCGCGAAGGGATATCCGGCAGGGTTTTTGCCGTTTTTCAGCCTCACGGTTATAAACCATTCGGCTTCATGCAGTCTGCTCTTTTTGGATCACTGGAAAATTTTCTGGCTCCGGATGACCGCTTTATTCTCCTTGAACCATTCTATGCCGGAGGGACTTCAAGTTTTTCCCCGCATGCCGCTGATGTCGCAGCCGGATGGCAGTCCCGATCGGCTGTTCCTGAGCGTTTCATGGTGATGCCTGACCGGGAGACTCTGAAAAAGTTTCTCTTATCCGCCGCCGGTGAAAATGATCTGATCGTCATCATGGGCGCAAGGGATAACTCCCTGAGTCTTTTTGCCGCAGAATTGACCCGGTGATCTGACGCATATACCGGAGTGACCGGATCGCGGCGGCGGAACTCCGCCGGTATGTTCCAAAAAACTTTTTTGTTTTGACAAAACACCTCTGGTGTGATATATTCTATAACATTTAAAAAATTCAGAAAAGGGTTTGCATCATCATTATGAAAGCAGTTGTCAGTGTTACCGGATGCGATGCCGTTGGCATCATCGCCAAAGTCAGTGCAGTTTGTGCCGAATGTGAAATCAATATCGTGGATATTTCCCAGACGGTTCTGCAGGAGTATTTTTCCATGATAATGCTGGTCGAGATCGACCGTATCAATATCCCTTTTGCCGCATTTGTCGACCGGATGAGCGAACTCGGCAGAGAGAACCATCTGGATATCCACACCATGCACGAAGATATTTTCAATGCCATGCACCGCATTTGACGAGGTGAGATATGTTGGGAAGCAACGATATTTTTGAAACACTCAATATGATCCGTGAGGAGTGTCTGGATATCCGCACGATCACCATGGGGATCTCGCTTTTTGATTGTCAGTGCGATGATGAAAAGCGTCTGGCAGCAAAGATCTATGACAAGATCATGTTTCATGCGCAAAATCTGGTGAAAACCGGCGCCGATATTGAAAAGGAGTACGGCATCCCCATCATCAACAAACGGGTTTCCGTCACCCCGGTATCCCTGATGTGCGGCGGGGTCTCTTACGACGGGGCGGTGAATATTGCCCGCACGCTTGACCGTGCCGCCATGGAGTTGGGGATCAACTTTATCGGCGGTTACAGTGCTTTGGTGCAGAAAGGCTTTACCAACGGGGCAAGAACTCTTATTTCCGCTATCCCGGAGGCATTGGCAACGACCGGAAGACTTTGTTCATCGGTGAATGTCGCCTCCACCAAAGCCGGGATAAATATGGATGCCGTGGCCCTGATGGGCAGGATCATCCGGCAGACTGCCGATCTGACGGCGGAAAATTCTTCCATCGGCTGCGCCAAACTGGTGGTCTTTGCCAATGTGCCGGAAGATAACCCCTTTATGGCAGGGGCTTTCCACGGTATCGGTGAACCTGAAACCGTGATAAATGTGGGGGTTTCCGGGCCGGGAGTGGTGGCTTCTGCCATACGCCGTGCCGGAAAGGAGTGCGATTTGACTGAAGTGGCGGAAACGATCAAAAAGACCGCTTTCAAAATCACCCGCGTCGGTCAGTTGGTGGCGAAACTTGCCAGCGAAAGACTCAATGTGCCATTCGGGATCGTCGATCTTTCACTTGCCCCGACTCCGGCGATCGGCGATTCGGTGGCATATATTCTGGAAGAGATCGGGCTGGAAAAGTGCGGCTGTCACGGTACGACTGCTGCGTTGGCGATGCTCAATGATGCAGTGAAAAAGGGCGGGGTGATGGCATCCAGCCATGTCGGAGGACTTTCCGGAGCATTCATTCCGGTTTCCGAAGATGCCGGTATGATCGAAGCCGCCGCCTGCGGTGCGCTCTCTCTGGATAAACTTGAAGCGATGACCGCAGTCTGCTCGGTCGGTTTGGATATGATCGCCATTCCGGGCGACACCAGTGCTGAAGTTATTTCCGGTATCATTGCTGATGAGATCGCTATCGGGGTGGTCAATACCAAGACCACCGCCGTCCGTCTGATACCTGCCGGTAAAGTCGGCGACAGGATCTGTTTCGGCGGTCTGCTCGGTGATGCTCCGGTCATTCCGGTATCAAAGTATTCTCCGGCGGTGATGATCAATCGCGGCGGCAGGATCCCCGCTCCGCTGCAGAGTTTGAAAAATTAATTGAAAAGTAGAGTAAGATATGGCTGATTTTGTTCATTTGCATTTGCATACCCATTACAGCATGCTGGATGGGGCGTGTACCGCCGCCGGTTTGATCCCCATGGCAAAAGAGATGGGAATGCCGGGTATCGCCATTACCGACCACGGCTATATGGGCGGAACCGAAGAGTTCCACAAGAAACTTACTGCCGAAAATCTTACTCCCATCATCGGGGTGGAAGCCTATGTTTCACCCACCACCCGTCAGGATACCAATCCGGCGGTGGATTTCATCAAAGGCTTTCACCTTGTTCTGCTGGCGGAGAACCAGAAAGGTTACCACAACCTCTGCAAGATCATGAGCGAATCGTGGCGTACCGGATTTTATTACAAGGCGCGCTGCGACAAACAGCTGCTTGCTCAGTATCACGAGGGGATCATTGCCCTTTCTGCCTGTATCGCCGGGGAAATTCCCCGCAAACTTTCGGTCGGCGACCTTACCGGAGCGGAAAAATCTCTGGATGATTATCTGGAAATTTTCGGTCCGGAAAACTTCTTCCTCGAATTGATGGATCACAATATGCCGGAGGAAAAAGAGGTCAATCCGAAGATCATCGAACTCGCCCGCCGCCGGAATATCCCTCTGGTGGCAACCAATGACGTGCATTACATGCGCAAAGACGATGCCGAAGCGCACGAGATCATGCTCTGTGTCCAAACCGGGGATAAACTGAATAATGACAAACACTTCCGCTTCCCGACCCGGGAGTTTTACTTCAAATCCCCTGAGGAGATGGAGGAGATATTCAAAGATATCCCCGAGGCTTTGAGCAACACCAAACTTATCTGTGACCGCTGCAGTGCCGATCCGGTCAAATTTGATTATAAAACCAACCATTATCCGGTATTTTACATGCCTGACGGCAAAGAGGCGGATCGCAAGGTGCTTTTTGATGTCTGCTGTTCAAATCTGCTTATGCGTTACGATTTTGCCTATACCGAAGGTGCCGAATTGACTCCGGAACAGCAGAAGGTCATGGATCGGCTCAATTATGAGCTGGATGTTATCGAAAAGACCGGATTCTGCAGTTACTTCATGGTGGTGAGCGACTTTATCCGCTGGGGCAAGGAACACGGCATCCCGGTCGGCCCCGGGCGCGGTTCCGGTGCAGGAAGTGTGGTCGCTTATCTGATGCTGATCACCGATATCGATCCTTTGCGTTACGAATTGCTCTTTGAGCGTTTTCTCAATCCGGAACGGGTCAGTCCGCCGGACTTTGATATCGACTTCTG
>JAFVZG010000020.1 GCA_017508285.1 Lentisphaeria bacterium | reverse complement strand
TTTCTCCTTTTTACCCAAAATTACTTATCAAAAAAAAGCGATCCCACCGATTTGCACCCGGCAGCAGAAACGGCGGATAATTCTTTACAATAAATCACATTGCAGACAAAATATAATCTTATTTGTAAAAAAAAGCAAACTTTTTTTTGAAAAACATCTGCCATTTTGGAAAAAATCCGGCTGGGATACTGCTGAATAATATGCCCCTGTTGCCCCTTGCAAAAAATACTGCAAAAGTGTATAGTATGAATATGTAGAATATTTAATCCATAAAACTGGTTTATTGGAAATGAAAAAATGGCTCATCGGGTTTGATATCGGCGGCACAAAATGTGCGGCGATCATCGGTTATACGGAAAACGGCGGGATCAATATAACTGCAAAAAGTGTTTTTGCCACCGCCGATTACCCATCACCATATGCCTGTATCGATAAATTCATCCTTGAAGTTGAAATTTTGCTCAGAAAAAATCCGGATGTTTCCCCGCAGGCTCTCGGAATAAGCTGCGGAGGCCCGTTGGACAGCAAACTGGGTATCATCCAATCTCCACCGAATCTGCCCTTATGGGATGAGGTGCATATTTGCGAAATTCTGGAAAACCACTTCCATATTCCGGTGAAGTTGTGCAATGATGCCGATGCCTGTGCGCTGGCTGAGTGGAAATTCGGAGCCGGAAAAAATACGCAAAACATGGCATTTCTCACCTTCGGCACCGGTCTTGGTGCCGGTTTGATCCTCAATGGGCAACTTTACAGCGGCAGCTGCGGCATGGCTGGCGAATGCGGTCATATCCGGCTCGCACCTACAGGCCCGACCGGATACGGCAAAGCCGGTTCTTTTGAAGGATTTTGTTCCGGCGGCGGCATCGCTCAACTCGGCAAAATGTATGCTGCAAATCATCTGCCTCTGAGTTGGTGCAAAACTCCGGAAGATATCCCAAACATCACCACCAAACTGTTGGCTGAAGCGGCTCACAATAATGATGCCGGAGCAATAGAAGTATTCCGGCAGAGCGGAGAAAAACTCGGATACGGATTAGCCATATTGATCGATCTGCTCAATCTGGAAAAAATCGTTATCGGCAGTGTTTTCCAGCGTTGCGAAGAACTTTTACGGCCGGAAATGGAAAAGATATTGCAAAAGGAAACCTTGAAGCAAAGTCTGGCAGCCTGCCGGATAGTCCCGGCAGAGTTGAAAGAAAATATCGGCGATATTGCCGCCTTGAGTGTGGCGGCGTTATGACAAAGTTCTGACGCTGGAGCGTTCTATAAGCGTATAAGGGATACGGATATTTCTTCCGGGCAATTTTCTTTCGATCTCGTCTTCGAGCATTTGCACCGCTTCAACGGCAAGTTTTTCAAAGTTTTGCCCGATGGCGGTGATCGGTGGATCAAATGCCGAATTCAACTCCTCTTCCTCCATTCCCATAAGGGAGATATCCTCCGGTATCCGGATGCCGCGACGCAAAAGTTGTTTACCGAGTAAAAAGGCGTATGTTTCACTGGCACAGAATACGGCATCAGCTCCGGCATTTATTACCGATGGAACCACGCTTTCGATTTCTGTCACGGCAACCGACCGGTGCAGTGTTTCAAAATTTCTGCCATGGGATTGACAATAGGTACGGAATTCGGCAAGTTTCTCTGCCTCTATGGGATTTTTATCAACTTTTGCACCGACGAAAAATATTTTACGGCATCCGTGCTCATGAAGATAATTCAAAGCCAGAGTCATCCCATGCGGTGAAGATGCCACCAGAGCAATATTTTCAGAATCACTGAAAGCGGCATTCACCGAAACGATCGGGATCGGATATTCCTGAGGCAGAGACAAAACTTCGCTCTCCTGCCACACCAGAGAGATTATACCGTCAAACATGTGATCCCCCAAAGCCTGAATATCGCGTTGCGGAATGATCTGCACCCGGTAATCACGACGGTGCAGCTCTTTTTCCAATTCAAACAGCATGTGGGCAAGATAGCCGAAAAAACGGAAGTGCGGAACCAATATGGCAATATTGCGGCAATAATTGCCGGGCAGATTATAACCGTTTTTATAAGCGCAACGGATGATCTTTCTTCTTTTGTCAACCGAAACACAACTCTCACCGGATAACGCCCGATAGACAGTCACCGGTGCAACCCCGGTTCTTCTGGCGATCTCTCTGACAGTAATTTTTTTCATCATATTCTCCGCGATGCTTTTGTTAAAAGATAATCCTGTTTTTCATTTTTTCAAGCGGATAGAGAGATTTGTTCCAAATGTTCCATAAAAAAAAGATTGCAAATCATCTCTTCAAGGGGTATATTTATTATGAAGCAGGGTATTCAGTAAAAATATCATAATGTTCTTTCTACATAAGGATAAATCATTTAAAATGGAAAATCAAATTCCCGGATTCACCGGATTCAGCGTAGGAGTAAACTACTGGGCGTCTCACGCCGGTACCCGGATGTGGGAACTTTTCTCTGCAGAAGAGGTGGAAGCCGATTTTGCCGCTCTGCACAATACCGGAGTCAATACGGTGCGGATATTTCCGCTCTGGTCAGATTTTCAACCGGTGATCGCCATTGCCGACTGCAGCAATAATTTCCGGGAAATGGGTTTTCCGGATGGCTCAAAACTGCCTGCGACCGGCATAAAAAGTTACGGCATCGATCCGGTAATGATGGCAAGATTCCGCACGGTTGCCGATCTTGCGCTCAAATATGAGTTGCAGCTGGTAGTCGGTCTGGTCACCGGCTGGATGTCCGGAGCGATGTTTGTGCCGCCGATCCTTTCCGGAAGAAATCTCATTGAAGATCATCAGGCACGGCGGCTTACCGAAATGTTTATCCGCGGTTTCGTTAATGAAATGAAAGATCATCCTGCCATTGTGGCATGGGAACCGGGAAATGAGTGCAATTGTCTTTCCAACGGAAATGTCGATTGCTCATGGAGCTGGCTGCACATGGTCACATCGGCGATCCGCCTTGCCGACCCGACCAGACCGGTTTACTCAGGGATGCATGGCGGCAGAACCGATACCAAACGGTCATACAATCTGATCGATGTCGGCAGTTTGTGTGATGCACTGACCACCCATCCCTACCCGGCATTCACCCCGCATTGCGGCAAAAGCGCATTGAATAACACCCCGGCGATCTATCATTCTACGGCTGAAACGCTCTATTACCGCGGAGTATCCGGCAAACCGGCATTCATTGAAGAGATCGGAGCATTCGGCCCGGGATATCTGTCGGAAGAACGCACTGAAGCCTACTGTTATACCGCACTCTATTCGGCACTGGTTCACGGTTTGGGGTCGCTGCTCTGGTGGTGCGGCTTTTCCTTTGACCGCTGTGCCGACAACCAGCCGTACCGCTGGGGCGCAATGGAACGGGAACTCGGTGCGCTCAAATCCGACCGTACTCCCGACGGTGCTGCCAAAGCAATGAAACGCTTT
>JAFVZG010000138.1 GCA_017508285.1 Lentisphaeria bacterium | reverse complement strand
ATCGGGATCATGGCGGGCATGATCGTCGGCGGCTCGCTCTTTATGACGCTGCTGATGGTGCCGCAGATGGTCGGCGTGGTCAAAGAAGCTGAACCGGTCAGGGTGGTGGAAACGGCAGACAAGGCCAATCCCACCGCCGCAGGAGAGGATATTCTGCAGAAAGATCCGCAGCTGCGCAAGATGCTCTCTCAGGCATCGGATGCGGCAAAGTCATTCAATCTGCCCTTTTCCATCGACGGTACAGTTGTTCATCTGCGCTGGCCGAAAGATATCACCTTTGAGGCGGTGGATGCCGCCGGTAAGGTGGCGTGGCCCTTATTCTGTCTTTATGCCACGCTCTTTCTGCTGGTGTGGGTATGTAAAAATGTGGCTCACTACATCAATGGTTTCCTCACCCGCTGGGTCGGAGCGAAAAGCATCGCCGACCTGCGGGAGGAACTTTTCTGCAAACTTACCGGGCAGTCATTGAAGTACTACGGCGGAACCGATGTCGGTCAGCTTATCAGCCGCTGTCACAATGATACTGCGGCTTTGGAGTATTCAGTATCCCACTGTGTGGAAGATCTGACCAATGCTCCGCTGCAGATCATCGGCTGTATCGCCGCAGTGGTCATGGCATGCCGGGAATATGACAATTACACTTTGATCGTCATTCTGGCGGTAATGTTTCCGGCGCTGCTGATCCCGATCAATATCGTCGGCAGCCGCATCCGCAAGCGTTACCGCAAAAGTTACCGGGATATTGCCGAAGTGGTTTCCCGGCAGCACGAAACCTTTTCCGGCATCAAAGCGGTAAAGGCATATCATACTGAAGAGTACGAAAACAGCCGTTTCCGCGGTGCGCTTTCCCGGTATGTCCGGCGGGTGATCGGGGCGATCAAATTGCACATGCTGATCTCTCCTCTGACCGAATTGGTGGTGGTTATCGCCACGGTATTCTTTCTGCTCTACAGTTACCGTCAGGGGGTTTCGATCACCCAGCTGACGGCATTGCTGGCACCGATACTGATGGCTTACCGGCCGGTGAAAGATATCTCCAAAGTCATCGGCAGCATCCAGCAATCCATGGCGGCGGCAGACCGGGTATTTGAAGTGCTTGACACCGATATGAGTCTGCCGGAAAAAGAGAATGCTTATGAATTGACCGGAGTGAATGAGGGTATCAAACTGGAAAATGTGAGTTTCTGTTATCAGGATCGCATGGTCATCAACGATGTATCCTTTGAGATCCCCAGAGGTCATATCGTTGCAGTGGTGGGGGAAACCGGCAGCGGTAAAACCACCATTGCCAATCTGATCGCCCGTTTCTACGATGTCACTTCCGGCAGGGTTTTGATCGATGGTCACGATGTCCGGGATTGTTCCATAGATTCTCTGCGGCGGTTGATCGGGGTGGTGAATCAGGATCCGGTGATATTCAATGACTCCATCCGCGCCAACATCGCTTACGGTTCACCGGAGGCGACCGATGAAGATATCATCCGGGCGGCAAAACTTGCCAACGCCCACGAATTCATCGTCAACGGCGTGCATGAAAACGGCTATGAATCATCTGCCGGTGAAAATGGTTTCAAACTTTCCGGCGGCGAGAAACAGCGCATCACCATCGCCCGCGCCATTCTCCGTAATCCTCCGATACTGATCCTTGATGAAGCGACCAGTGCGCTGGATAATGTTACGGAAAAACTGGTGCAGAATGCCCTCAATCACGCCATGCAGGATCGCACCGTATTCGTGATCGCCCACCGGTTGAGTACCATTAAAAACGCCGACAGGATCATCGTATTGAAACAGGGTGCCATCGCAGAAGCCGGCACTCACGATGAATTGCTGGCGCTCGACGGCATCTACCGCCGTCTGCACGACACCCGGTTCGATTGATGAAAAAACTGCACTTTACCGGTATCGGTGGAGCAGGAATGGCTCCTTTGGCACAACTCTCTCTGGCACGGGGAATAGCGGTAAGCGGTTCCGATGCCGGAGAGAATGAGAAGTGCCGCTCTCTGCGGGATTCCGGAGCCGCAGTTTATACCGGCCATGACCGGGATTTCCTGCCGGATGATGCAGAAATGCTGGTCTATTCCAGCGCGATACCTGCCGATAACCCGGAAAGATGCAAAGCCGCTGAACTCGGTATAAGAGAGTTGCGGCGCGGAGAGTATCTGGCAGAATTGGCATCCGGATACCGCCGTTGTACCGCAGTCACCGGCACTCACGGCAAAAGTTCCATAAGTGCGGCACTGAGCAGTATTTTGCTTGCCTGCGGCAAAGATCCCGGTTTTATGATCGGAGCGCAAGTTGCCGGTCTGCCCAGCTGCGCCGCCGGAAACGGTGATATTTTTGTCACTGAAGCCGATGAATCTGACGGTACTCATGCTCTGCTGAAAAATTTTCTTGCCGTCATCCCCAATATCGAGGATGACCACGAGTGGAGCCTCGGCGGCAGAGAGGTGCTGGAAAACAATTTCCGGCAGGTGGCGGCAAATTCAGAAAATATCATCTATTATGCTTCGGCAAAGTGCGATCAGCTGCTGGGAGAGCACCCCAATGCGGTCAGATTGACGGAAGTACCGGAAAATTTTGCCGGATTGCACGGTTTTCAGGCGGCAAACGCCTATATCGCTTACCGGGCGGCAATACTTCTGGGGTGCGATCCCGAAGAGGCGGAGAGAGCCGCCGGAAACTATCCGCAGGTGGCAAGAAGAATGACGGTACACTTTGCCGGCAAGAGTTTGACGGTCATTGAAGATTACGCCCACCACCCGACTGAAGTGGCGGCGGCGGTGGAGTTTTTGAGAAAAAATTATCCCGGAAGGCACTTGCGCATCCTCTTTCAGCCGCACCGCTTTGCCAGACTTGAAAAATACTTTGATGAATTTGTCAGGGTTCTGAAAAAGGCGGATTCCGTGGTCGTGGCTCCGGTATTTGCCGCCTGGAGCGAAAGCGGCAAAGTGGATCACCGGCAGCTTGCGGCCGCTGTCGGCGGCATAAGTGCCGACGGCGATTACCGGCAATGGGCGCAAACCGCCTTGCAGGAACTGCCGTCACCAAGTGTTATTGCGGTGCTGGGAGCCGGAGATATCGATCAGGTCATTCCGCTGCTTTGCCAAAAATGACCGACGCTTCCCCGGCGAGCTTTTTTGCCGCCGGAATGATCTGTCTTTTTTTCAGGCGAGGCGATCCAACGCAGCTTTGAATGATGGTGCGCTGTCAGCGATAGTCTTTTCCGGCACACAGAATGCCAGCCGGAAGTAGCCGGGCAATCCGAATCCCCTGCCGGGAACTGCCAAAATCCTCTCTTTGAGCAGAGCATCGATAAAGACTCTTTCATCTGCGACCGGAGATTTCGGGAAGAAGTAGAATGCCCCGCTGGGCAGAATGAATTCGATCCCGGCATCGGTAAGCACCTGTGCCATCAGATCCCGGCGGCGGCGGTAAACATCCAGATCGATCCGGGCATTGCTGCATTTGGCGATCAACTTCTGGGCGACCACCGGAGCGTTGACAAAGCCGAGAGTACGGTTGGTCAGGGTCAGACCGCCGAGCAGTTCCTGAGAATTTTCCAGAGCCGGATTGACGGCGATGTAACCGATGCGTTCACCGGGGAGAGAGAGGGTTTTGGAAAATGAACCGATGACCACAGAGCCGTCGTAAACATCAAACATGGATGGCACATCGCAATCATCATAATTCAAAAAGCGGTAAGGTTCATCGGAAACGATATAGATCATTCTGCCGGATTTTTTTCTTGCTTCAGTCAAAACCTCTGCAACTGCCAGCAATTCTGCTTTGGAGTAGATTTTGCCGGTGGGGTTGTTGGGGGAGTTGATGATGATCGCGCGGGTCGCCGGGGTGATCGCCCTGGCGATATTATCCACATTGATGGAAAAATCCTCATTGGCGGGAACCGGTTTCAGTGAGGCTCCGAAGTTCCCGGCATAAAAGCCGTATTCGACAAAGTAGGGAGCAATACAGAGAACCTCATCACCGGGAGTGATGGTGGCACGGAAAAAGGCGTTGATGCCTCCGGCGGCACCGCAGGTAACGATGATATTTTCCGGGGCGACAGAGACGCCCTGTTCACCGGAAACCAGCTCCGCCAGCGCGGTGCGGGCGGCATACTCCCCGGCATTGGGCATATAGCCGAAAGCAAAGGGCTGATCGCTGGCTTCGGCGATCTCCAGCATAGCTTTTTTGATCTCCGGCGGCGGCGGCAGATCCGGATTACCGAGACTGAAGTCATAAACCTTGTCTTCGCCGTAGGTGCGTTTCAATTCGATACCCGCCTCAAACATCCGGCGGATCATGGAGGAGTTGCCGAGAAATCCCTTTACTTCATCAGAAAGCAGCTGCATAATAAAAAATCCTTTTCAATTGGTTTGACAACTCTATACTATAACCCCATAAAAAAACTTTTGCAACCGGAGCGGTGCGCCGATACGGGATATTTCACCAAAGCCGCCGGGAAAACGGAGTAATGAGCGATCCGGCGGCAGTTGACAATTTTCTCCGTCAGGTTTATATTATATACCGTAGATATGGAAAACTTCTATCTCAAGGAAAATACTGATGTCTGATATTACTTTGCAATGGCTGAAAACCGCAGTTCTTTACGAAATTTCCGCTTCAGAATTCACCGGCATTCCGGAAGATGAAGCATCGCGCAGACTGGAAAATCTTACCGCTCTGGGCGTAGATACTCTTTTGTTGAAAGATGTCGGCAGCGATCCGGCACTTATCCCCGCCGGAGCAGCAGAAAAGGGGTTGCGCTGTGTGGTCGGATTGACCGGCGGTTTTGCAGATCCTGCCGCCATAAAAATGCAGATCCGGCAATTGACCGCTGCCGGGGCAGCCGGTTTTGCCTGTATGGAAAACGCCGCTGACCGTGAAACAATTGCCGCTGTATCGCAAATGATCCGGGAGGAATTTCCGGAAACGGCTTTCATCGTCAGAAAAAGTGCTCCTGCCGCTGATACCGGCAGTGACATCGGCAATTTGACCGCCGCTCTGACATCCCCCGGTATCGCCATTATCCAAAGCGGCGATGAGATCGGGATACGCGCTCCGGAATCTTCCAGTTTGTGGGAAACCGCTGAAGCCATGAAGGATGTGGAAAATTCTCTCTGGCAGAAAGCCGGACTTCTGATCCGTTTCCGGCGCAGATTGTCAGCTTTGCGCAGCGATGCCCCGGCTGAAGTGATCAAAAACGGCGATCCGCTGATCTGCTGCCGTGGCAGTGAAGATCAGAAGATCCTGATCGTTATCAGAAAAGAAAATCAGCCGTGGCAGTGCCGACTGCCCATGCCGGAAGTGCGGGGGATCTGCCCGCTCACCGGAACATGGATCCGGGCAGATTTTCCGGAAGATGGCATCATCTTTTCCGGTGAGGGCACTGAGTGCGGAGTATTCCTCATTCTCAGGACACTGAAAAACTGATCTGCCGCAAAACCGTCTTCATCCGGAGAGCTTTGCCACGCATCATCATCCGGCATCAATCACGGTGGATAAGGATGATGGTCTGATCGTCATTCTGCTCGTATTCAAATTCGTGCACCGCAGTCATGACATCGTCGATGATCTCTCCCGGAGAGTTGCGGTGATCGCAGGCGACATGGAAGGCATTGGCAAGTCTTTCAGTGCCGAATTCCCGGCGGTCATGACTCAATGCTTCGCTCAATCCGTCGGAAAAGAGCATTATGGTACTGTCGTGATCAACTGCCAGACAGATGGTTTCAAATTCAGCATCTTCATCAGGAAGCATTCCGAGGGCGGTGCCGCCGGGAGAAAGCCGCCGCAGATGATCGTGGATGTGCATGATCATATCAGTGTGACCGGCTCTGCCGAATTCGACCAGACCGCCGCGTTTGTCGATAAGACAGCAGCCCATGGTGATAAAACGGTCGGCATCGGAATCGCGGTTCAAATTGGTGTTGACATCCCGGAGAAATTTGGTGAGCGTGGTAAATTGCGCCGCCATTGCCCGGGCAAAACTGCGGGTCATGGAGGCAAGAATACATGCCGGCATACCTTTGCCGCAGGCATCACCGACCATCACCAGCATCCGGTTTTCATCGATCCTGACCATATCAAAAAAGTCACCGTTGACCTCTTTGGCACTGGTGGTGCGGGCGCAAACGGAAAAATCCCCCATAGAGACTTCCGCCGGAGGGAGCAAAGATGCCTGAAAATGGCGGACAAAGGTCAACTCCTGATCGATCCTTTCGCGGCGGCTGATCTCCCCGTAAACCTGAACCAGCTGTTGAACCATCAACACCTGTGAAGCAAGAGCTTTGAGCCGGTTGAATTGGGCATTGGAAAAGGGTTTATCACCCAGCATGCGGTTTTCCACAGCGCAGATGACTCCGTAAGTGATACCCTCTTTGATCATTGGTGCTGCCATGACGCTGCCGATTTTTCCGGCATCCGGATAAGCGGAAAAGCGTTCATCCACACTGGCAAGCGGAACCAATTCCCCGTGGCGGGAGTTGGCGACACCGCCGAGAAATCCGCTGCCTGCCGGAATGACCTCACTGCGGAGATTTTCCAGGATCTTCTGGCTTGAATTACCGTCGGATTTGCTGAAAGTCAAAGGGTATTCGCCGCATACGCCGAGCGGAATGAGTTTATTGTCATGCAGACCGTAAATGGCGACCGAACCGGCTTCCACCTGTTCACTGACATAACAGGCGGATGAGTGGAGCGCGCCGTCAAGCCCCTCTTCACAATTTATACCGGCGGAAAAGCGGGAGAGAAAGTTGGCGATTTCCGAGCGGCTCATCATTGCGCCGGTAAGATCCATGCGCAATTCGTGGGCACGGCGGTAAAATGAAGCAGCAACGATCATGGAAATAACCAGTAATACGGATAAGATCACTACCGCTGTTGTCATATTGAAAACTTCCCTTTCTGCTCAGAATCAAACTTACCTTAATATTTATAGAATATATCACACCGGGTGTGATTTGTCAACAACCGGAGAGTGATTATTTGTCTGCATAGTGCCGCCGGGGAAGTATTCGATCCATAAACTTCCGTTTCCGGCGGTTGCCGCTCATGCTGCGGAAAAATT
>JAFVZG010000137.1 GCA_017508285.1 Lentisphaeria bacterium | reverse complement strand
GTGCAGGGGGGCGGCGTGAGCCCCCTGCAAAAAGAAGCGACGAAGCGTGAGCAGAGGAGCGAGGGGGTACCGGGGGAGGCTTCCCCCGGATGCGGCAGTCGTGGCGCAATGCAAATCCCGGCTTTCGCCATAAAAGGCGGAAGCGGGGTGCAGGATTGCGGCACATGAGTCGGGTCAGCCAAACGCCATAAAGCGCGTGCAAGCCAAAAGAACAAAAGTGCCTGTGGCACCGCCGGGGGGTGCAGGGGGGCGGCGTGAGCCCCCCTGCAAAAAGAAGCGTAATGCATGCAAACAGAAAAAAGCAGTCTGCATGCGGTATGCTTGCAGACTGCCCCGATCAATTATTTACGGCAGCGGGATCACGCTTTTTCCCGGAGGGCATTGGATATCGCTGCCGTTAAGGCGCAGGGTGAAAGCGGCAGAGGCTTCCACTTCTGCCTTGCCTTGTGCCGGATAAGCGACAAGAGAAATGGTATTTTCCCCCATTTTCAGATTGCGGATACCGTTGTTTTTTTCGGGAGCCGGTTCCCAGATGATCCGGTTATCTATGGCATTGACATCGCGGATGCCGAGAATATTCTCGATGAAGAGTGATATCGGGCCGAGAGCCGACCAGCCGCAGAAGTCGGGCCGTGAATATCCGCCGGTCTTATTGGTTCCGGGTTTATCTTCAGTTGGTGAATAGCACTCCCAGAAGGTATGCGGTTCAAAATTTTTCCATGTGCGGTACTGCAAAAATATCATTTTGCGAGCCACCTCATCGGCGAGTTCCTGTCTGCCGTTTTTCTCCAGACCTTTGACGGTCATATATACTTTTGGCATCCATATACTGCCGCGCCAGTATGTGCCGTCGGGCGAGAAGCGGTAATCATCCCGGCTGACACTGGGTATGGGGCGTTCACCGCCGAGTTTTTCGGGGTCGGCGATAATTTTTGCCAGAGCATCGAGTTGTTTTTCACCGGCGACTTCGGCGAGCATCGGCCACAGGGAAGCCGGGGTGAGGAGTTTGCAGAAGCCGCTTTCATCAATAAAACGGTCAAGATAAAGTTGATCATCTTCCGACCAGAAGCGTTCATTGATAAATTTTTTCTGTTTTTCAAATTCACTGTACCATTGTGCGGCAAGTTCATTTTCTTCGATTGCCTCTGCCAGACGGGCGATGTAAAGCGCGCTTAAAGCCTGCTGGCTTGAAAGGTCGCAATAGTAGATGGATTGGAAGTTGTCATCTCCACGGGGGGTATTATCCATACCGGCTTTGCCGCCGTGCCATTTGAAGCCTTTGCCGGGGATAAATTCTGCTCCGGTGAGGCTGGTGGCGTAATCATAGAGGATACCGGCTTTGCACTCATTGAGCCATTGATAGTGCCGTTGCAGATACCGGTCTTTGAGCAGCAGTTGTCTGATCCGTTTCACATCGCCGGTATGCTTGAAGTGTTCATATTCAGTCCACGCGAAAAGCGGCGGATTGTCGGGGATATGGACTTTGAGGACCATATTTTCGCCGTTGTGCATCACCCGGTAAAAGTTATCCAGGCTTTGTATGCCTGGGAAAACATCGGCGGCATAACGGCAGAATTGCACCATGAAGCAACTATCCCAGATCCAGATTTTGTGACAGCGTATGCCCTCATTCATATACGGTGAAACCGGTGCGCCGCGGGTGGAAAAGATATGTGTCCACGCTGATTGCCATGCCTCGTAATAAAGATCGACCAATTCCGGATTTTCCTCATAGACGACTTCCGGCACCAGAGATCTATCCATTTGCGAAGTATTCCATGAAAAAAGCGGGGTGCGTTTTTTCTTTTCCCATCCCGGATCGCGGGTGAGAACGGCGTGGAACACGGGATAGTGCGCGCCGTTTTTCTCCAATCTGACATTAACAGTATCGCTGCCCGGCTCCAATGGCATGGTAAAGCATCCATTGTCATCGAAAGCGGCATCGATCTTTTTTCCGTCACAGATCAAAGTGAATTTACCGGTCACCTCAACTGCGCCGTAAATAATCAATTCGCTGCCCCGCTTCAACTCCATTTCCATAAATCCGTTGGGGAAAACCCGGTTGCCCGCCCAGCGGGAAGGCAGACCGTTATGCAGCATGCTGTGTGAAGCGTGCATATAGCGGATAATGCGCCAGTCATCGGTGATCCCGCCGGTGATGATGCCGTCGGTACAGCCGGTGAGAAACTTCTCTTTGGCGGCAAACTCTGCCGGGAACTCCTGCAGAAGTTCCTGACAGATGGCAGCCAACGGTTCGATGACCAATTCTTCGATGGTGCGGTTCAACTCCTTTGTGCGGTGTTCCAGACCGTTGATGACCTCTCTTTTGACCAATTCAACTTTGTGACCGGCGAGGCGGTCAAATTCTCTCATGGCGGCGGCGACTTGGGCTTTAAGGTGCGGATGGTCGGCTTTTTCCCACTCCATATCATCGAAGTAGCTGATAAAGCAGAGGATCATAGCTCTGACTGCCCGGGTAACGATCGGGGCATTTGCCCAGAGGCGGTGTCGGAAGTCATCCGGCGGCAGATTTAGAGTTTTCAATAGAGCGTAACCTTTATCAGCCAGGACTACCGCCTGTTCTTTTTCTTCAAAAATCGCTCCTCTTCCCGGAGACTGGCGGTCAGTCAGGATCGACCAGATGCCTTTGCCGTTGGCAAGAGAGCGTCTGCCTTCGGCAAAGAGTCCGAAAATATAAGCGGCTTTGATATACTTCATGGAGTAGTTGCCGTGGAAAAGCACATGCTGATCGATGAAGTAAGTTTTGCAGACCATTTCCCAGCCGATCTTATCCAATTCGATCAAAGCGTCGCGTTTGTCAGCCGGATAATGTTTCTCATACCACTCCTGCCGGATCTCATCGGCGGTGACGGATCGATCCTCCAACGCTCTGGCATAGGCGTAATAGTTGATCTCATAGAGGTCAAAGATGCAATTTCCCCGGCGGTCGACGCGGATGATGAAACGGTCTACACCGGCGGTCTGACCTTCTCTGACATAGCGCACGAGGTTGTGGACATGCTCAAAAGGCATATTTCCCTGTCCCATGAATTCGCCGACAACTTCGCACTCTGCCGAGAGGGTGAAGCCGGAACTTTTCCTCAAAAACGGATTCGGCGGCAAAAACGGCACAAAATCGTAAGGAGTGATCTTGGTTTCGATCTCAAATTTGTATTTGCCCTCCAGAGCCTCGGCACCGTTGAGGATGCATTCGTAATCTTCGGCGATGGAGCCGAATGAACGCATGATGAAACGCTTGTTGCGCTTTTCCAACTCCGAAGCGAAGACCGATATAATGAAACTTACCACCTTTTCCGGGGGATACTTTTCGGTATTGGAGTTGTGAATTGCCGAATAATCAGCTTCAGTCAAAGTCAGCACCAGACCATCCAATTCCGGCACGGCATCAAAGGTTTTGGCAATTTTGTAGGCAATGAGTCCGGCGAAAGTTTCACCGGTGAGATTGAATTCCCCGTCTTCATCCAGAAGTTCCGGCATATCTTTCAGCAGACCGGGAGGGATCATCACTTCCCGGTGCCAGAGATAAACGGCTTTTCCGGAAGCATGACTGTCAGCCATGATCTCATTGAGTTTACGCTGATTGTCAGTTACAAGTTTCTGATCCCAGGAAGCGGCTGCGCCGGGGTATTCGCGGTAGTCGATCAGACCATCCAGCCCGCCGTAAGGAGAGTGACACTGACCGCAGATCTCAAAACTGTCTACGGTGTATTCTTCCGCTTTTTTGAGCAGTTTTCTCACATAATCCGGGTCAAGGGGAGTCGGATGCATCAAACTCCAGGTGATTTCGGGGCGTTTCATATCAAATCATTTTCCTTCCAGAGAAAGTTTCCAGACCGGGCGTTTTCGGAAAGGAGTTTTGAATTTGCGTTTCAATACGCCCTTTTCCTCCAGATGCACATAGCAGGCGGCATCGCACATTCTGCCGCACATACTGGCAACGAAAGCGTGCTTATTGGGCGGATAGAAGTTGATCTGGTCGATGATCTCTCTTGCGTGTTCCGGAGTCAAATCCGCAACACCTGCGATGATCGCCAATCTTTCCGGGTCATCGGCAAATGCATCCGGCGGCATGAAGGGGTTGCGGGTGCGGTTTGCGCCTTTGTAATAGGCAGCGCACTGCCAACTGTCACGCTTGCCGTCTTCGCTCAAAGCGTGACCGGGACACGCTTTGATGCACTCTTTGCAGTTGTCACAAAGGTGCGCAGTGACCGCTTCGTCGGCGGGCAGTTCCGCATCGGTGATGATAAATCCCCAACGCTGATTGGGGCCGAAATCATCGGTCAATATCGAGCCGGATAAACCGATTTCCCCCAGACCGCAATCGCGGGCGCACTTTTCAAAGTCGAGGGTGACTTCGGCTTTGGTGTTGCGGAATACTTCGTTGTAATCCACCTCAAAATTGGTGTTTTCATCATTGGAAACCAGCAGTTGGCGTTTCTGGGGGAGTGCTTCGAAACCGGCTTCTTCCAGAACGGCACAGCCGCGGAGCAATGCTCCGGGGATCATCACCTCTTCCAGAGTTTCCACGCTGGTGGAGTACTGATAGAAGACGGTTCCATCTTCGATGCCTCTGCGGGTTCCGCGCAACTGCCGGAAGGCGACACAGATAACCGTTTTGGCTTCGGGAAAGAGTTTTTTTACTGCCGGATCAGTCATTCTGTCAATATTTCCGCATGCGACGAGGTCGGCGGCACTCTTTTTCAATGCGGCAATGAGTTTATCTTTAAGTGCTTTCATCACAGTACACCTTTCTCTTTCAAGTGGCGGTAGCACGCCATATCACACGCTTTGCCGCAGATACACGGAATGTATCCGGTAGGACGGCTTGGCAGAAAGTTGATCTTTTTGTAAATTTCACGGGCTTCTTCTCTGGTGAAGCGTTTTTCTCCGGCAATGATCGCTTCTTTTTCCGGATCATCGGCAAGAAATTCATCTTCCATAAACGGATTGCTCTTGTGTGCGCCGCGATAGTAGACGGCACACTGCCAGGAGTCAACACCATCTTCGCTTACCGCATTGCCCGGACAGGCGGGAATGCATTTGCCGCACTTGTCGCAAAGCGTTTCACCGAAAGGTGCATCAACTTCCAACTCGGCATCGGTGATGATGAATGCCATACGGACAAAGGGACCAAGTTTCGGGGCGATCAAATGACCGGATAATCCGACATCGCCCAAACCGCAAACTTTGGCGGCGAAATTGTAGTCGATGATCACATCGGGAGCAGGTTTTCCCGGAGCGACCGGCTCGGCGTGGATGAGTTCGTAGGTGTCGACAAGTTCCGGGTTGGTGGTCTTGTCTCCTTTGATCCGCAAGTTGGAAACATTGCGCTGCAAACAGGCATCGAATCCTTCGTTTTCGATCAATGCACCCATTTTCAAGAGGAAAATTTCACTCAAATCTTCGTCGATATATTTGACTCCGACCGAGGTGTACTGCATGAATTGATTGCCATCTTCCATCGTGCGGTACAATGCGCGCGGCACCCGGAAGAGAAAACCGATGATGGTTTTGGCGTTGGGCAGGATACTTTTGGGGTCACGCTGCGGGTCACACCCTTTGAATAATTCAATATCACCGATACCGACCGCGGCGGCACCGTATTCAATGGCTTTTTCTTTGATAAGTTTGGCAGTAAGCATGATTTATCTCTCCATTTCCCACGGTTTACCGGTACGCAGCGGTTCGTTGAATCTGCCCGCCATGCAGCCGCCTTTTTTCTCCAGCATGCTGACACAGGCGCGGATGCATCCGCCGCACTTTGCCATATTGTAACCGACCCAGGTCGGGAAATATTTTTCCAGAGCGAGGTAGACTTTTTTCACGGTTTTTTCATCGGCTTTGACGCCTTCTTTTTCCAGCACATCGAGGTCGCCGTTTTCATTTTTATCCCACACCTCTTTAGGTACAAAGGGATTGAATTTTCTGCCGCCATGGGTGTAGAAAGCGTAGCACTTCCACTCATCAAGTTTGCCCCATTCGCAAATTTTTCCACCGACATTGACCTTGATGCTCTCGGTTTTGCTCAAACATCCGCCGGGGCATTCTCTTACACACGCCATACAACGGCGGCAGAGGGGTTCGCCGTCATAAAGCGGATCGGGCTCAAGTTCAGCATCGGTAAAGATGAATGCCACGCGCTGAAGCGGGCCGAAATCTTTGGTCAGAAACATTTTGCTCCAGCCGATCTCACCCAAGCCGCAGGCGACCGCCGCCAGACGGAACTGGAACTGCAGATCCGGAGCCTCCTGCCCCGGCCGTGCCGGACGGGTGAATTGCACACTGCGGTGGTGGTTGGTCTTGCGTTTTGCCTGATTCATCGCTTCGATCTGCTCTTCCGGTGAAAGCGTATTGCCGGGAGTGCCATCCATATCAGAAACACTGCCGCGTGCGCCGGTATTGCGGTAGATAAAGGCTTCGTAACCTTCATCCTCAATGAGCTGCCCCACCTGATAAAGCACTGACGGAGCGAAAATCTCATTGATGCCGCCGTATGCCATGGAGGGGTACTGGTAAAACTGGGTGCCTTCCTCGATACCGCGCTGAACTCCGCGCGGGATGCGGAAAACCATTCCGATTATGGACTTCGCTTCCGGGAAGATGAACCGCGGATCCATTTCGCGCGGCGCACCTTCAAAGCGATCCATCGAACCGATACCGCACATATCGGCACCGGCGGCAAGAGCCGCCTCTTTGATCATTTGACTGGTCAACACTTTGGTTTCTCCTTATAGTAAAACAGTTGCATTACTTTGAATATTCTTGCAAAAATCGCACTTTTCACAAATTTTATCACATGAAAAGCGGTGCAGGGCATAATCAGCCGGGATCTTCCGGTTGGCGATGATTTTTCCCGGCAGCACCGCTGAATGTGCAGGTTCGGTCAGATCCAGCAGATTGCCGGTGAATCTGCCGTTGAAATAAGCGTGAACGATCTGCCGCGGGTTGAAGTTGGTTCTGGTGGCAAGTTTCATACCGTCACAAAGTTCTTCATACAAATCGACATCTTCCGGGCGGATAAAGTTGCTTTTGGCGAGGATATTTCCGGCATTTTTCTCCTGCTTGAGAAATTGCGTGCACATCCCGTGGAAACTCATTGCTCCTTCCGGTATTTCGTGCTGATGGGCGACCAGATTGTCGTGGAAGGTTCTTGCCGGACAGAAATTCAGACATCCGCTGTTGGCAAGGATGTAGAGTTTTTTGCCGTGCTTATGGCAGAAATCCCGCATGATCTTTATGCGTTCTGAATCGTAATTGTATTCCCGCTTCAAATAGAAACAGTCAAAATCATCCAGCAGATACTCCACTGCTTCCGGGGTTCCGATCTCCATATTCACCGAAGCGCAGATCCGGATATCCGGGAAATTTTTGCGGATGAACCGGGCGATCACGGGAGAAGCGGTCGTTACTTTGGTCAGAGTGTATTCCGCGGCAAGTTTTTCCACAGTATTGCCTATACTTTGGAAAAATTCCGGCATCAGACTGTCTTTGCCGTAGCAGTTGCCATTGAGCAGCAGACACAATTTGATCCCGGCAGCGGAAAGAGCCGCCAGATCCTTTTCAAGCTGTTCTTTGCAGTTTTCCGCGACTTCCCCCCTGCCGGTGGTAAAACCGGGATACGGGAAGTAGACCCCGGAAATTTTTTCCCGGTATCTGATAAAATACTCTATCAATCCCGGATCGGGCTGATAGCCTGTCTGAAAAAGCATGATATATCCTGTTTCTTAAATCGGTGTTTTCAATCAGTGGTGAATATTCCGGAAATCACTTCTTTTCCCACAGCAATTTCAATTCACTTTTTTTGACTTCAAACGGTTTTCCCGGAGTGATCAGAATTTCATCGATGATTTTTCCATCCGGCAGACAGCAGCGCACCAGAATATTTTTTTCCCGGCAGAGGATATCCAGCGCACTTAAATCGTATCCGCCACCGCGGGGACCGTCATTGGAATAGACCGGGAAACGGATATTTTTCACATCAGCCGGGGTCAGCGCAAGAGAGCCTTTTTTAGCGGAAAGCAGCCCGTAAAGTTTACCGCCGACCGGGTCATAACGCAAGGGATAATGGATGTGACCGGCGATCCACAAATCGATTTTGCAGGGCGGATTTTCGCCGTAAAAGAATTTGGCTGCCATTTTATTAAGATTGCGTGCCATGTGAGCGTTATTGCATTCAAACGGAGTGGTATGCGCGAGGACGATGCGTCTTTTGGCATTCCGGCACTCCGGAGAGGCGATAACTTTTTCCAGCCACGCGGATTCTTCGGCAAAAAACTCTGCCATATCGCTTTTTTGGGTTATACTGGCAGGGGCAAGTTTCTGCGGCTGGTCTTCGCCGCAATCCAGCCGGATATAGAAGGTGTCTCCATAGGTGAATGCACCGTATGGACGACCGAAAAATCTGGTATACAGGAGAGATTCGGCGCCCCATAATTCGTGATTTCCCCGCACAAATGTAAAAGGCTGTCTGATCCCTTTGTTTCTCAATATATCGATAAAGTTGGTGAAGTAGTCTTTGGAGAAGTTGCTGAGCCGGGCGGATGTGTCACCGAGAGCCACGATGAAATCTGCCTGTTTCACAAAGCTGCATCCGGCAAAATCCGAGATCGCTTTGCGGTTATCTTTTTCCCTCAGCTGGATATCACTGAAAACGGCGAAACGGTGCTGCTCAGCTTTGACCGGATAGGTGGTGAATTTGCCGGAATAGACCGCATTGACTTTTCCGGTATTCTCATTCTGCACCAGAATATCGTAGTTGTAAGCGGTGTTTGCGGTCAATCCGGTCAAATTGAAGTTGTGGATCTGCCGGTATTCCCGCTGACCGTAGAGTTTATTCCATTTGACGACCGTTTTACCGCCGTTTGCCGGGGTGAAGCGGATGCCGCAGAGAACCGGCAGGGAAAATTCCGCAACTACATTTGCCTGATCACCGGAGAGATCGAAAACCAGCGGTTCATGTTTCAAATGCAAATCTTTTTCCATCACAGCCGTGATGATGCGCTGTATTATCCGGTAATTATCCGGCAGGTTCTCCGGCATGGGCAGTAAAGTGGCAGCGAAGATCCAGCTGATTCCCGCCTGCAGATGGAAAGCGATCACATTTTCGCCCTTTTTGACATTCAGGACATAAAGTTGATCGAATTCCGAAAACGAATGTGCCGCATTGCTTCTCGGCGCACTGCCGCTGAATGGTTCGCCGTTGAGAAATCCGTGGAACCGCCAGTCGGTACCGATACCGAGCACCAATCTGCCGTTTTCCGGAAAGTTGAATACTCCCCTGACCACGGCTCTGGATACCCCCGGCACAAAGCCTTTGGGCAGCAGTTTGCCGAGATCGGCGGTGTTCCCGGTCAATTCAAGCGGTATGGCATTTTTCAACTCATTGCCGGGCAGTGAATAACGCCTGGCATCTTCAGAAGTGAAGCTGTCGTCAAAAGCCACTTTCCATTGACACAATATTTTTCCGGCAGAGAGCTGCAAAACAAGCAGCATGGCAAAGAAAAAGAAAAATAAACGGCTGAGATTGGCGGGAATATTCATTTCAGGGATCACTACAATTATAAATTTCAGTAAAAGTTTCCGGTTGGCGGCAGATCACATCTCTTTCAGTACCACCTCATCGACCAGCACTGTGCCGGTTCCTTTGGTGATGGTCAAATAAATCACCGCTTTATCTTCAGCGGGAACAAAAAATCCTGACAACTCCTGCCAGCCCTCTTTGGCAGGTGCGGTGATCGTTCGGTTGGCATTTTTGCCTTTACCGGCGCGCACCCAGGTTTCAAATCTGCCTTTGGTTCCCGGCATGATCTTGAAATAGACGGTAAAATGATACTTTTTACCTTTGACAACTTTGATGGTCTGATGGGCTCTGCCCCAGATTTTGTTTGCACCTTTGCCGCCGTCACCGGAACAGGTGATATCCAGCACTTTGCCGTTGCTTGCATCGGAATTGTCTTTGACGGCAAAATTGAATTTGCCGGAAACTGCCGAAGTGTACCACGGAGCAAGTCTTTTTTTGCCGAAGTTGCGGTTGCCGAGAATATACGGGGTGAGTGTCACCTCGTCGACCAGTACCGTGCCGGTACCTTTGGTGACGGTCAGATACAAAGTCGTATCGGCTTTGGAGGCGTAGAAATCCATGACTGCTTCCTGCCACTTGTCACTTGCGGCAGCGGTCACATCATCCACTCTGACACCGGGACGCACCCACAATTCAAAATTGCCGTTGAATCCGGGCAGGGTCTTGTAACGGACTTTGAGTTCATAGTTCATGCCGGGGATGGTTTTGATTTTCTGATAGACTCTGCCCCAGATGGCGGCAGTTCCTTTGGTTCCGGCTTCGCTGCAGGTTATGCTCAGTGCTTTGCCGTCATTGGCACCTTCGGCATCTTTGACGGCAACATCGAATTTGCCGGAAACCGCCGAAGTGTACCACGGCGCAAATTTGGCAGTATTGAATTGCCATTTGATACTCTCACTTTGTGCAAAACTGCACAGTGCCATTACGCTCAACAATGCTGAAAGTGCTGTTTTTTTCATTTTCCGGCTTTTCCTGTATTTTTTATCTTGTGTTTATTCAATTTTTAGGGTAAACCACTATTTCATCGACCAGCACCGTACCGGTACCCTTTAATATGGTCAGATAGAAGATCGTTTCCTTGTCTTTGGCGGTGAATTCTCCTGACATGATCTGCCAGGAGTCGCTGCCGAGGGTCTTCAAATCATCTTTGCGCCTTCCCGGTCTGATCCACAATTCAAATATGCCGTTGAATCCGGGCAGGGTCTTGTATCTTACTGCAATACCGTACTGTTTGCCGGGGATCGTTTTTACCGGCTGATAAGCTCTGCCCCAGATCTTGTCAACTCCTTTGGCATCGGGGGCGGAACAGGTGATATTCAGCACCTTGCCATCCTTTGCTTCGCGGTTATCCTGCAGGATAAACGAGAATTTGCCGGAGGGTATCGAAGTGTGCCACGGGGCAAGACGGGAAGAGGCAAAAGCACTGTTGCCGACGATACTTTTTGATGCATCGGGCACTTCCATCGGAGCCTTGCCGAAGAAAACCGGCTGCCAGATACCGGAAACATGGGTATATTTTTCCACTCTCACCACCAGCAGATTGCCCTTTTCTTTCAGGCTTCCGGCGGGGAGCATCACGCTGAAGGGTTTCCGCCACGACTGCATATCTCCTTTGTAGGGGAAGGGGCGTTCCAGAAGTTTTTTACCATTGACATAGACCACGGTCATCATGCCATCCACAGCACCGAAGTAAAGGCGGGTTTTTTCTTTGAGCAATTCCGGTTTGGCATCGAAGCGCACCGAGTACCAGGCGACTCCCTTGTAGGGTTTGCCGTTGGCTTTTTCCCATGCGATACCGGCGGGCTGTTTTTCCCAATGGGAATCGGTGCCGATATCCTGCCAGGTGCCGTCATCGCCGGTTTCCCACACTTTCTGCAAATCGCCGCTCTTTTTGGCATCGAAGAAAATTTTCCAGTTTGAAAGTACCGTGTCACCGGCACTGACATTGATCAGCGACATCGGCCAGATATTCAACTCTCTGCCGCTGCAAATGCTCAAATTGGCGTACATTTTATGCTCATTCGCCGCCCGGAAGTGCATCAACCGGCGGAAGGCGGCGGCATACTTTGCCGCGCTGCCGGGAGCAGGATAAGCGGCAAGAGCCGTCTGGGTATCCATCACATACTGTGCATCAGTCAGGGCAGTCCGGACGAAATCGACTCTTTTCAGAGCTTCCGGATCACCGGCGCACTCTTTCGCGGCACGGTCGAGCAGGGCAAAACTTTTCTGCATCACTGCCGGAGTGTATATCCGGGGGGCGTGAACGAAAAATCTGGAGAAGTTGCCGCCTTCGACACTATCCTGTTTCTCATCAAATCCGCCGGAAACCGCTCCTTGCAGGGTGGCTTGGCGCATGATGCTGATAAACTCTTTCATAGTACCGGCGGCCTCGCCGAAAGCCGAGAAATAGTCGTTTTCCAATGCGGCAAGTTCTCTGGTGTCACCGGCGACCCGGCGGGCGATGACATACAAGGTCAAGCCGTTGGCACCGAACATCCCGGTCAGACTGTCAAGATCCACATAAGCCAGCCGACGGTCAGCGGCAAAGCGGTAGCACTCATCAAATTCCGGATAGTAGATCAGCGGGAAGTTGTGACCGTCGTGAGTGAAGTTCGGGCGGAAGGACAACCGCGCTCCGGTCTCATACCAACCCTGCCACATCCGCTTGTAATCATTGATCTTTTTCTGCGTCCACGGATACATGATCGGCGGGCAGAAACGCATATAGAAGCGGTCATTGAGCTTTACTTTGGGCGGTTCGCTGTAATTGGCGTAGATCAGACCGAACATCAGCACATCGGGGTCGATCTTTTCCGCTTCGCGCTGGACTGCAAGATAAAATTTGGCATAACGGTCAGAGAGCGAACCGAGTTTGGTGTACCACAACTTGTCGCCTTTGGCATAAGCCTCTTTCGCTTTGGCGACCCGGGAAGCATCCGGATTATTGTCGGCGGCAAGGCAGGAACTGCACATACATTTACCGGCAGTATCATTTTCATTGATATTGACATAATTTCTGCCGGATTTCTGCCAATCATCAATGATCCGGCTGATCAGAGTTTTGCTGCTCAGGCACATACTGATCAGAGATGATCTGCCGCCGTAGTAAAGCGGATCGCTTACTCTTCTGCCGTCGGGCAGCAGATTGAAGTATTCCGGATGAGTTTTGCCGTAAAGATCGAAATATTTGGTAAATGCGTGACCGCCGTAAAATCTCCAGTAGACGATAAAACCCTGTCTCCGGAGCCATAATTCGATATTGTCGTGAAATTTGCGGCTGTTTTCCTTATTGTTCCAGCCGTCGCTTTTCCGGGTGTTTCTCCAGAAAGCGCAATTAAGTTTCGGTTTCACTTCTCTGGCGGTATCCGCCGCCGTCAGGTGCTTGCGCGAGGGAACAAAAGTTCCGGAGTCTCCCGGCCACAAGTGGCATACGCCGAGTTCCCGGTTGAGAAAGTCGTATACGCCGTTGAGAGTGCCTGAGGGAGTATTGAGGTGTCTGGCTGAGCCTTTGCCGTCAATACCGGCAATATCCACGGCGTTGCCGGAAATTCTGATACTTCCCTCTCCAGGATTTTTCCAGTTGCGCTCAAGTTGAGCAGCTCTTCCCAGCCGGATGACCGGTACTCCCGGAGCCGTTTTGCCGTCGGTCACAGCAAGTTTCACTCCGGTGGCAAGGAAAATGTGATCGACGATCTCTTTTGCGGCGAAAGTTTCCACCGGCAGCGGATCTGCCGGTATGATAACCTGTGCCGCACTTTTGCCGGGGGAAACCAATTCAACCGCCCCAAGCGGCATGGCTGCCGCACCCAGAGCGATCACAAGAGAGAGAAGCTGGAACTTTTGCATTGCAGATCATCTCCTCTCAGCGGTAATCTGCGTGATACCACTGTCTGCCGAGATCGGCAGCGGCGCCGGTCACTGTTCTGCCTCTGAAGTCGCCGACATGACCGTCAACATGCATGATATTCATGCCGCCGGTGAATCCGGAGGTGACCGCCGCAGTGACCGTCTCCCCGCCGGGAGCGATCGGATGACGGTATCCGGCACGGACATGTTCATTGAGAAGGAACGACATCGCTCCGTAATTGCCGGCTTCAAAGAGATAGAAGATCTCTGAGTGGTTTTTGATTTTACTCAATTTTGTACCCCAGTTGGCAAGATTGCTTGAGTCGCTCACCAGATAGCCGTTGGCGATGTAGGAAAAACCGTTTTTGCCTGCCATGCTCTGACTTGAGGTGCTCCACTGCGGATCGGGGTCGGAAGGACACTGGAAGATCGGGTATTCACCGGTAGTCGCCAGCTGCTTGTAGGTATTGAGCTGATAGCCGAGATAGGGGGCGATGCACCAGGTCAAAGTAAAGGTGGAGTTGTCTCCGCGGGGCAGAGTCCAGTCTTCATTGTCATTGGAATACTGCATTGCGGCACTGCCCATCTGTTTGAGGTTGTTGACGCAGCTGGCAGCACGACCGCGCTCTCTGGCACTGTTCAACGCCGGGAGCAGAATTGCCGCCAGAATGGCGATGATCGCAATAACGACCAGCAATTCGATCAGGGTGAAGCGTGCACGCTTCATTCCAGCACACTGGAATGAATAGTCCTTTGATGGTTTCATTTTTCTGTCTCCTTTTTGGTTGGTTGGTTATTTTATGGCTGCAATCTTGAAATCAAGCCGTCTTCCGAATAGAATTCGGCTATGTGATCGAAAATCACCGGCGGACATCCGCAACTGGCTGCCGGTTTCAACTCCGGTACGGTAAATTGCGGTGCGACCGGAGCAAGGTTTTTTGACCGGATCTTTTCCAGAAGCATCCGGCATCCGGTTCTGGCTGTTTCATCAATGTTGAAACTTACCGTAGTTATTTCAGGGAAACTGCAGAAGTGATCAAAACCGGTGACTGCCGCATCTTCCGGAACTTTCAAGCCGAGAGTGCGCAGATAGTAGATCAGCAGTGCAGCGGTGTTATCTCCGGATGTGACAAAGGCATTCACGCCCTGATCGAGATATTTTTTCAAACTGTCATTGAAGTCGGGATTCATAATGGTGTGAAGCACCGGCAAGGCTTTCAATCCGGCATCTTTCATCGCATCGCAGTAGCCGAGATACTTCGGATAAGGGCCTGCTTCCGAAGCGATATGCAGGATTTTGGTGTATCCGTGTTCCTTTATGAGGTGATCGGTGATCTTTTTGCTCCCGCCGTAGTAGTCAAAACCGAATTCCCGGTCAATTCCCAGAAGCGGCACCCGGTAATCCCCATAGTTGATATCCGGAAATCTCCTGCCGGAAAAGACCACCGCATCAGCACCGGATGAGATGAAGTTGTGGATCATCTCGTAACCCTGTTTGATACTGGTTATTTTGGCAACCTTGAGCGTATAATTTTCTATTTCCAGTTTCGATGCCAGATATGAGGCGATCCTGCCTTCGATGCTGGCAAAGGAATCAACTACCGCGCCGACCTGAAAGGTGGATTTGCCATTCAGACTGACGGCAGCAGTGTTGGGTTTGTAGTGGTAAGCCTTGGCGAGAAAGAGGATCTTCTCTTTTTTTTCCGGTGAAACCAGACACTTGGGCTTGTTGCTCAAGACAGAGTAGACCGCCTGTTTTGAGACATTGACCATTTCAGCAATCTGTTTCGCCGTGATGTTCATTATTTACACCCTTCTTATTTACCGGTAAATAAAATAACATCCGTTTGGTATATTGTCAAGAAAAAAATGAAAAAAATTTGTAAGACCGCAAACTCTGACCGGTTTGCATACCGGCGTAACTTTTTTT
>JAFVZG010000019.1 GCA_017508285.1 Lentisphaeria bacterium | reverse complement strand
GCAATACGCTTCAGGAGACTATATCATTCATTGTGATTCTGATGATTGGGTTGATTTGAATTTTTATGAATCCATGTATAAAAAAGCCGTTGAAACCAATGCAGACGTAATATGTGCATCTATCGTGTGGGAATATGAAGATATTAAGAAAAAGGCTAAAAAAATAACACCTGTCATTACAAATAATATAAGTGATTATATTCAGAAAAATTTTGGCAAACACTTAAATGGTTTAGTATCAAAGTTATATAAAAAAGCGATTGCATTGAACCCGACAGTAAGTTGCCCGGATTCGATTTGCATGGGTGAAGATCTGTTGAGGAACATCCAAATGCTTGACAAATGTAAAAATATTGCCTTCGCTGCAGATGTATATTATCATTATTGGCAAAACTATACTTCTGTAACACATAATTTCACAGAAACACATTTTGACAACATTCAGAAAATAATTGCTTTTATTGACAACAACTTTCCAGGCAAATATTTAAAAATATGCTTTAATCTTAAAGCCAATATGTTCTTGGGAGCATTGCTGTATCTGCATCGGAATGATAGATTGCGATTGCTTTTTTTAGAAAATTGGAAAAACATTTCTTTCCACGATAAAATCAGGATCATTAAAACCGGCAAGGGATCTTTCAAAGGGAAAATATGCCTGATTGCAGCCTGTCTTTCCCCTTCACTTGCAATTTTTCTTTTACGTTTTATTTTTAATTAGCATACAGTGCAACGAAAGTACCTTCAACCATGAATATCGCCGTCATTGTACCATCCCAAAAAAAGGCAGGTCCCGTAATTGTTGCCGCAGATCAAATCAGATTGCTGACGGCTCATGGGCATCAATGCCAATTGTTTTATTTTGATGACAAGAGTGATGAGTTGGAGTTTGTCTGTCCTACACAAAAAATCTCCATGAATAGCCACATTGATTTTTCTTTGTATGACATCGTACATTGTCACGGTGTGCGCCCCTGCCTTTATGCGACACGCCACAAACCATTATTTTGCAAAACAAAATTTATAGCAACCATTCACAATTATCTATTTCAGGATTTCAGTTATACTTATGGCAAGTTGCAAGGCTATGCCGGAGCAATGTTCTATCTTTTTCTGCTTTTGCGATTTGATAAAATTATCGCCTTGAGTCAGGATGCAGTAAAATATTATAAGCGCTTTCTGTTTTTTAAGAAACTTGCTTTTCTCTACAATACGGTGGATTTGGTTCAGAATGAACTTCCGACAAAAGAATACCAAGAGCTTATTGCATTTAAAGGAGATTCCTTACTGTTGGGAATCAATGGTATCTTAAATGAAAGAAAAGGTCAACATCTTGCAATCGCGGCTCTTCCGCTGCTGCCTCAATGCAAACTTTTCCTTTTAGGCAGCGGGGCAAATGAAGCTGATTTGCGCAAACAGGCGGAATCTCTCGGAGTTGCCAATCGTGTCTTTTTCGCGGGATTCAGAAAAAATGCTGTGGACTATCTGCCTTATTACGATTTGTTTCTGCTTCCCAGTTATTCAGAAGGTTGTCCGCTTGCTTTACTGGAAGCTGCTGCCTGTGGTCAGAAAATAGTCTGTTCAAATATTCCAGTCCACCGGGAAATGTTCAGTGATTCACCAGTCGTGTTTTTTGATATAAAACACCCTGAAACTCTTGCGCAAGCCATTGAAAAGGCTTTCGCAAAAGGGAGTATTGAAGAGGAAATGAAACAATGCTTTCAAACACGTTTTTCTCAAGATATAATATGCAGAAAACTGCTCGAAATCTATAATGGTTAAAATGCGGTACAACTTATGAAATTTTCAGTTTTGATGTCAAGCTACTGCAAGGACAAGCCGGATGAATTACTCCTGGCTCTGCGGAGCATTTGGGATGACCAGACGGTCAAACCATCGGAGATCGTCATCGTTAAAGACGGTCCTTTGACTGCGGAACTTGATTCAGTAATCAACCATTTTGCTCAATCGGCCCCGGTAAAGATCGTTCCGCTTCCTGAAAACAGAGGCTTGGGACTCGCTCTGGCAGAGGGCATCAAACACTGTTCCTTTGATTATATCGCCCGTATGGATGGCGATGATATTTCTTTGCCTGAACGTTTCGCAAAACAAGTTGCCTTTATGGAACAGAATCCCGATATTTCCATTTGCGGCGGTATGATCCAAGAATTTTCCGGCTCTCCGGATAATATCTCCAGTAAACGCACTTTGCCTTTGTCTGATATGGAAATCAGAAAGTTCTGCAAATGGCGTTCGCCATTCAATCATGTAACGGTAATGTACCGGAAAAAAACAGTTCTCGATGCCGGAAACTATCAGAATTTTCTTTCCTACGAGGATTACTGGCTCTGGGCAAGAATTCTGCAAAAAGGCAATCGCGCCGCCAATCTGCCGGATATTCTGGTCAATGTCCGCGCCGGAGAAAATATGCTTAAACGCCGCAGAGGATGGCGTTTTTTCACTGCCGAAATCAAACTGGCAAAAAAATTAAAATCCATCGGTATTATCAATATGTCAGAAATGCTGCGTAACATGCTCTTCAGAGCCCCCGCCCGTCTGATGCCGGGTTGGCTGCTCGCTTGGGTTTACAACCATTTCTGCCGTAAATAATCAAGGAGAAGGAGAAAATATGGAAGAAACTGACCCTGAAATTGCCTCACCGCAAATAAAATCAACCTCTTTCGGCAAATGGGATTCCCTGATGCTCGCCGGAATTATTCTATCCGCGGCTCTGCTGATTGCTTTACAGCGGTTCATGGAACCGGAAATGGGGCGCGATTCATCCTACTACCTGATCCTTGCCGAATATTGGCGCGACGGCGGATTTCAGTGCGTGCTCGACCAAATCGGTAATTTCTGGTTCCCGCCGCTGCATTTATTCCTCATTGCCATTTTGTCGCGCACCGGGTTATCCCCGGAGTCTGCGGCAATGGTTGTCAGTATGGGATGCGGAATCCTCATGCCGCTGGTTTCTTTCGCCATCGCTCACGAAATTTTCCGCGATAAAAGAATTTCTCTCACCGCCGCTTTGCTCACCGCATTGAATCCATCCATTATCGAAATGTCCGTGCAAGCCCAGCGGGATATTCCTTACCTGTTCGCCGCCGGATGGTGCATTTTTCTGATCATCGCCGCAATCAGACGCGGCAAATGGTACTGGTGGTGTGCGGCCGGAATCCTTTTTGCCGCTGCCATGCTCATCCGTTTTGAAACCGTAGAATTTCTGCCACTGCTCGGCATTTACTTCATCGTTGTGCTCTGCAAAAAACAGCAGAAATGGTACTTGCTGTGCCGCGATATGGCCATCTTTGCCGCTTCCGGTATCGCGGCAATCATTCTGCTGCTGGCTTCTACGGGAACTCTTTCATATATGGCCGGTTCCTATTACCGCTACTTTACCGACAAGGCCCAGGCGATCCAAAAACTTTATCACGGGGGAGAACAATAATGAGCGCAATGTTAAATGTCTTTTTCAAGGATATTCCCTCCATCGTTTTTGAACCGGTCGCCATATTCGGCTGGGCCGGTTTGCTCACGGCTCTTTACCTCTGCCGCAAAGAACGTACAACGTTTTACTGAACGGTGATCTTTTCGCTTGCCTTTATGATCCTCTGGCGGTGCGCCATCCAGATCGTTTCCTCCCGTTACGCGGAAATCCTGATTTTTCCCATGACTGCGGCGGCGGCATATTTCATCTTTCAACTGGAAAATATCCGGAAGTTTTTCCCGAAACTGCCGGAAAAGTATGCCAAATTTCTGCCTTATGCCGTCCTGATTATTCTGGCACTCATCTGTGTCGGAAAAGATCTCAGTTACAACCGTTATCACCCCTTTATGGAGGCTTCCGGCATTGTCAAAGCTGATAATCTTTCCGGCAAACGGGTCATATACACTTTGGAAAAATCCAGAGACCGGCAAATCACCTATTATTCCGGCTGTGAAGTCAGAAGTATGGAATATGCCGGTGATCAAATAAGCGATGCCTGCCGGGCAATTCTGGATGAGGCCCGCTCTCAATCATATCAAACGGTATATATATTCATACCTTCCGCGGCAGCCGCTCCGGATATCACCGCTGAATCAGTCGGAGCAGATACCCAATCCTGGAGCATCATCACGGAAAAATATTTCAACCGGAAAAAGAAAAAAATCCTGCGGGTATACCGTTATACTACGTCGCAGATAATACAGCCCTGAAAGACGGTAGTATCGCCAAACTGTTTTGCGTGGGAGAGAGCTTTTTGAAAAAAGATTCTCTTCCCCGCTCCTCATCTTCCAAAAATTTTTCGGAGGAATCGTTTTTGCAACAGCGTTGCCCTTTGCGAACTATTCTTTTTCTCGTGAAAAAAGAAACTCCCATCCGGAATCGATACAGACGGGAGTTTTTTTGCCAAGCTTTTTCCAAAAAAGCGCCGATCAATCTCCGGTAGAACCGGAGCGCGACATACCGTTTTTCTTTTGGTTACTTTTCTTTTCTCGTGAAAAAATAAACTCCCATCCGGAATCGATACAGACGGGAGTTTTTGCCAAGCTTTTTCCAAAAAAGCGCCGATCAAGCCCCGGTAGAACCGGGGCGCGACATACCGCTTTTCTTTTGGTTACTTTTCTTTTCTCGTGAAAAAATAAACTCCCATCCGGAATCGATACAGACGGGAGTTTTTGCCAAGCTTTTTCCAAAAAAAGCGCCGATCAAGCCCCGGTAGAACCGGGGCGCGACATACCGCTTTTCTTTTGGTTACTTTTCTTTTCTCGTGAAAAGAAAAGTAACTTACAGGATGCTGCTGATTTTGATTTGGTAGTCAGTATTTTCGCTCTTGGGAGAGGCACTCTTGACCATCAGATAATATTCTGAATCGGCCAGCAGCACGTTCTTGCTGTTATAAACACCGGTTTCTTTATCAAAGGTCAGAGCCACCGTCTTACCGTTGATATCCATCAGCGACAGCGTGATATCTTTACCGGTCAGAGCATCTGCGGTTTCAACATTATGAGCGGAGAAGCTCAAAATGCCATTATTAAGATTATCGATCTTGAATACATCCACCGCATCGCCGAAACCGACCCAATCGCGGATGATCTGATCAGGCAGATACTCTTGGGCATTGGAATTACCGGCAACCGCTTTCCAGGTATCATCGGCATTGCTGAATCCGTCACGGGCATCGTTGCGGATCAGATTCAAGGTATATCCAGAAGCCTGACCGGCGGTGACACCATCGATCTTGATATAGTAATCCTGACCGCCATCCAGGAAGCGGGAAAGGGTCACTTCACTGACACCATTTTTGCCGGAAACACTCTGCAGACTCTGGAATTTGCCGTTATTCATGGTTCCGATGGAAATCTTGACTGATTTGCCGTTGATTCCGGAGATATCCAGTGAATAATTTCCGCCGTCGTTGGCGCCGATCGACACGCAGTAGAAGTCGGTCGGGTCACTATTCTTACCGACGGAACCGGTTGCCGGAGCAACGTTGTGATCCCAGGCAGGGGCATCGCCGATCAAATTGTTGTCATCACTGATACAATCCCAAGAGGTGACGCTGAATGTGTAATCGACCAGCTGATCTTTATTGCCGGCAGATACCACCACCGAATAATCGCCATTGGGCAGACAGAGATCGGTACTGAATGACGGATTCTTACTGTCAGCAGTGATCGTGGCCACTGTCTTACCGGCGGCATTTTTGACCACCGCCTTGACCGTACCCTTATTCTCACCGATATTCAGCACCAGTTTGGTAACACTTGTACCGGCAGTGAATTGATAATAGTCGCTGGCATCAGCGATTCCGACAGTGTTGGAATTTCCGACAATACTGACATCGGTTGAATCGTCATCCTGTTTTTCCAGAGCGACCTGATAGCCGGTATCGTTGGTACCATTGGTGCCGGAAGCCTGGATCGCCACATAGTAATTCAGATTCCCGTCGAGATTCAATCCGCTCAGGAGACCGCCGGCAGCCGCCTTGCCGGTAGCTGCGGCAATCTTTTTGCTGCCGGTACCGGTAAGCTGATAAAGGGTGATTTGGGCGTTATTTTCCAAATCGCTCAATGTCAGATTGTAAAGGCCGGAAATCTTGCCGAAGTCAAGCACATACCAGTCAGCGGCATCGCCCTGACCGACCCAGCCGGAAGCGGCAGAATCAGAAGAAAGCGTCTTAACATTTGGATCGCCGATAGCATCATTGTTATCTGCCGTACGGCTGATGATACTCAGCTTGTAATCAGATTCTTTTGCCTTGCCGGCGGCATCCAGTTTGACGATATAAGTACCTTTTTCGGTGAAGTTGTACGACCACTGCGCCGAAGTGCTGTTGGCCGCCGGAGTAAAGCTCTTGAGTACCTTGCCGGATTCCGGATCGATAATACTCAATTTGAGGTTGTTCCCATTGATATTACCAAGATCAAAGCTGTAAATACCGGCGGCAGCGATCTCGAAACGGCAGCCATCGTAGAGGTCTGTCTTATCGACTCTACCGCTGACGGCATCGCCATCGACTTCAATTGCGGCAGTTTCCATCTTGCTCACCAAATCCAGAGTATAGTCGCTATTCTGACCTTTCCTGGCTCCGGTGGCATTTACCACGGCGTAATATTCGCCGTTGCCATCCAACAGCAGATCGCTGATTCCGGCACCGGAAACTCCGGCCTTGACCGTAACGCTCTTGACGGAAGTGTATTTCTCACCGACTTTCTTGAACACGGTCAATTTCACCGGATTATCTGCACCGGAAATTTCCAGATCGTAGAATCCGCTCTCAAAACCGGTCAGTTTGAGATAATCCACATCATCGCCAAGACCGACCCAATTGCTGTGACCGGCCGAGATATCCCAATTTGCGGCACTGTCATAATCATTATGGGCGGGATCAAATCCAAATTTATCACGGTTTTCCATCAGTGATAAACCATACAACGAATTGGCCGTTTTGCCGTTGCTCTGGATCTGGATGTAGAACTCTTTTCCATTCGGATTCTCGGCAATTTCACTCTCTGTAAAGATCCTTGACAGAATCAAATTATCAGAGCCGGCCGCTCCTATTTGAGTCATCAATGCCTTGAATTTACCGTTGACATAGTAACCGATAACCGCTTTGACATCTTTGCCGTTGATGTTTTCCAACAGCCACTCATACGCAACACCGGCTTCCACGGTGAATTTGTGAATATCGACCGTATCGCCGACACCGACCCAACCGTTGATTGTGCCGCTGACCGATTCCGCACCGGTTTGTTCATCGTTGACTTTGTCATTGATCATATCAACGGTAATATCGTTGCCGTTGACTTCAAGGGTATAGTTGCTGTTGAGTCCTTTGGCCGCACCGGAGGCCTGAACCACCACCTTATAATCACCCTCAGTGAGGTAGAGCGATCCGGTGGAAGCAGTACCATTCTTTTTCGCCAGTGAAACAGTTTTGACTGCTTTGCCGGACTCATTGATCACCATCAGCTTGACCGCTTCATCCGTATTAGCCGTATGCGAAATATCAAAGGTGTAGAATGCGCCATTTTCACCGACGGTCAATTGCCGGATATCTTTTTCATCGGTGAATCCGACCCAGCCGGTATCTTCGGCTCCGACGGTAACTGCAGATCCCTCACCGGTATCCGGATCATTATAAGTTTCCAGAGCCTCAACCGACACAAAGTAGGAACTGCCGGTCAATTTGGTGCTGGAAGGTTTGACCTCGACGTAATAGGTGCCGTCTTTGTCAAGCAGTACCGCTTTGGTGGTGACATTGTTTTTGCTCTGCGAACCGGTCACCGATACCAGTTTGACATTTTTACCGTTTTTCACTTCGTAAACCGACAGTACCGTACCGGCGGCGATACCGGAAAGTGAGAAGGTATACTTGCCGGATTCCGCCACAGACAACTTCCGCACGTCGACCGCATCACCGAAACCGGCCCAGTCGTTGAAAGACGGTTCCGTATTGACCGACCATACTTTTTGGGTCATTTCAAAACTGTCATCGCTGTTGTCATTGAAATCTCCGCCGAGCAGATTTTTATCCAGCGTGAAACTGTAATTGACAATACTGCCGTCTTTGGCCGAAGTGATTCTGAAGTTGTAATCGCCCGCATCCAGCAGCAATCCGGCAAATGCTCTGCCGGCCTCTTTGACGGTGAAAGTTTTCAACGCCTTGCTGTCAGTCGTGCGGAAAATTTCGATCTTGAGATTCTGACTGCCGCCGATAATATTCGTCAGGGAATCGATCGTCAGCAAGAGCGATGCGCTCTTTTCCAGACTCACTTTGAATACATCGCGCGGATCGCCGCCGCCGACACTTTCACCGCTCACAACATAGCGGTTGTTGACGAAAGCATCTTCCGTATCAAAAGCGTTGTTGAATCCATCACCGAGCTGATCTTTGCGACCGGTAATGATCTCATCTTTTGACCATTCCGTACCGCGGTTGCCGGCTCTGTCGACCGCCACGATCCGGTAAGTGTAAGATGAGCCGGTCGCAATCGGAGCAAAGGTAAATTCATGCTTATCACCGGCAATGATCACCGGCTTGGAATATACCACCTCTTCACCCTCTTTTTCCGGGAGCAGAGCATAAACCAGTTCATAGTGATCGATTTGCGAAGCATCGGCCACCGGTTTCCAGCGGACGACCATCGTGGCTTTGGATTCACCGCCCTGATTGGTGTTGTAATTCAACACTTCGGAAACGGTCACAGCTCCCGGCGGCGTGGTATCCTTGATAAATTCGACACTGGTGCTTTCGGCGACTCTGCCGGTTGTATCGTGAGCGGAAATCACCAGCTGGTAGGTTCCTTCTGCGATATCCTCACCGAAAAACTCTTCCAGATCGGCGATGGCAAATGAATTTGCCGCCGCATTCACCTGGATATTTTCCACCACATCGGCACCGCCGCGCACTTTTTCATCAAGTGTCGTGGCACTGTAAAGCACCGTCTTGCCGGAAGCATCTTTCAATGCCACAGTGTAAGAGTAAACGCCAAGCACCTGATCGCTGTGGGTCCAGCTGACACTGTCGATGCCGTTGCGGACTTGATTTTCTTTGTCAAATCCGTACTTGACGGAAACATTCTGCGGCGCGGCACTCATCTTTTTCGCACCGGTGATTTTGACTTCACCGAGTTCATCGGTGTGGACGAATTTGAAGCTCTTAGTTTCGGAGCTCATTTTGCTCTTGTTGTAGTATCCGTCAAAGACCTCGACATACCAGTAAACCGTTTCCATGCCCTCAAAGATACCGACATTCCGGCCGAGGGTGTCATTGTCAAAGACCAGCGATGCCGTGGGGGCACCATTGGCCACCGGCACATAGAAGTCATAGACCCTGCCATCTTCCTCGGAGAAGGTTGCGGCATCAGAAACCACCACCCGGTAGATCAGATCCGCCGGATCGGTGAAGCTATTTTCCCAGGAAAGGGTAACTTTGGCCGACTTCAGATCGCCGCGTTTTCTGACGATCTGATAACCCGGCTTGATCGTGCCGTCATCCGATTCGCCGTTATTTTCGCCTTCACCACCGGCACTTTCACCGTAATTACCGCTGCCGGAACTACTGCTGCCATCGCCGCTGTAATCGCCGCCGTAATCGCCCTCTTCCTCGTCATCGGTCGGAATGGGAACCAATACTTCCACGATCGGCCAGTCGACCTCGATCGCGGCGGCAAAGGAATCTATATCAAACGATCCGGTCGGCGGTTTCACATCCGGCGTACCGAATTGCCCGGCAACTGTTGTGGAATTGCCGAAGTAGTCATGAGCAACGATCTCATAATCGTAAACCTGCCAATCCATGGCGGATGGTTCAAAAACAAATCCATCGCGTCCGTCATCCTCGATCCGGGTCGTGACCCACGAACCGGCTTCGGCATCGGCAGTTGCGGCCTGCCGGTATTTCACCTCATAGTACCAGATACCGATATCACCGCTCCGGTCACTGGCGGGTTTCCAGGTCAATTTCGGAGTCAGAGAAATCTTGCCGTCGGTACCTTCTTCCGGCTCATTGATCTCTACTGTAACATCCTGTTTGCGGAAAATCGGGGCTCCGCTGTCGACCTTTTCCGAAGCTTCGCCGGTTGACACGGTGTTGCCGCAGATATCTTCGGCAGTGACTTTATATTTCAGCAGGGCACTGTCAAGTTCCGAGAGTTTGTAAGTGTACTCAAAGAATTCGTACTTGTAGGTATTGACAACATCATTGCCGACCGTTGAGCCGGAAATGCTGACGGCCAGATCTTTCCATGAATCGCCATCCTGAATCTGAATTGTCACCGCTTTACCGGCCAGATCGCCTTCGCAATCCCACATCAAACTGACTTTGCCGCCGGCCATTTTCACCACGGCATTGACGAATTGCTCATCGCCGGTCTTGACCCGGTATTGGGCAGATGAATCCAGAGCGACATTATCATCTGACCAGTAGGCAAAAGTTCTGGAATCACGCGTTTTCGGATCGACCAGCACTTCAACGGTACGGCCGCCGGCATCGGTGTATTGCAGTTTGTAACGGTAAATGCCGCTGGGCACTACGCTGCCTTCACCGGCCGGATCGTCGGCGTTGTGCCAGCCGATAACCACGGAATAGGTGGTTTTGGCACCGGCCTCATTTTCCACCGGCGGTTTGACAAATCCGCTGTAACTTATACCGATATTGTCGTCGGCAAATTTCGGAGCAGTCTTATCAGCTTCGATCGTATTGGTCAGCGGTTTTTTGACGACCTGATCAAAATAATCATAGGCAAAAATCTGATAAGTATAGCTGGATGCCGGCAGACGGTTTTCAAATTCGCCGATACTGATCCGGAAACGGAGCTGTGCATCAATGAGCTGACCGGCAAAGAAATCTTTGCCGCCATTGCCGGTGATCGTGATATTTTTGAACAACAGATCTCGGTTGACCACGATTTCACCGTCGTTTTCAGCTCTGACGGTGATCTCTTCGCCGCCGAAAGCAATTTTGTATTCAGAGTCCTGTTTGAAATCAGTATCACTGATCACGGTCTGCTTATTCTCATGGATACCGAGCTCTATACCACCGTTGTCGATATCGCCGCTGTAAACGACACTCTCATCGCTGGTTTTAGAAATCTTGATTTTGTCACCGGCCGCCAGAGCTTCCTGAGAATATCCGGTCAACCGCAGTTTATTATTTTCGATGGCTTTGACCGTGATCATCTCACCGCCGATATAAACGTTGTAGTACTCACCGGCGACGATAGAGGCATTGGCAGCATAAAGATCAAGATCCGTGAAGGTGATTTCCGGCACAGAACTGTTGAGTTCTTCGGAAGTAAATTCCTGAGTCCAGCTCTCATTGTAGCTTGCGCCGCCATTGCTGCTGAATTTGATGACATACTTGCGCACGCCGCTTTCCGGATCGGATGCCGCCGTCCAGATAATGTCACCTTTGAGCAGTGCGGTCTGTGAAGAATCAGCCGTCAGCTCATATTCATAATCAGCATTGGTCGCATCGTCATCCGCGAAGTATGGGGCACTGCTGTCGATGACGATCGAATTATTCACCGCCTTGTCATTATCCACCCGGTTGCCGAAGTAGTCAACGGCGATGACCCGGTAGGAGTAATTATTATTGGCAAGGGCATCAAGTTTGCAAATGTAATCAAACGTGGTGTGCTTGTAGTTGTCGACACCTTTTGCAAATTCTTTATTCCATTCTCCCGGAGCAATTTCCTCGGCGACAGTAAACTTCTTACCGACATACTCATCACCTTTGGCATACCATGAAAGCACCTTTTTGCCGTCGACTTCTTTCAAAGTGACATCGGTGAATTCCGTGCCGTCTTCGGCGATGACCTTGTATTTACCATCGGGATTCAGGCTGTTATCGACCCAGGTATAAAGCGTATGGGGCACTTTATCCTCGGAATTGACTTGTGCGGCCTGCTGATAGCTCTTGCCGCCGTCGGTGCTGATTTCGACCATATATGCCCGCACGCCGCTGTCACTGTCGGTGGCCTCATTCCAGCCGATCATCATGTTGAAAGTGGTTTCCGGCTTGGAAGCATCCGGAGCGAGCACATCGAATTCCGGATAATTGACATCGATCAGGCCGGTGGTTTTATCGGCATATACCGGATCATCCTTATCATCATATGTCCACACACGGAAGGTGTCACCGGCCATATAGGAACTGTTATCACCATTGCTGGCGGTCGCCTTGATCCGCCAGTAGACATAGGTCTGGTTCTGCAAGTTGGAAATAACCAGCTGAGTACCGCTGACCGTTTTACAGTGGACCTGAGCTGCATGTTTTTCGAAAAGACCTCCGTCTGTGTTACCGGCGATATACTCTTCCAGAGTCATTCCCTCAGGTACATCTTCAAGGGTGATCTGCTCGGAAAGCATGATATACTCGACTTCGTATTTGCGGATGGTCTTGGTCGATTCGATCGGTGTCCACGACAAATTGGCGATAGCGGCGATCACCCCGGTGGTATCCGGTTTCGGGTTGGCATCAAGCACGCTGCTGGAGAAGTTATCATAGGTGAACTCACACGGAGAAGCGAGTTCGATGATCTCAGTGGCATTACGCATTTCGCTCCATGCGCTGACACTGGTGCCATTGAGCATACGGATACGCCACTCGACTCCGGAGTTGGGTGATATACCGTTGATGGTATAGGAATTTTTTGCTCCATCGATCCTGACGGCGATCGGGGCTCCGATCGGATTGCCGTCACTGTCATAGAGGGTATATTCCAATTCATAATCCTGAATGGCGATCAGGCCGTAATTTTCCGGAGAAATACCGAACCACGAGATCGTCAGGTTTTGTTTGTCGGCATCGTAGTTTTCCACGAAGTTTTCCATCATACTTATGGAATCGCTCCATGAATAATTTTTAATGATTGCTTCGCCATCGGCATTTTTTCCCTGAACTGTGATATTGGCCAGTTTGACTCCCCAGACATCGCTGTCGGATATGCCGGCTTCATTTGCGGCCGCTTGAATATCGACCGTATATTTACCTTCTTGCACCTCAGTAGAGAATACTTTCAGGCACTCTCCCATGTCATTGACCAGCATATAGGATATTCTGTAACCGGTGATCTTTGCAAATTCCTCACCATCAACATCGAAAAGAATGCCGGAGTTGCATTTAGTCTGCAACTCATCAGCCAATACATTCCAATCCAGAGTGATCTGCGCCTCCTCACCACGGGGCGTGACCTGCGGAAATTCGTAAGAGAGCGTAACGTCTTCCCCGTCAACTTGGCCAATAACCTCAATGCCAACAATATTGATGGTCGCCCCTTTCGGGCCATCGATCCGGATGTCGCTCACGCGTCCTTTATCATCGACTTTTACATCTGTTGTATGATCACCCACACCATTGACAAGGTACGCCACTTTATAACCGGTCAGCAGCTCAACTTCCCGGCCGTCGCTGCTTTGAAGCGTTCCGGCGGCGATCTTGCGCTGCAATTCCTCATGCAGGATGTTCAAATTGAAAGCATATCCGTCATTGACCTGCACAGAACTATAAGTAACATCCTCAACCACGCCATCCGCATTGGCCGGTACTTTGTATTTAAGATCGTCTTTGCTGACCAGTTCCAGACCGGTCACTTTCGCCTCCGCGATTTCACTGACCCGGCAGCCGATATCTGCGGCGGCCTCATCCAGATTGATTTCAAGATCGCTTTTGTCCAGCACATTGACGGTGAATTCTTTAAGCAAATCGCCGTTGTCGCGGTAAAGTTGATAAGTCACCTTGTAGTAACGGCAATCTTTGATATTCTTGCCGGTATCATCGTCTTTGAGTTCACCATTGTCGATCATCTTCTTCAGATTCACATGGAGGTTTTCCCACTCGAGGATGATTGCAGAATGTGCTTCCACGGCAGTGGTATAAATTTTGGAAAATTTGTAAGTTGTCGAAAGATTCTCAACCACCGTCTTGCCGTTTTCTTTAACTGGTTCACTCTTGCCATTCATCGTAACGCCGGTCAGTTTGGCGGCGGCGATATCTGATTTGGCGATGCCGTTTTCCGCCGCAATAGCGGCGAGATCCAGAGCGTAAGAGCTGTTTTTGATCTTATCGACCGTGATTTCACTGCCGATCTGATTTCCATTGGCATCCAGCACCACAAAAGAGATTTGGTAATCGGTGAATGAGACGATCTGGTTACCGGCAACATCTTTAAGCGTACCGGCCGCGATCCGGGCTTTGTTGTATTTATCCAGATTGCTCCACTCAAGCGAAATGCCATTGGCTGCGGCATAAACCAGATCAGCGGCAAATGAATCGACCGTGCCGAGGGTCTTGACCTCGTGTGCCGACGGCAGCTCGCCATTTACCGTCACCGAAAAGCAGTCATTCTCAAACCGGGCAACGACCTCGACATCATTGATCCAAACGCTGCCCTCATCGTAAGTACCGTTATTTTCCAACGTCAGGCTGTAAGATTCGCCCTGGAAATAAAAGGCGATTTTACGATTGTGGTTCAACCATTTATCCGAAGCACCGACCTCCGGAGCATATTGGATCAGATTGTAGGTTTTTCCTTCTTTGGCATAATTCAAATCAATGGTCAATGTACTGAGGTCTTTGAGAGTTTTATCATCATCACTGTACTTTTTGACCGTCACAGCGGATCCGTTTACCGAGGGATCTTCCAGCACAAAGGTGATATTAAGCTCACCGGCTCCGGCGGCGATCACGCCATCCAGAGAAGCATTACTGTTGATAACCAGAGTATTGATACCGGCCCCGAGGTCGATATCACCGGTAACGCGTGAACCGGCGGCAAGTTCCACATGGTCAGCTGTTTTGACATTATTGACTGTACCGGTGAATTTGTAGGGATCAAGTTTGTATTCAGAGCGGATCGCCATGTCGGCAGTGATTTCGCCGGAAACCCGGAGATTCACCTGCCCCAAACTGGTGTAGCCGTAACCGTCAACCGTGATATTACCGGCCAGATTCACCGTACCGGCGGCGGAAGTGACATTGAATCCGGCACGGTCGGCAGTGATTTCGCCGGTAAAAGCCCCGATATCCAAAGAGTTGACCGTAATTGCGATACCGGCGTAGATTTCAGAATCGATCACGCCGGTGACGCTCAAAGAAGTGGCCTTGATACCGATACCATTGCAATCATCATAACCAGCATTATAATCAGCATCGTTATAAGAATCGTAGACCTGGATCACACCGCCCAGAGAGGTATTTGAAACAAAACTGCCGGCGTGAATGCCGTGCACTTCCCAGTTGGTTCCGTTGACTTTGATATTGCCGTCAAAGTCATTCAAAGTCATGGTATTGGCTTTTAAGCCGTAAGCCTCGGTGGTAACAACGTCGCCGGTCGGCGTTTTTGCCTCATTGATATAGTTGTTGCGGTATTCCACATAGATATTTACCTGATCGGTCACACCGCCAAGTTTCAATGTGTCAGCAGCAATACCGGCAGCAAGGATTTTTGACCCGTTGGTACTGCTCTTTTTACCGTAGGTGGCAAATATGGTATTGTCATTGCAATAAACCGTGATTTGAGCATGCTGAGCTTTGCCGAGGTCATCTTTCAATGAGCCCATATTGGTGATCGTGATCGAACCGTCAGAACGCAATCCGTAAGCACCGACATGGTTGTTTTCCGCATGATAGCCGGTTCCATCGGTCGTATTGAATCCTTTGAGAGTATCCGCCGGAATAACCCCCACCATGTCACTTTGCGCAAAAATATAAGTATCACTGGTATCGACAAAAATATTGCCCGCCCAGATGGAGTTATCAGCGGTGGTCAGCGATTTGCCCGTATAAATACCATGAGTGGTGATCTCGTTATTATTGGCATAATTACCGCCGCCGATGGTCGTGCCCCGGGCAACATTGCTTCTGCCGGACTCCATGCTTGTAAACTCATAATAATCCGGTTCGGGCTTGACCTCTTTATATGTCTTGGTTCTTTCATACACATCCCAGTAGCATGCATCCTTTACCAGCAAGTCGACTCCGGCATCGTATGTGTCGTTTCCATTAACGTCAGCATAAAAGCCGACACTCTTATCTGACAACCTTTGCCAATTGATTTCATAACTGACCCGGACATTCCCTACTTCCCTATCTGTGCCGAGTTCATATTTTTCATTACCGTCGACATCGACGTAATCCACATATTTCTTAAAAATATCATCATACCCGTGTAAAACAAGGAAGTCTTTACCGGCTTCATACGTACCATCATCGCCGACATCTGCATAACGCCGCCCGCTGTTATCAGGCAGGTTTTTGATTGTGACCTCTTCAGTTTTGTCGCCGATCTGCAACCATACAGTTTTAGCATCATCGAGATAAATATCCTCTCCGGCCTCTTCATCCATCACACCATTCCGGTCGATATCGACGAAATAGCCGTTTTCTTCATCGCCATACACAAGGTAATCTGTCTCATCGAACTGATCATTATTATTGGCATCAAGGTAAGGCGTGGTATTATTGCCATCAGTATATTCTTTGTATATCCACTCGGCCGAATAATGCCCGGTTATCTCGTATTTATCGACGGTTACGTTTACCTCCGGCTCCGAAGCGTCCTTGACTCCGTTGCCATTGATATCCAGATAATAGTAAGTTTTTCCTTTCGGCTCAACTTTGACCTTTTCATTATCGTATTGATCATACGAAACAGTCTTACCGTCAGAAAGGGTACTCAAAAAGAGCTCACTGTTGTTGACCGAGAACATTTCCGCCCGGAAGTTGGCTGCGAGCACCAATTCATCGGCTTTGACCCCGCTGCCGGAGATCTTGTAGTTGGAAACCGTGTAACTTGTTGCGGTTTTATCTCCATTCTTATATTCGTAGCGGGAACGCATACCGACTGTGTTGGTATAGATCCTGCCGGCAAGATCACTGATCACGGTAAGTTTATGCGCGGCATTGATATTGTTGTTGACAGTATTGGCATCCGGAGCAGACGGAGTGGTGTCTGTCTTGTAAATGCACTGGGAATAATGCGAGTAAATACCGAAGTTATCGGAACGCAGACGGATGGCATCATCTGTCTTGCTGCTGCCGGGCTCACGGACATTTTCAACCAGAGAACCATACTGGGCTTTGATCTGATCGGGAGTGAGCGCAGATTCGCCGCTGAATTGCAATTTTGAAACATATCCATCCGGTTTGATCTCTAAAGACAAACCATTTTCGCTGCCCATATTCTCAATTCCGGCAATCAATGCAGCCTTTTCAGCATCGGTGGCCTTATCAGTAAAGACGATATCCACAGAATCGCCGTCAAATACCGCACTCTTGACAAAAGCTTCTTCATTGAGTTGCTCAACGTATTTTTCAACGTACTGCTCAGCAAGAGTCGGGAAACCGGAAACTGACAAAGCGGTGATTTCCGTTGGCATACTCGTAATTTCAACCTCGCCAAGTGCACCGACAAGGTTGAGCGCATCGTCGATTGAAGTATTTTCAGCAAAGTTGATCGTGGTAACGGCAGTATGATAGCTGTCAGCTTTGTCGGACCCCAGCTGAGCGGCCAGCACCAATTGACCGTTGGCCCCGGTAAAATTCATCGTGCCGGTCACAAAGTTGTCGTTGATACCGGTGTGATAGAGGTTGTAGCGGGCGTCGAAATATCCCGGCAGAGCTGCTTCCAAACCGGTCAAGGTGGCAACAAAATCAGGATACTTTTCATTATTGAGCCACTCCCGGTCCAGCGGTTTCGGCCCTCCCGGCCTGTAGACAACCTCAAATGAATTATCGCCGTAATTGCCGCCGATCATCAATTTGCCGTCACTCTTGCCCAGTGAAACGCAAAAGCCTTTCAAATCAGGATAAAATTCGGCACTATTCGATGAG
>JAFVZG010000136.1 GCA_017508285.1 Lentisphaeria bacterium | reverse complement strand
TTGTTGGGCCCGAAGCCATTCTGACACCAGATCCACGAACCGCGCCAGTAGATTTCCGGCAATTCCATGGGTTTCAGGTGAAGCAAAGTCAATGAAGCATTTGCCGGAGCGTTGGTGATTTTGGCAGTGACGGTCATCACCGGGGCGGTGAATTCCACATCCTTGCGGTCACCGGCAGTTTTGAAGATGACTTTACCGTCACGGTCAAAGATGCTGAGCGTGGCACCGGCAGCGTTTTTCAAAAGATATCTGCCTCTGGGACGGATATTTTCGATCTTGTATTCGGGCAGGCGGTCTTCCACAAAAGGAATGAGGTTATCCTCTTTTCTGGCGGCGAGTCTTTCGATACCGACCTTGCCGCCGTCGGCGATACAGGTGAATTTGATCTCTTTGACAATACCACGCCAGCTGGGATTGTCACCGGCTTCAAAGCGCAGATTATGCAGTTTTCCGTCGGCATAGGTCACATAATTCAGGTAACCGGTACGCCGTTTGCCGTTGTCGTCAACGGTAAAATCCATGCGGAACACCGCCGGTTGATCGCTGGAAACGGATAATTCGATGATCTTCACATCGCTGGCGCGCCAATTCAATCTCCGGCAAATGATGCCGCTGCGGCCGTAAGCATCAAAGTACAACCCCTCTCTTTTTCCGCCGGGCAGATGCTTCCTGATGCTGAAAACCTCCCAATCTTTTTTCAACTCTTTGCCGTTGAAAACTTTCTTTTCCACCAATTTGGGGGCGAGGGCTCTCTGATACTCCTCTTTGGTTATTTCAGTGACGGTACAGCTTTTGATCATGGTCTTACCGGCATTGCCGCTGATGACCAATTGGATCCTGCCGCCGGATTCGCCCTTTTCCACGGCGAGGAACTGCCGGGCCTTATCCCATTTGCCGCTGCCGGAAACTGTTTTTCCGGTCGGCCACGGTGAACGGGGTTTGGGTTTGCGCGGCAGATAGACCATGCTTCCCAGACTCTGACCGGCATCGGCAAGGATCTCCCATTCAATGAGGTAATATTTTCCGGAAGTAAGTTTCACCGGTGCGCCGTGATGGGTGAATACCGCAAAACCGCGATCATCTTTTTTCTCCACCTCCCAGATGCCGCTGCTGCTTTTCCGGGCAGTTGCCACGGTGTTGGAAACATTGGCTGTCCAGTTGAGATTACTGATAAGATCCATACCTTTGACTTCAGAAACTTTGCAGCTTCTGACCGTGGTTTTGCCCGGTTTACCGCGGAGTGTCAAATAGAAATTGGCACGGTCTTCGCCCTCTTCAAGTTGAAGCAGTTGGGTAACTTTCTGCCATTTGCCGCTGCCGGTGATGCTTCCGCCCGACGGCCACGGGGTGCGCGCTTTGGGTTTGCGCGGCAGATAACTCATGGTGCCGACGGTTTGGTTTTCCGGAGCAAGCACTTCCCACTCAATGAGATACTGTTTTCCGGGAGCAAGTTTATATGGGCCGCCGTGAAAGGCGAAAACCATCGCGCCTTTGTCATCATCCTTTATCACGCTCCAACTGCCGTCGCTGTTTTTGACCGCCCTGCCTTTGGAACCGGCGGGATTGGCGGTCCAGTTGCGTTTGCTCAGCAATTCCTGACCGTTGAGGATGAAAAGAGAAAAGAGAGTTATCAGACTCAGAAATATTTTCATTATTATATACTCCGTTTTTTACTTTGCCTGCTGAAGTTTTTTCAACTCCTCATCATCCAGCTCGGTGATGGAAGAACTTTTGACGGTGGTTTTGCCGGTTTTACCGGAAATGACCAGATTGACCCGCATTTCCTTTTCCCCTTCCCGAATAGTGACGAGCTGGGAAACTTTCACCCTGCCTGCCGCCGAAACCACTTTGCCGACGGGCCACGGAGTGCGCGGTTTGGGCTTGGAGGGCAAATAGACCATGGAATTGGCGACCTGACCGGGAGCAAGATCTGCCAGCCACTCGATCAGATAGTGTCTGCCGGGAACAACTTTAACAAATCCATGGTGGGCAAATACCAGTATCCCTTTGTCACTTTTCTTTTCCAGTATCCAGCTGCCGTCGCTCCCTTTGACCGCAGTACCGGCAGTTTTCGGATTACCAGTCCAGATCCTGCCGGCAAGAATTTCTTTGCGGGTGGAAAGTTCTTCCACGGTGATGCTTTTTACTTCCAGTACGCCTGTACCGTGCAGCACGGCATAGATCCTCAAGCCGTTATCGCTGTCGGCGGTATTGATCGTAAGAGAGACCTTTTCCAACTCTCCGGCTTTACCGGCTGCCGGACGGCTGGGCCAGGATTTCTGGCTGCCGCTATGACTCATCAATCCCCAGCGGGCACTTTGCACGGAGCGTTTGCCGGTCATGGTGACCAGATAACTTCTGCCGGGTTTGATGGGCAAGGGCAAGGTGAGATATCCCATGACATGCGCTTTACCTCCGGTTTTTTCGATTTGCAAAGAGCCGTCATCAAGGCGGGTCATTTTGCCCTGTGCGCCGGGGGCGGCGATAAAGTTCCAGTTGATACCGGGGCGTTTGATCAGATCGTTGCCGGGGTCGATCTCTTCGATCTTCACACTTTTGACGATGGTTTTGCCGGTACCGGAAAGCGAAAGGTAGAGAGCCAGTCTTCTTTCATCCGGCCGGGTGATAAATTCGATCGCGGCGCGTTTGCCGGTCTGCATCGGGGTGCGCAGTTCCGGTTTACGCACTCTTCTTGCTCCGGGGAGTGCGGTCAGAAGCTGGCTTTTGATCCCGGGTGAAGAGTGTTCCATATCCACGATGATCTGATAGTGTCTGCCGGGGGTGACGGTGTATTCACTTTCGGCGCAGTGCATGGTGATACTGCCGGCGTTGCCGGTATTTTCCAGCTGCCACGAACCGTCGGCAAGTTTGGTAAGATTACCGGCGGCGTTCCAGGTTTTGGAGAATTTCCACTCCCGGTCGGTGAGCATATCAGCTCCGGTGAGGGCGGCAGAAGCCAGGGCAATAGCGGTGACCATCAAAGTTTTTTTCATCGTTACCTCCGTTTGGTTTTTGCAATAATTATTATTGTCATTAGTTGTGATAAAATCTGACCGTCCGTCTTCGTTGCACTACGCCGTGACAAGTCGGTGGCGCATCGCGGGCACTTTCGCGCCTTGCTTCTGTGCCGGTACGGTCGAGTACGGTATGTATGTATGTTTCACAAAATTTGGGAGATTACCCGATAATTTCTTTTCTATCCTCAAATATTATTGATTACCTGTTTCTGAATGGCGATATTGCCGGCGGCAGAAGCCTCGCTGCTGCCGACTGTCAGCATTACCGGATGAAGTTCTTTTTTCAGCAGACCGCAGAAAAACTCCCCGTTGATCCCGCCGCCAACGGCGATGACCCGGGAAAATTCCTTATCGAAACTCTTGACGGTCATGGCGATACGGTGCGCCGTACCGCGGAGCAGAAGAGCGGTCATTTCCGGCGGGGTCAGAGTTTTCTTTACCAGCGAACAGATCGCTTCTTCCATATTTTCCGGAGAAAACAATTCCGGAGTATCCGGGTCGATAAAACCGGGAAGAGTACACTTTTGCGCTTCAGCATCCAAAACGGCGTAGCCGGGGAATATCCCGCGCTCTTTCCAGAGTTTCACACACTGCTGGAAGACCCACAACCCCATACCGCCTCTGGTGCGGGCGCATTTGCGGTGCGGCAGGGGCAGACGGCGGAAATCTTCCGGAATTTCAGCGGTATCATCCCACCTTTCAGCAGTCATCTGCCAGGTGCCGACCGAGGTCATTATCTCGTTATCCTGAGGGTCGCCGCAGACGAAGGCGGCGGCAGTATCATGACCGGCTCCGGAAATTACCGGTACTCCGTGAAGAAAGGAAAGAGCCGGATGATTCACCGTGCCGATGATTTCACAATCCGCGATGGGAGCCAAAAGCTTATGCGTGATATCCAAACCGGATATCGCCGCCAGAGAGTAGTTGCTCCGTGCCGATTTGCAGAGATAGAAGTGAATAAGATCGGCAATGTGAAGTATCTGAACCGTTTTTTTCAGATATTCCGGAAAAAATTCGGCGATATACTCCAATCTTGCGGCGGAAGATACCTTGCATTTGCCGTCGCGGTAGGAAAAGGGCATGGCGACCGGAGAACCGTTTTCATCCAGCATGCCGAAGTCCTGCGCCCAGGAGTCGCAACTGATGGAAGCGATATTGCCGGAAACATTTTCCAGCAGTTTCAAACCTGAGATGATACCGGCAAAAAGTGCCTCAAAATCCCAGAAAATCCCGGCATCATTTCTGACCATCGGTGTCGGGAAACGGTAAATTTCATTTACTTTGCCGTCACCTTTATCCAGCATGATCCTGCCGCTGGTGGCTCCGAGATCGATCGCCGCAAAAAAACTTTTTTTCATAAATTTGACCATTTTCCGGTAAATATTTACAGCACATCTGCAAAAAATAAATCGCATGTCAGTTAAAATAGCATCTCTGAAAGATTATTTCAACTTAGAAAATCACCTCTTTCAAAGATTTGCTTGATAAAATCAAAAAATAATCAAAATTTGCTTGAATCAATCAAACGAAGATGCTATATTAGTAGCGAACATCAGTAAAAGTGATTCACCTCAGTATCATATTAAGGAGAAAAGAAACATGGATAGTATGCTGGAAAAAGTTTACAGTATGACCAACCGTGAGTTGGAAGAGTGCGCGGCACATCTGACCCTGGGCGGCGGAACCCGCGGCGGCCCGGTGCTGGATCACGGCAAAGGTGTGCGGGTCTGGGATGTCAACGGTAAAGATTATATCGACTGCACCAGCCAGAGCTGGGCACTGCTTCTGGGGTACTGCAATGATGAGATCAACAATGTCATCCGTGAGCACTCCTGCAATATGACCCATATCCATCAGGGTTTTGACAACAAGATGCGCTTCTATCTTGCCAGAGAGTTGGCACGGCACGCTCCGGAAGGTATGAACCGGGTCTCATTCACCGTCGGCGGCGGGCCGGCGATCGAAGCGGCGATGAAGATCGCTTTCAAAAATGTTCAGCCCTCGCGTGATTTCGTCACCCTGTTTGACAGTTACCACGGTTCGACCCTCGGATCGATGGGAGCATCCTGGATCTCGACCAAATCCACCGGTAAATTTTTCGGCGGCAGCCGTTTTCTGCCGCTGACCAGAGCATTTGTGCGCATCCCCAACCCGGTGACTTACCGCAACCCCCTCGGTGTCAGCACCGAAGAGTATGTGGATATCTGCTTGAAAATGACCCGGGAAATTTTCCAGCGCGGTGTTTCCGGCAAGCCCGCCAGTGTCATCGTTGAACCGGTGCAGGCAAGTGCCGGTCAGTTGATCCTGCCCAAACGCTATCTGCAGGAACTGCGCAAACTCTGCGATGAATTTGAAACTCTGCTGATCTTTGATGAGATCCAGACTTTCGGCCGTATCGGTGAAACCTTTGCCGCCAATTACTTCGGTGTTACCCCGGATATCATCTGTCTGGGCAAATCGGTCGGTGCCGGTCTGCCGCTGGCGGCGATCATCATCCACGATAAACTGGAGGGTTTCGCTCCTGACAGCGAAGAACTGCATACCTTTGCCAACCCGACATTGTCAATGGCTTGCGCCGCCAAGCAGCTGGAACTTTTTGACAACGGCGTGCTTGCCAACGGCAGAGCGATGGGCGCATATCTTGCCGACGGCTTGAGAAAGGTTCAGGAGAAGTATCCGCAGATCGGCGATATCCGTCAGGTCGGTATGCACATCGGTGTGGAATTCGCCGATGAGAAACTCAATCCGCTTACCGAAGAGGCGACCAAAGTCCGTACTGTCGGCTTCAAAAACGGTCTTATCCTCGGCACCGGCGGAGTCCGCAAAAATGTTTTGAAGGTCAAACCGCCCATGATCATCAATCAGGCTGAAGCCGATGAGGTCGTCGCCAAGTTTGAAGCCTCGGTCAAGGAGGTCTTCGGATGAAAATCGAACTTCCCGGCAGAAAGACCCTCGTCATCGGCGGAGCCAGAGGCATCGGTGCGCAGATCGTGCGCGCCTGTGCCGCCGCTGGGAGCGATGTGGCATGGAGCTATCTGAATTGCGAAGCCGATGTCAAGGCTTCCGCTGAATTGAGTGCCGAATTATCGGCAAGCGGAGTCAGAACTTTCGCTTTTGCCGCTGACTGCACCAGCGAAACTGATACCAAAGCACTCTACAAGGCACTTGATGAGCAGTGGGGCGGGATCGATGCGCTGGTTTACAGTGCCGGTTTCACCAACCCGAAAAATTTCTGCGAGATCTCTTATGATGAGTGGAAAAAGGTGGTGGATATCAACCTGAATGGTGCATTTCTCGCCATCCGGGAAGCGATCCCGATGATGCAGAATGCCGGAAAAGGTTCCATCGTGATCATCGGTTCGGCGGCGATCGTTGCCGGCGGCGGCGGCAGAGCCGACTATGCGGCAAGTAAAGCCGGATTGGAAGGTTTGAACCGGGCAGTCACCAAATATTTTGCTCCGCAGAATATCCGCTGCAACATCGTTCACCCCTCATTGATCGAGACCGATCTGCTCAAACAGCGCCACCCCGATCCGGCAAAACGCGCCGAACTGGGTGAAAAGGAGGTTCCGCTCCGCCGTCTGGGACAGCCGGAAGATATCGCCTCTGCAGCACTTTTCCTGCTCTCTGATGCGGCATCTTATATCACCGGTCAGTCACTTTATGTCGATGGCGGCAGAACTTTCTGCAAATAATATCTCATTTAACGGTCAATAGCGGCAAATCATC
>JAFVZG010000135.1 GCA_017508285.1 Lentisphaeria bacterium | reverse complement strand
TGCCACCGGCACTTTGGTACTTTTTGGCTTGCACGCGCTTTATAGCGTTTGGCTGGCTCGACTCATGTGGCGCAATCCTTCACCCCGCTTCCGCCTTTTATGGCGAAAGCCGGGCTTTGTATTGCGCCACGACTGCCGCATCCGGGGGATGTTTCCCCCGGAACCCCCTCGCTCCTCAGCTCACGCTTTGCCGCTTATTTGGGAATTTTTGGGAAATTCCCTGAAAACAAAGTTTTTACCGCAGGATGTTGTCAGAAATTTTTCCCGTGATGTTGAAATCCGGGAACTCCCGTTCCCACCGTTCCGGATCGTGACGGAAATGATCCGGGGATACTCCGAACATTTCCCGGAACTTCCGGTGAAATGCTGTCAGGCTGGAAAAATGCACTTCTGCGGCTATCGCCGAAATGGGCAGGGAGGTCTGGATCAACCGGAAAGCGGCAACTTTCAGCCGGAAATTCTGAATATAATGCTGCGGTGAGCAGTCAAAGTGTTTCCGCCATTCCCGGAAAAATCCGGCATGGGAAAAGCCGAAACGGGATGCCACTGTATCACAGGAGATCTTCCGGTCGAAGTGATGCTGGAAATAGAGTGCGGCTTCCATGATCCGGCTTTCCGGGTCGGATTGGCGTTCATCGGAAACGCGTTGAAAGCAGACCTCCCGGATGATTTGCAGGCAGACCCAATCCAGCTGATCCATAATACCGTGGAGAGTGAATCGCCCCAGCAGATGACGGAATTCCGAGATCAGATGGAGCAGATTTTCGTTCAACTGGATCGGCCAGAAAGGTTCATCCGGGATCAACCCCCACTCCCGCAGCAGTTTTTCATCTGCCGGCTGGAAGTAAAAAGCGATGGTATCCCGGGGCAGATCTCCTGCCAATGCAATTTTCATCCCCGGAGTTTTATAAAGCACATTGGGGAATGGGATATTCATCGGAGTGCCGTTGATCCGGTCTTCGCATCGCCGGGCGGTGGAGCGGAGGCGCAGACTGACTTCCAGAAAACGGCAGACATTTTCCTTGCCGGTAAAAGGGAATATCCGGTTGTTGCAATAATAAATACCGCTGATTTTCAATGGAAAGTTTCCTGCCCGGGCGATTTCCCGGATCGATGAATTGTGCCAGAACATAAACAACTCCCATGTAATGTCATTTCTATAATATGACACTCAATTACCGGCTTTTCAAGTCTGCAACCGGTGCATTTGATACAAAACGATACTGTTTATGATACAATCCAATCTTGTCCGGATAAGCCGGATGTGCTATATTTACTGGTAAACAGGGAGATTTTTGCCTATGAAACACTTTGATGTTGCCGTATGCGGCGGCGGGATTGCCGGTGTTGCCGCTGCGCTGGCTGCCGCCCGGCGCGGGAAAAAGGTCATTCTGATCGAGAAGCAGTGCGTTTTGGGCGGTTTGGCAACTGCCGGATTGATCTATATTTATCTGCCGATCAGCGATGACCGCGGTGTGAAGATCGCCGGAAGTTTGACTGAGGAACTTTTATTGCGCTGTCAGGAGTACGGGCCATTTGCGGTAAGTGAGAAGTGGGGCGGTATCTCCGGTGCCGATTGCGGTGGAGCCGGGGAGCGGTATTTCTGCTGTTTTTCGCCGGCCGGTTATGAGTTGACTCTGGAAAAGATGATCCGGGAATCCGGGGTGGAATTGTATCTTGATACGGTCGTTACCGGTGTCCGCTGTGACGGTAAAAACCGTATTGCCGGGGCGGAAATTTTCTGCGGAGCGGAAAAGGAAAGCATCTCTGCCGACTGTTTTATCGATGCCACCGGGGGAGCCTGCCTTCTGCGTATGGCAGGGGCAAAGGTATTCCCTGAAACCAATTACATCACACCGTGGTTTATGGAGATCAACCGCAACACAAAGAGTGCCTATTATCTGACCGGTGATCTGTATATCAAGACTATTCCTGCTCCGGCGGAAGACGGATCGATGAAAGAGGTGCTTTCGGCAGCTGAAACGCAGGAGTTTCTCCGCCGCCAGTACCGGGAGATCCGGCGTTATTTCGATGCGATGAGTGCGGAGGAGAGAAAAGGGGCTTATCCGGTCAATCTGCCGGTCATGCCGCAGCTGCGCAAGATCGCCAGGATCGACGGAATTTCTGAGATAACTTCCGGAGAAGCCGGTAAGTTCCGTGCCGATTCAGTCGGTATCGCCGCCGACTGGCGTCAGGCGGCTACCGCCTGGGAGACCCCTTACGGGGCATTGGTTCCCAAAGATGTGCGCGGAGCATTGGCAGCCGGCAGATGTATCAACACTTCTCTGGATGCCTGGGAAGTTTTCCGGGTGATCCCGGCAGCAGCGATGACCGGGGAAGCCGCCGGAGTGGCGGCAAGCATGTGCAGTGAACGCATGGTCGAACCGGAAGATCTGCCGGTAAGTGATCTGCAGCACGAATTGCGCAAAAACGGGGTAATTATCCACATTGATGATGTGAAATAAACACAGGAGGATGGGCAAAATGGATAAAAAAATTGCGATCACCGGTACATTTCTGGATGAGATCACCGCCGATATTCCCGGCAACAACTGGAGCGAAGCAGAGTGGGATGCCGAATTTGCTTCCATGAAAGAAGCCGGTATCAAACGCCTCTTTATGATCCGTGCCGGATTCAACCGGACTCTGGCGTATCCCTCCCGGGTCATCGCGGAAAGGGAAAATACCTATCCGGTTTACGAGGATAAAATCGCTCAGTTTCTCAAACTTGCCGGTAAATACGATATGGAATTCTGGCCCGGCAACTATGTGAAAATCAGCAATGACGGTCATTATGTCAACGATCTCGATTTCGACAAGCGCATCGCTGATGAGATCTGGGAACATTACGGAAAAAATTCACCGGCTTTCGGCGGATGGTATTTTTCCAAGGAGATCGGCAAAAATGTCGATGCGGTCACCGATGTCTTTGTGAAACTTGCCAGACACTGCAAAGAGATTTCCGGGAATAAACCGATCATGCTTTCTCCGTGGCTTTCCATTCTGCCGGATGCCCCCCGGATGGCGGGCGGTCATATTGCGGAGTGGGAATTGCCGCCGATGGATTTTGAGCGTTTCCGCAAAGATTGGGAAGAGATGTTCGGCAAACTTGCCGGAGCCGTGGATATCGTGGCGTTTCAGGATGGTTTGATCCCCTATCCCTATTTCGAGGAGATCTGCCGGATCATGAAAAGCGAGGGCGAAAAGCACGGAGTCAAGGTCTGGATAAATTTTGAATCATTTGACCGGGATATGCCTTTCCGCTTCCCGCCGATCAACTGGCGGACTTTGCGATACAAGTTGGAAACCGCTTCCAAAGTCGGGATCGAAGAGGGGATAACTTTTGAATATTCTCACTTTATGAGTCCTTATTCCATGTGGCCGTCGGCAGGAAGATTGCGGGAAAGATATCTGGAGTGGCTCCGGGGAGATCTGCCGCTGGCAGAGCTTCCTCAGGCATGATGAAATCAGGAGGGGTATTTATGAAAAAGAGTACGGATAAGTTCGGAAGTGTACGGAGAGGTACGGAGAAAAGAGTACCGCTTGGCTTTTTCACACTGATCGAGCTATTGGTTGTTATTGCAATTATTGCCATTCTGGCGGCAATTTTGCTGCCGGCATTGAATTCTGCCCGTGAACGCGGGCGCAGTACGGCATGTATCAATAATCTCAAGCAGATACACACCTTTGTTTTCAACTACACTCAGGATTTTGACGGGTATCTCATGGGTAACGGGGCATATAACTGTACCCTTTTTTCCGGAGCAAGTTCGACCAACTGGGTCGGTTACCTCCGGGAAACCAATCTTGCCACTCCGGCTTATCCCAACCGGAAAGATCTTTTCTACTGCCCGAATCAGACTGAAGAGGTCGATCTTACCCAGCAGTATTTTTACGGCTTGAATACCTGGATGAACAGTTACGAACACTATTACCGGGGAAAATGCAATCCGGCAGGCGATTATGCTCCGACCAAAGAGAGTGCCATCATCCAGCCATCCAAAGCCATGCTGGTTATGGAAAATCAACTGGGCGTCGGCGGGATCGTCCGGGAGCCGAGATACTGGGCATTCCGCCACAATCAGAAAACCAATGTTCTGCATTTCGGCGGCAATGTCTCTACCAAAGATGAAAACGGGATGTTGTATGAGGGAAACAGCGGAGATAAATACTTCGGTCTGCTCCGTTACGGTTATAATTTCGGATGCGATTATTGCAGCAAACTTTTTTAAGGAGGAATAAACTATGTTCAAACAAATCATGCTGATGCTGGGCTGCAGCTGTTTCATCGGTTCTATTTACGCGGTGGAGATCCGCAACGGCAGTTTTGAAAACGGTCTTGTCGGTTGGAGCGTTAAAAAAGGTCTTGTTTCCGTTGACAATAGTGTGAGTGCGGTCGGCAAGGCATCACTGCGGATCTCGTTTGAAAAACCGACATGGAACCGGATATTCCAGAAATTTGCAGTAAAACCTGATACCGTTTATAAGTTGGAGTATCAGGTCAAGTGCGAAAATGTGGTTCCGCAAGCCGGTGCACGCATTGCCGGAGCCGCTTCGTGGATATTTCTGAAAAAGAATACGCCGTTGAGAGGCAGTCAGGGCCCGTGGAAACTGGATGCCGCCCCCGGCAAATGGCAGCAGGTATCTTATACCTTCAAGACCGGCAAGGATGATACTAAAGCTTCAGTCGGGTTCCAATTGCGCAATGCTTCCGGCACGATTTGGATCGACGATGTGAAAATCACTGAAGTTACCGGCAAGTGATCTTGATAAAAGGTGCTGATATGTTTGGGCGAATCATACTGCTGATGGTGTGCAGTTTTTTCATCGGTTCTCTCTTCGCTGCGGAGATCCGCAACGGCAGTTTTGAAGATGGTCTTACCGGTTGGAGCGTTAAAAAAGGTCTTGTTTCCGTTGATAAAAGTGTAAGTGCATTCGGCGATGCTTCACTGCGTATCTCGTTTGAAAAACCGGCATGGAACCGGATATTCCAATCTTTTGCCGTCAAACCTGATACGGTCTACACTCTGGAATATTATGTAAAGTGTGAAAATGTGGTTCCGCAAGCCGGTGCGCGCTTCGCCGGAGCCGCATCGTGGATATCTCTGAAGAAAAACACGCCATTGAGAGGCAGCCGCGGGCCGTGGAAACTGGATAGTGCCCCCGGCAGCTGGCAGAGGGTATCTTATACCTTCAAAACCGGTAAGGATGATACCAGAGCTTCAGTCGGGTTCCAGCTGCGCAATGCTTCCGGCACGATATGGATCGACGGGGTCAAAATTACGGAAACTGCCGCAAAAACCGCAGAAAAACTCAGCGTCAAGCTCTATCCTGTGGAGTTTTTGAAAAAAGACCCTTTTCTTCTGGCGGAGAATCTGACCGGCACGTTGATTTTGCGTCCCGGTTCATCGGTCAGGGGGTTGAAAGAGATTGTGACGATGAGTGTGGATCTTCCGGAATTTGTGAAAGTCACCGGCTGTGCGCCGATCCTTACGATCAAACCCGGGAAAACCCCGGAATCCCGCCGCACTATCACACCGTATAAACTGGAGGAATTGGCGAAAATCACCCGCAATGGGCAAAAATACCGCCGTTTCCGCATCACCTTTGACCGGGATTTTACGCGGCTGATTTCCGCTCAATGGTATCAGCACGCTTTGTTTTTGAAGGCAGAAGAGGGCAATTCCGGCAAATCCGCACCGTTCTATTTTCAACTCACTGCCGGTAAGGAAATTTCGCCGGAAGGGTGCGGGTATCTGAAAATCATTCCGCCGATCGTGCATCAGGCACCGCCATGTCGGGAATTTGCCTTTATGGTCGGGCGCATCCCGACTCTTCAGACGGTCGGCTTGCCCGGTAAAGAGGCAAACCGTGCATTCTGGAGTGCACTTTCTGACAGGCGTTACAGTTGGATCAGGGCTTGTGATACGCCGCTGGCAGGTTTTCAACCGGTAATGGTCGTCGGCGGACCATTCTGGGCGGTGATCGAATCGGTGCGCCCGAAAGTTGCCGAACTTGCCAAAATTCTGCCCAAAAATATCACCGATAAAGGTAAACCCGGCGTCGGACTTGCCAACTGGAGCAAATTGGATGACCGCAGCGGCAAAGTGGAAGCGGTTTACCGTCATGCCGCAAGGGAAATCCGCCGACTTTATCCGGAAGTCAAAGATGTGGTCTGGGATTTTGAACCGCATCCTTACGGATATGATGAGGGCGGCAGAAAACGCTTTGCGCAGAGTTTGAAACTTGACCATGTGCCGACGATCGCCGAAATTCAGGGGAAATACCGCCCGGAGTACTTCCGTTACATGGTAGATCTGCATGCACGATATGCCAACCGGGCAATGCGGATATTCAAGGATGAGGCAAAAGGGGTACGCTTCTGGTTCTGCTCCGATAATCTGTCGGCATCCGGGAGTCATATTTCAGCCTGGTGCGGGGTGGATGTGCGGCTTTCAGATGAGGTCGCTGACGGTCACATGCACATGCCTTATTACAGCGGATCGCGCTTTTTTGATGATGCGGCATTCAATATCGCTCAATTGAAAAAGCCCTTTTTCCCGCTGATCGACCCGGCGGAAAATCTTGCCAGTTTTTACTATCAGTACAATCCTGCCAAGGTCAAGCAGAATATCCTCGCTCTGGCGGCTCTTGGTGCAAAGGGGGTCGGCTTCTGGCCGAATGATGCATTGTCAGCCGATTACTTCAAAGCGATCTCAGAGGCTTACGCCATGGTTTCATCGGCGGAAGAGTTCTATATTTCCGGCAAACGCTGTGACGGGGATTTTACCTTTGAACCGGTAAATACCATGGTCAAAGAGGTGAAAAACGATCAGGGCGGGAAAGTGAAACTCTACTTTCCGGATTTTCCGAGATTTTTAAGGAAAACGGTTCACAAACTGGGGAAGGATCACCTTTTTACCTGCTTCAATTACCATGATACTCAAGCGATGCTGCTCTCCATCCGGGGAAAGGGCGAAAACCGTCTGATCGAGATCCCCCCGCAGGGCGTGGTGCAATACCGCCTTTCACAAAAGCAGGATCCGGCACTCCTGAAAAAACTTGAAGAATTCAAGACCAGGACGTCATCGGAAAAAATTCCGGAATTGAAAAAAGGCGATGCTGCATTGGAGTGGATGGCTGATTCCAACGGTGTGCCGTATTTCCGGATGAAAAACCGGATTTCTGCCATCGGTATCGATCTTCTCGGCGATGCTGCTGTCACAACTTTTTTAAGTCCGGCAGGGAATGATCTTCTGCAAGGCGGTTTTCTGGCGCGGTTGGTTTTCAGTGATCCTCTTTTGCAGAAAGTAGTTTCAGAAATTCATTCCATGCGCCTGGTAAATGGTTCACCCGAGGTGGTTTTGAAAGGAGTAGTCGGGCCCTATGCCGGTGCCAACCCGATGCCAAACCCGTTGCTGGGAATGGAAATTTACCGGAAATTCCGGCTGGATGGCGATACTTTGGATATCGAATTTGAGTTCCGCAATCCCACCGGTAAGGTGATGACTCCGGAATTCCGGCTGAATAACTATCCATTCCCCGGAAAACGCTTCGGTGCCCGCGGCTGCCGGAATATCCTGAAAAGCGGCAACCGGGAACTTACCGTATCGGCTGGAAACAGCTTCTTCGCGGTAAAAGGCGCAAAGATCCCGTTTTTCACCAACCGTAAAACGGTGCTCTGGGATGGCGGAAAAATATTGATGTCGGCTGAATCCGGCAGAATGAAAGATCAACTGGAATTTATGCCGGATAACTCTTTCAAAGGCGTAATGTATTGGTTCGGCACTGAAAGTAATACCGTCGAATTGATGCCCGGAGTTGTTAACATTCCCGCCGGTAAAAGTGCGGTATTCCGCTGCCGGGTAAAAGTTTCAGGGAAATAAAATCTTTTACCACCGGCGGAGTTCGGCTGAGCATGCAAAGCGTTTGCAGACTGCACCCCAAGAAGCGACGAAGCGTGAGCTGAGGAGCGAGGGGGTTCCGGGGGAGGCATCCCCCGGATGCGGCAGTCGTGGCGCAATGCAAAGCCCGACTTTCGCCATAAAAGGCGGAAGCGGGGTGCAGGATTGCGCCACATGAGTCGGGTAAGCCCAACGCCATAAAGCGCGCACAAGCTAAAAAGTACAAAAGTGCCGGTGGCACCGCCGGGGGTGCAGGGGGGCGGCGTGAGCCCCCTGCAAAAAAACAGCAGTCTGCATGCGGTATGCTTGCAGACGAATCACCACGCATGTCCATAAAGTCCATTCAGTCCATTTTTGGTGGTCAACGCCGACCACGCCGGTCAGAGTTTGCGGCAATTTGCATGCCCCCAAAAAGCCCGCACTCTGCTGAAGGAAGATCCTGAGGAAAGGCAACCGGTAAAAATTTCTCCGGACAGTGTTTTTTTTCATTGACAAAAACGGTTTTTCCTATATATTATGAATATCGTTGAAAATTTTTTCAGTTG
>JAFVZG010000134.1 GCA_017508285.1 Lentisphaeria bacterium | reverse complement strand
GCGGATAAAGGGAGCCGCATCTGCAGCTTTGACATGCTTTAAGGTATAGATTTTTGATGCCATATTCTTTTGGGCATCATCTTCTATAAAAGTGATTTTCTGTACTTTTTCATCGGCTTTTACCGCAAAAGGCAAGCCCACCACACTTGCAGTTGCCACTATGGCAATGCACTTATGAATATTCAAATTCATAACCTTCTCCTTTTACTGAATTGTTTTATCAGCATTTTCATTGTTGATTTGGGAGGTCTGCAGATCCAGATCGCAGAACATGGGGATTGGTAAAGTTTTTCCGGCAGATCCCTTTCTGTGTTTTTAGGGAATTAGTCTTGTCTAATTTATTATTCAAAAAAAAAGACAATACCCCTGTGGTTGATTTTGTTTCAGAGAAAGAACGGCGGCTTGCAAGCGGTTGCTGAATTTCGCAAGCCGCCATTCTCAACGGGTAAATCAGAGCATTTCAGTGCCGATCTTCAGCAAAGTTCCCAACTGGAAAACTATGAAGGTCGCAACATAAGCGAGGATGAATAATCCTCCTGCTTCAGCCAGAGCCATTTTCCAGGAGTTCAACTCCCGCTTGATTATCGCCAGAGTTGCCAGACATGGGATGGAGAGCAGACAGAAAAGCATTATGCAGAATGCCTGCAGCGGCGTATAATTCTTTACCAGTTTTTCCCGCAATGTTTCCGACTCCTCATCGGTTTCGCCTTCGCTGTAAAGAATGCCCATCTGAGCGACAAAGACCTCTTTTGCCGCCAATGCCCCGATAGTGGCGGTGGTGATTTTCCAGTCAAAGCCCAGCGGTTTGAATACCGGTTCAAGGAATTTGCCCACTTTGCCGGAAATAGTGTATTCCAGAGTTTCCGCCATTTGTTCATTATCCAGGGCGGTAACGACCTCTTCCGTCTGACCGGCTTTGGCACTCTCGTAGTCTTTGGAGAACTCCTTTTTCTCCGGATAGGTATTGCAAACATAGAGGATGATACTGGTCAGCAGGATGATGGTACCGGCTTTCTGCAGATACATTCTGCCTCTATCCCACATGTGCAGCAGCAGGCTTTTCAAAGTCGGCATCCGGTAAGGCGGCAATTCCATCAAATAGACTTCACCTTCTCCTCTGAAAAGGGTTGACTTCATCAATCTTGCACCCAGAAGAGCGACCAGCACGCCGATCAGGTAGATCACCCACATGGTGAAAGCCTGATATTTCGCCGCAAAAAATGCCGGTATTATCAAAGCGTAGATCGGCAGTCTTGCGCCGCAGCTCATTAAAGGCAGCACCATGATAGTTATCTTGCGGTCGCGTTCCGATTCGATGGTTCTGGTCGCCATGATCGCCGGAACAGTGCAGCCGAAGCCGAGCACCAGCGGCACGAAGGATTTGCCCTGCAGACCGAAACGGCGCATTACTCCATCCATGACAAATGCCGCTCTTGACATGTAACCGGATTCTTCAAGTATGGCAATGGCGAAGAAGAGAAAGAGGATATTGGGCAGAAAGACGATCACCCCGCCCACACCGGCAATGATTCCGTCAATGATGAGACTGCGCAGGTAAGGCAGTGTTTCTTCACTCCACAAATCGCCGATCACTCCGCCCAGCCAGCCGAAAAATTCTTCGATATAGCCCATTAGCGGATCGGCACAGTTGAAAGTGAACCAGAATGTCAGATACATGATCGCCAGAAACAGCGGGAATCCCAGAAATTTATTGGTCATCACCATGTCGATCTTATCCGAGATCTCCCGCCGTTTTTCCTGAGTGGAAGAGATGGTATCGCGGCAGGCTCCGGCAAGCATGGCGTAACGCCGGTCTGCCATAAAGGTGTCTGCTTCGATCGCGTGTTTATCCCGCAGATGCAGGATCTGGGCATCGACCTCCTCCCAGACCGGGCGGAACTCATCGATCTGCATCACGCAGGTATCTTTTTCCAGCAGTTTGATGGCAAAGAATCTGGCAGGGATATGGGAGTATCTTGCGATTTTCAAGGCATCGATCTTCTCTGATACAGCATTGATCGCATCATCGAAGTCACTTCCGTATGAGAGCATCGGCACTCCGTGATCATCCAGCGCACCCAGTGTGGTCACGATCTTATCTTTGAGCAGTTTCACTCCGGAAACGGTATTGCCGATAGTCTGCACGATCGGTGAACCGAAATATTTTTCCAGTTTGGCAATATCAAATTTCAACCCCTTCTTCTTGGCATCATCACTCATATTGAATGCCAGCATCATCGGGATATGCAATTCCGCCAGCTGGGTGGTCAGATAGAGACTGCGCTGGGGGATGGATGAGTCGATCACATTGATGATAAGGTCGATGCCGGGGGCAGTCAATTCACGGAAGACCACCGCCTCTTCAGGAGAGGAACTGGAGAGCGAATAGACTCCGGGAAGGTCGACCAATTCGATCTCCATGTCATTGAGGGTGAACCAGCCGGATTTGCTTTCAACAGTCACTCCGGGGTAGTTGCCGACATGCTGTCTGGCTCCGGTGAGGCTGTTGAATATACAGGTTTTGCCGCAATTGGGATTCCCGGCGAGGGCGATTCGGAAACTCTTACGCATTTGCCGCCTCCACTTTTATCAAAGCTGCATCATCCCGGTGCAGTGCCATGCTTGACTCCAGCACCTTTACCCGGATCAATCCGCCGAAAGGTGCGTGAGCTTCAATGAGTAATTCAGTGCCGGGAACGATGCCGACATCCGCAAACTTTTTTCTGCCGCGCGAACAGGGCGAAATGCCGACGATTGTTGCTTTGGTACCGATGGGCAGATCAGCCAGAGATTCTCCGGTACAGCCGTTATTTTTTTCCATAAGTATCCTCCGGAAAAATAAAGATTTGATGACTTTGCAACGATAATATACAACCGGATGATAATTTTGTCAATTAGATGTGGCTAATTTCTTTTAAAAAAATTATTATTGTCTCATTTGTTGTGATAAAATCTGACCGTCCGTTTTCGTTGCACTACGCCGTGACAAGTCGGTGGCGCATCGCGGGCACTTTCGCGCCTTGCTTCTGTGCCGGTACGGTC
>JAFVZG010000133.1 GCA_017508285.1 Lentisphaeria bacterium | reverse complement strand
TAATTCCCCAGGCGCGTCCCCATTCATCATCCGCAAAATATCCGGCAACACAACCTGCTGCAATAACCAATATAAATCCCAACATATTCTTACCTCAAAATTATCAACGTTTGCGTTTACGCTGTTTTGCCCGTTCTTTTTTCGCAAGTTTTGCCAATTTTTTCTTATGTTCCTGTGCCTTGCGGCTGATTGCAGCCGGGGCTCCGATCAAACCGCCGCCGGGGGTAAATTCAGGCATCACTCCGGTTGCCGCCATTCTGCCGAGCATACCGCCGGGACGCATCATTTTGCGCATCATTTCAAACTGCTTGACAAAACTGCTGACCGCCTCTGTCGGCAATCCGCAACCTCTGGCGATACGCTTGCGGCGGGAGAAATCGATCAAATCAGGATTTGCCCGCTCTTCTTTAGTCATGGAGTGCACCATCGCCTCCATCCGGGAAAATTGACTTCTGTCAACCCCGGAAAGCGCATTGCTGATCTGTTTGCCGCCGGGAAAAAATCTTAAAATGCCTTCCATTCCGCCCAATTTATCAAGCTGTTTGAGCTGGGCAAGAAAATCATCATAATCAAACTTGTTTTTCTTCAGTTTTTCCTGAAGTTTTTTTGCTTCCTCTTCATCGATCTCTGCAGCAGCCTTTTCCACCAGAGAGACCACATCGCCCATGCCGAGAATACGCCCTGCCATACGATCAGGATGGAAAACTTCAAGAGCATCAAGTTTTTCACCGAAACCGGCAAATTTCACCGGAACTCCGGTGACTTTGCGGATAGTCAATGCCGCACCGCCGCGGGCATCACCATCCAATTTGGTCAGAATAAAACCGGTCAGCCCCAATGCCTTGTGAAAGTTATCAGCAACTGAAACAGCTTCCTGACCCAACGCAGCATCGGCGACCAGCAGGATCTCATCAGGATTGACCGATTGACGGATACGGATCAACTCCTGTATCATTGTATCATCGATCTGCAATCTGCCGGCGGTATCAATGATCACACAATCATAATTTTCTCTTTTCGCCGCCGCCAGAGCATCACAGGCGATCGCCGCCACATTGACACTGGTGCGCTCGACATGAACCGGGACATTGACCTCCTGACCGAGAGTTTCCAACTGATCAATAGCCGCCGGCCGGTAAACATCACCGGCAACCAGCATGACTTTTTTACCGTCACGACGCAGTTTGAGCGCCAATTTACCGGCAGTGGTGGTTTTACCGCTGCCGTGCAAACCGACCAGCATTATAACTGACGGTCTGCTGCTCAACTGCAATTCCCCGGATTCGGAACCAAGCAGTTCTACCAGCTGATCGTGCACGATCCGGACTATCTGCTGCCCGGGAGTAACGCTTTTCAAAACCTCCTGACCGATACAGGATTCTTTTACTGCCGCGATAAACTCATCGGCAATGGCAGCATTGACATCGGCTTCGAGCAGCGCAAGACGGATATCCCGCATCGCCTCAGCGATATTGGATTCCGACAAGCGGCTCTCCCCACGGAGTTTCTTGAAAATCCCGTGGAGTTTGTCACTCAATGAATCAAACATTTTCTCTTTCCTTAATTTTATATACCCTCATACTACTATAAAAACATAATACAATCTCTTTAATATACTTTGCCGAATCCAATCCGTCAAGGTTTTTTTCAATTAAATTACAGCAATTCAAAAAAACATAATAAAAGTACACTGCCGGCGTTGCCGGATTTTCACCATTTTACCGTTATCCGGCAAACAAATTCTTTGATTTTTTACCTGATACAGAAAAATCCAACTTGACAAATCACCATGAATGGCATATCTTTTAAGTGAACATCGGAGATTTTTTATGAACAGTGTATCAGTTGATCAACTCATCCCGGCGTTTTTACTGACTCTCTTTGCCGGTCTGGCAACCGGAGTCGGGAGTTGTATCGCCTTTTTTTTCAAACGCACCGACCGGAAATTTCTCTCTTTTGCACTGGGACTTTCCGGCGGAGTGATGATCTATATCTCTTTTG
>JAFVZG010000132.1 GCA_017508285.1 Lentisphaeria bacterium | reverse complement strand
GCAGGCAAAAAATTTGCTGAAGCCGAGGCTTGCTTTTTACATGGGATTATTCAAATAACGCAAAAAAAATGGTACGCGGCGCGGGATTTGACAAGAGCCTGAGCGCAAGCGAAGGCAACCCGCCAGATAGAGAATAATCCCATTTTTGCAAGCGCAAAAAATGATAAAATGTAAAAAGAAAAAGCATCGGCAGGCAAAAAATTTGCTGAAGCCGAGGCTTGCTTTTTACATGGGATTATTCAAATAACGCAAAAAAAATGGTACGCGGCGCGGGATTTGAACCCGCACGCCTGAGCAAAGGATCCTAAGTCCTTCGTGTCTGCCAATTCCACCAGCCGCGCATTTCACCGGATTAATATATCCTGTAAGTATTGGATTTTCAACTGTCTGAATAGTGATTATTTGATTCCGAGGGCTTTTTTCAGTACCGGGAGCACTGTGGAGTACATCCGGAAAAATCCCAGATCATTGGGGTGACAACCGTCAACGGTGCAGCAGTCGGCTAAATCTCCGGCGAACAGGGTTTCACCATCGATAAAGAAGACATTTTTATCTCCGGCATTGACGGCGTTATTGTAAGTTTCACGGATGACATCGCGGCGGGCTTTGTTAGTTTCGATGGCAGTGGGATCGATGTAAGCGAAATCGCATTTACTGACCATGATCACCGGCAGATCCGGGTTGGCATTCCGGATGATTTTGAAAAAATTCTCGTGGGTATTTTGCAAGTGCTGATAATCGGGAGCATTGTGATCGTAATCGTAAACGAATGCTGCCAGATCAAGTTTGGCGATTGCCTCTGCCATGGCGGTTTCACCTCTGGCACTGCCGGAAAAACCGAGGTTGATCTGTTCGGCATCAATGGCGCGACAGAGCATGGATGGATACATATTTCCGGGTCTTGAAGCGCATCCGCCCTGAGTGATGGATGAACCGTAAAAGAGGATCGGTTTGGCAATTTTGTGTTCCAATGGCGGCAGAAGAGAGGTGTTTTCTTTCAATCCGATCTCAACTTTGCTGACACCTCCGTAAAGGGGGAAATTGATGATCCACTCACACATTTTTCCTTCCGGGTTGATACCGGCGATGGCTTCGATTTCGGTTTGAGCTGCACATGGCTGCACGGTTTTATTGTAAAGGAATCTGTTATCTCCCGGGCGTTTAAAAAAGGTGTCGAATCCGGCACTGCCGGCTCTGGGCATGTGGTTCATATCGCAGCTGTCGACCAGCGAGGCACGGATCATTATTTCCGGTGAATCGGAGCGGAATCTAAGCGCGACTCCGGTGGTGTGCCGTGCCAGTCCGATGACACCGGCATTGGTTTCTTCGACGGTCATGGTCAGCGGCAGGCGGTAATATTCATGGTTGTTTTGTTCATACCATGCCAGACCTTCCAGTTTGAATGGTTCAAGTTTGGCATCCCGGTAGAGGAAGCCGTTTTGATCCACGGCGGCGGCAGAAAAATTTTTATCGATTTTGGTAATATCCATGAGTTTTGAATCCTTGTTTTATAACGATGGTATATTTATTGCATAATATAGGTGTTCAACGGAAAAAATCAACTGTTTATCCGGAGGAAATTCATATCTTGCCGGAGGGAATTTCCGGCAGGGTCAAAATTGCCGGATGCTCAGCATCGTGCCGGATCGAACAGCGGGCTTTATTAAGCACTCCATCGGCGAAAATGGGGCTGCCGGTCTGTTGATTGCGGTCACAGGCGGGGAAGTTCTGACCGCAGATCCGGATACGCATCCGGTGTCCCGGCAGAAATGCTGCGGCAATATTGCCGATATCAAATTCGAAGTGATAAACGCTGTTTTTTTCCAGCAATTCCGGTTGATCGTTTTTATTGCGGAATCTGGCACGGATCATACCGGTCACGCAGATCATGGATCTGCCATCCGGATAAACATCGCTCAAAGTGGCAAAAAAATCGGTATCCGGTTGGTCGCATGAGGCATAAAAACTTATGGAAACTTTACCGGCGATGGTGAATTTGCCGGTGAATTTTTCTGAGGTGTAGAGCAGGATATCGGAACGCTCTTCCGATTCGCGCAGATCACAGTATCCCAGATCGCCGTGAGCGCCGTTATTGGATAAAACCGGCGCGGCAGGATCACTGATATAAGAGAGCTCAGTTTCATCTTCACCGGGCAGAGATCCTGAAATCCTGCCGTTACTGTGCAGATAAAATTTTCTGCTGATGGATTCCGGCGGCGGCCAGTTGTCGAAATCAGCCCAGCGGTTTTCTCCGAGGATAAAGACGCGCAGTTGTTTTTCTCCGGGGAGCGGGTCGGCATCGGGATTTTTGAGCAGGTTGACCAGAAAGGTGCTGCGCCGTTTGGAGGTGGCACGCATATCGTTTTCTTCACCGAAAATATCCTGATTTATCAATCCGGAGTGAACCCACGGGCCGATCACCAGGCGGGTGAAATTTCTGGCATTTTCCGTGGCGGCGGAATTTTTCATCAGCTGAAAAGTTTCGATGCTCTCTTCCCGGAAGGCATCAAACCAGCCGCCGGAAATAAATGCCGGCACCCGGATTTTGGCAAAATCTTTGCGGTTTGCTGCCATGTGCGCATACGGTTTTGCGGCGGCGGCGATGAATTTTTGGAATGGTTTATTGGTTTGATATCCGGCAAAATCATCAGCGGTATTTACCGGAAGATGCCAGTTGAGTTTCATATCCTCATAAGAGGGAACTCCGGCGTAACCGTAGTGACGGCGGTGGTGCATGGCAAGCATCCATTTTTCGGCAAAACTCAGGGCATTGCCGCCGCCGGTTCTGGCACTGCCGGTGCAGCCGTAAAGGGGGGCGACATGCGGTGAAACACCTTTCAGCACGCAGTTGCCGGTAAAGGCGGCGCACCACTGGAGCCAGCCGGGATAACTTGCTCCGGTCATTACGCAGCTGCCGTTGAAAAAATCCTGTTCTTTCAGCCAGTTGAAGGTATCTTCGGCATCGGATATTTCATAGTGGCTCTCAGCCGGATCGAATGCGCCGCCTTCGCTCCAGCCGGTGCCGCGGGAAGCCTGAGAGATGTAGATCATATCGGCTTTCAGTGCTTCGGCATTGGGCAGATCCAGCCATGTGGTGCGGGAATATGGGGAACGGAAAAGTATCACTCCGGCTTTGCCGGAAAATTCCGGCGGGAAATAGATGGATGTGTGAAGTTTCACTCCGTCACGCATCGGCAGCATCAGGATTTTGATATCACAGCGGATATCGTAAGGTGGGGTGATATCTGTAACATTGTAGCGGTCGCCGTTTGACTGATTGGCCATAAGAAAAATCCTCTCTTTCCGGAACTTTCACGACTTATTTTACGCAAATGATTTTGACCGGTTTGCCGTCGGCAAAGGTAATGTTTCTGATGGTAAGCAAATTATTTTTATCAATGATGATCTGCTGTTTTTTGCCGTTTACAGATACAGCAACCGTACTTCCGGCGGCGGGCAGGAAGTTCTGTCGGCGGCGGATGGTGATATCGCAGCTGACCGGATACTTTATGCCGGGGTAGGTGACGGCGAGCGAAATTTCGTAACGCGTTTTGGTATCGACGATATTCTGCCATTGGCAGCCGCGGTTGATCCATCCGGAAATATCACCGTCAGCCGGATCACCATTGCCGTAATTGCCGTTGTCACTGCGGTTGCTGAATGCGGGGAAACTCTCGTTGAGTTTGTAACGGAATATCTGTTTCAGATCGCGGCAATCAAATGGAGCCTGACCGGTCATACCGTGATTCCCGTCATTCCAGTAAACGCTGAACATCTGTCTGGCACGGTTGGCGGCACGATAAAATTCCGGGTTGTTTTCCCACGGGATCGAGGCATCTTTTCTGCCGTTGGTGGCGATCAATGGCGGCATATCGATCGCGGGGCGGCTGATATTGCGCGCTCCGGAAGCGAAATCTTCCAGATTGGTTCCATCCGGCAATCTGGCGGGGTTGTTTTTGGTAAAGAACCCGGTACTGCAGGTCAGGCGTGCCATGGAAGTGCCGCCTCTGGCAGGTTTTCTCCAGGTGAATGAGTAGATCGGCACATAAGCTGCTCCGGCGGCGAATACTTCCGGGAATCTGGTCGCCATCTGGATCGTACCGGTGCCGCCCATGGAACCGCCGGTAATATAAGTGCGGTTGCGGTCACATCCCAAAAACTCCTGAGCCCAGCGGATGATGTGGAGGATGTAACGCTCAGTGTAGTTGTCAAAACGGAATTCCGGCCCGGTATTGCTGTAAGCGATATTCGGGTTGTAACCGCACCAGAAAGTGGATATCGCCGGAACATAATCCCGGGAGTCGCCGGATTCTTTGCGGGTAAGTTTTCTGCCGATCCACACCCGGTCAAAGAGTCTTATTTCCAGGTAATCTTTGTGCTTTATGGCAACGAATTTGAAAGGTATTCCTTCCCGCCATGCCAGAGAGGAGTCGACAAATATCACATGGGTGCCAAGCGGTCTGCCGGAGCGGTCGACTGCGACACCGCCGCCGCGCCCGTGGAGAGTGATCAGCAGCGGCATATTTTGGGCGCAACCTTTTTGCCATTTGCCGGATATGGCAATGGGGGAAGCCTTGCCGGTGGAAACGGTGACCGGTTTGGCGGTGACGGCAATGCCGGTGATTTCATCAGAACTCCCTTTATGGGTGGTGACGGCATAGTAACGGCTGCCGGTCTCTCCGGCTTTCGGGGTGTGGACATGCAGTCCGCCGTCAGGTGAAATGGGTTTGCCGTTATCCCGGATGATGAAACCGCGCGAGGCACTTTTTTTCACGCCTTTTTCCGCCACATTACCGGCGAATATCTCTTCGCTTTTCAACTTTCTGCTGCGTTTGACCACAAAGGAGTCGATATCCAGATGCCAGTCTCTGGCACTGTTGATATTGAGCATTTTGGCGATTTTTTTGGCGGATTTGAGGTTTTTTCCGGAGATCGGTTCCGCTGAACTCCAGACACTCAGCCGGGTATCAGGAGCCAGATCACTTTCGCTCCAGCGCAGAAAGAGCTGACCATTGCGGAATTCCCCATTCAAGCTGCTCACTCCGGCAGAAGCACTGACGGCGACTGCCATAACTCCGGAAAGAAGAGATTTTTTCAACATTGCAGATTCCTTTTGATAATGTTTTATTTTCAGAAGTTAAAATAGATAAAGGGCGAAACCTTTACAAAAAAGAACATCGAAACAATAAGCAGAGCCGTGGTGATCACGGCATTTACCCAGGTCGGGCGGAATTTTTCCGACAATTCATAGACCGGTTTGGTGCAGGTGATGATCACCGCAGCAGCAATAAAGAGAGCCGCATCTCTGCCGGAAAGAGCAAATTTTTCCCAACTTTCCGGAATGAACATCCCGCGCCAGATGCTTTTCGCCTGAGCAAAATCCGCCGCCCGGAATGCGACCCAGGCGATCACCGTAAAGAAAAAGGTCAGCAGCCGTGCCGGTATCAGCGGCATTTTTACTTTGATAAACTTTTCCCGGAGCCGGTGGATGACCAGCGCAAAGCCGTGAAGCATGCCCCAGAGGACAAAGAGCCAGCTTGCCCCGTGCCACAAACCGCTGATAAAGAAAGTGATAAGCAAATTCAGACAACAGCGCGCTGTACTGCACCGGCTGCCGCCCAGCGGGATGTAGATGCTGCCGGTGAGAAATCTGCCGAGCGTGATATGCCACCGCCGCCAGAAATCCCGGATATTTGCCGCCAGATAAGGAGCATTGAAATTCTGCGGCAGTTTGATATTGAATATCCAGCCGATACCGACTGCCATATCGCAGTAGCCGCTGAAGTCAAAATAGATTTGGCAACTGTAAGCCAATGCACTTTGCCATGATGAGAAAAATTCGCCGTTGGCGGCGGCAAATCCGGCATCCGCCATTTCGGCAAAGAAGTCTGCCAGCAGGATTTTTTTGCCCAGACCGAGGGCAAACGTGTAAAGACCTCTGGCGATATTTTCACCATTGGGGCGGGAATTTTCCGGTTTGTCAAATTGGCTCATCATCTCATCCGGCAGCACGATCGGCCCGGCGATAAGCTGCGGGAAAAAACTGACGAAGAGAGCGTAACTGCTGAAACTGTAATCTTTGGCAAGCGAACCGGTATATACCAGCTGGAGAAATGAGATTTGCTGAAAGGTGAAAAAACTTATTCCCAGCGGCAGAAGGATATGCTTCAAAAGCAGCGAAGTGCCGAAAAAAGCATTGATATTTTCAACGAAGAAGTCATAATATTTGAAGTACCCCAAAAGCAGGATATTCAGTATTACCCCCAGAATGAATACCGCGCGGCGCGGATTCTTTTTCAGCAGCAGCGCAAAGAACCAGTTGCCGAGAATGGAGGCTCCGAGTATAAGCGAATAACTCCAGTTGAACCAGGAGTAAAAAATAAATGACATCACCAGCAGCCACAGGCGGGAAAGGAGAATGTTTCTTTTGGCAAGCAGAAAATAAATGATCGCAGTTACCGGCAGAAAGGCAAGAATAAAGGTAAAAGTCGGGAAAAGCATGGGTTATTTCCTTTTGAAGTCTTTGCTGTGACGGTAGTATAACGGCATATTTTCGGCGATCAGAGCGCGCAATTGTGCGCTGTTTTCATCCACCTCTCTGCAGCACCGGTCAACCGGCGGCGGCCGGCAGTGATGTCAGAAAGGATCTCTCTGGCGGCAACCACGCTGAAGTGCTGGACATCGCTGAAAAAGTCGTGGTTCATCACATATTTGCGGTCAGCCTGAAAGTCGTGCAGAGTGACATTTTTCCGTTTGAGCAGCTCTTTCATCACTTCGGCACGCTGCCGGATAAGGGCGTCGGCTTCTTTGAAGTGTTCACTTTGGCAATAGGTGTAAATATGATAGGGCGGCAGGTAGACGGTAAATTCGATATCCGGGTGATCGTCAAAGATCGGGAGCAATTCTTCAGAGAGATTTTTCCGGTGGACTTCCGCATTGTAAGGGGTTTGGGTGTGATGGCTTTTTTCGTTGCTCACGGCATCACGCATGACCGGGGCAAGTCCGTATGCTTTACCGGGGTATTCCGTGGAAAACATCCGGTTGGTGATCGCCTGATACGGCCGCTGCCGTTTGGGGCTGGTTTTACGCTTGATCAGATAGATCATGCTGGAAAAACTTTTACGGGAGAAAAAGTAACGGTAATCCTCTTTGTGATCATCGCGGTACATGTAATCAAAATCCTGTCAATGGGCGTAATCTTTATTCAGCGGATAGATATCCAGCGAAAGAACGACCCGTTTGAGTTTATCTTTTTTTATTGCCGCCGCCGTGTCAAAAAATTTTCTCAAGTCGCGCATGGTGCCGCCGGAAGCGGCAAATTTTATTGAGCGGCAGTTGAATTCACGGTCGATATCCTCCAGAAAAAAGTTTCTGGTCATGGATGTGCCAAGCATGAAAAGATCAAAATCATGGGTACGCAGGATACCCGGAGCAGTGGCATAGATCTCGTAATAGACCATATCGTAGAATGCCGGTTTGCGGTAACGGTAGTGCGGGTCGACGATGAATACCAGTAACGCCGCTCCGAGTATGACCGAAAGGGTAACGGCGATCACCACGATGCTCCATTTGCGCCCGTTGGTACCGGCAGAAGATATTCGGGAAATGACCCTGCGCAGAAAAGACATGAAACTCCCCCAAGGATTAAATAAAAGTGCTTTACCTGCATGATAAACTGTAATCTATAGAATATATCACACCATGCAAAGATATTCAACTGCGGCAAATAATCCGATGGCGCTTTTTTGCAGGGTGGCTCACGCCGCCCCCCTGCACCCCCGGCGGTGCCACCGGCACTTTTGTACTTTTGGCTTGCACGCGCTTTATGGCGTTTGGCTGGCTCGACTCATGTGGCGCAATCCTTCACCCCGCTTCCGCCTTTTATGGCGAAAGTCGGGCTTTGTATTGCGCCACGACTGCCGCATCCGGGGGAAGCCTCCCCCGGAACCCCCTCGCTCCTCAGCTCACGCTTCGTCGCTTCTTGGGGAGACTGTGGGAATTTTTGGGAATTTTTGGGAATTTGTATGCTCAGCCAAAACGCCCGCACTCTGCCAATCATCCCATAAAAAAGCCGCCCCTATTCAAACAGGAGCGGCAAGTGTGCGGCAACAATCAGTTGTTGTTCCAGAAATAGTCGGTAACACTATCCGGGATATCCTCTTTTTTCAGAGAGCCGGTATGACCGTCAAGGTAAACCAGATTGAGAGTATTGTTATGGCGATACTCAAGAGTTGTCTCGTAAGGACACAAACTTGCATTGCTTGAGGCTGTTACATAAAAGCTGTTGCCTTCGGTAAACGCCATTGTTTCTGATGGATTTGCAAGCTGCACGATTTTGTAGCGTTTGCCATTCCATCCCCAGCCGAAATAGGCATTGCCGCAGTAAGAGGTGATTTTTGATGTGGCACTGTCACCATAGGGATCTGGGTCGGAAGGACAGATTATGGTTTGGAGTCCCGGATTACTGAAGTTGACACCGTTGTAGCCGAGCAGCTGCATGAATTCCGGGCACATATACCAATGTTTATTGCCCATCAATTGAGTATTACCAAAATAGCAGATAGTCGGCAGATAGTCATCCCAGTTGTTGGCATACTGCTGAAGTGCGCTGCCGATCTGCTTTAGGTTGTTGATACAGCTGGCACTTCTTCCGCGTTCCCGTGCAGAATTCAGAGCCGGCAGCAGGATGGCGGCGAGGATGGCGATAATCGCGATCACGACCAGAAGTTCGATCAAAGTGAATTTTGACCGCTTCCCGTTACCACAGGATTGCAAAAACAGTTTCATTTTTTTCTCCTTTGTTTTGGGATGTTATTTTGAAACGTTGTTGTTTTTCATTTTCATCCGGTTG
>JAFVZG010000131.1 GCA_017508285.1 Lentisphaeria bacterium | reverse complement strand
TCGCTGCTCTGGTGGTGCGGCTTTTCCTTTGACCGCTGTGCCGACAACCAGCCGTACCGCTGGGGCGCAATGGAACGGGAACTCGGTGCGCTCAAATCCGACCGTACTCCCGACGGTGCTGCCAAAGCAATGAAACGCTTTACCGCAGAGATCGCCAAAATGCCGGAACTTCCACCGCGCGAAGTTGATGCGATGGTGGTACTTTCCACGATGGACGATGCCTGGAAAGCCGCTTATGGATCATTTATCCTCAGTAAACAGGCTGGTTTTGAAATCGAATTCTGCAATATTGCTTCCATTGACACCCTGCCGCAAAGCAGTTTCTACATTGTTCCCTCTATTGCGGGCTACGAAGTGATGGATGTGCAGAAATATCATTGGCTGCTTGATGCCGCAAGAAACGGTGCGACCGTGGTATTCACCGCCGACAGCGGATTTTTACAGCCGTTCAATGCCCACTTCGGATGCGGAGTAGCCTACCGTACAGAGAAACCTGAAACGATGAATTTCACTCTTGTCGGCAAAAAATTCGCTACTTCACAGCGGATCACCCGCCGCATGGAAGCTATCGATTGCGAAGTTCTGGCTGTTGATCCGGAAGGCAATCCGGTCATCACTCTGAAAAATTACGGCAAAGGCAAACTGGTCTTTGTCAACGCCGCTTTAGAAACCAATGCGTTTGATGAAGACAATGATCTTTATCTGGTCTATCGCAAACTCGCGGAAATCGCCGGTCTGAAACTGGAGGAAAAATCCAAAGACATCGGTATCACCCGCCATGTGATGACTGACGGCAAAGTATTGAAGTTTTATATCAACTATGCCGACACAGCAGTTGACGGGATGCCCGGCAACAGCGTAAAATACGAAATCCAGTAACCTTGATTCTGCAGTCAGGTATTCCGCTCCGGACTTGTAATCACGCCGCATGAAGCAACGGTTTTACCGCTTCAAGTGCGGCAGATTGCCAAATTGCCGGAGCGGAACGGCAGTTTACTTGAGTATTTTCACGCTGTTCCGCTCTATCAGGGTATAAGGGACACGGACATTTTTGGCAGGTTTCCCTTCCATTGCCCGTATCAATTCCAGAACGGCGGCATTGGCAAGTTTTTCAAAATCCTGACCAATAGCGGTGATCGGCGGATCGACAATGGAATTAAGTTCTTTGTATTCCATGCCCATCAGCGAAATATCTTCCGGGATGCGTATTCCAGCCTGACGGAACGCCTGCGCCAGACGATAACCGTATGTTTCACTGGCGCAGAATACCCCGTCTGCTTTCTGGGCGATTATTTGCGGCACAGATTCGGCAACATCCCAGCCCCTTAATGCCAGGTGCATATTCTCAAACGGCTGACCGTTCCTGCTGCAAAACAACCGGAAGATCTCCAACCGTTCCTGTGCGATGGGATCTTTTTCCAGAATCGTACCGACAAAAAATATTTTGAGACATCCGTGCGACCGGAGATAATTCAGGGCTCTTTCTATGCCGAATCCATCGGAAGCAACCAGCGGAATATTATCCTGCACGCTGTAAGCAGCATTCAGCGAAATCACCGGGATAGAATACTTTTCCGGCAGTTTCAACATCTCTCCGGACTTCCATGCCAGCAATATCACTCCGTCAAAAACATGGTCATCCAGCACCGCAACATCCGACTCGGGGATCAATTGGATCATGAATCCGGCATCGTGCAGAGCCTTTTCCAAATGAAACAGCATACTGCCGAAATAACCGAAGAAGGTGAATCCGGGCACCACAACCGCCACATTGCCGCTTTTATGCTCCGGCAGAGAATATCCGTAACGCCTGGCAAAACGGATCACTTTTCTGCGAGTTCCCAGCGAAGCGCTACCGCGCCCGGAAAGCACCCGGTAAACCGTCGCCGGAGCAACACCGAGTTCTGCAGCGATTTTCCGTATCGTTATTTTCTCTGACATTTGTCTCATTTCCTCTTGATTTGCCCCTTTTGACAATAATATATACCCCCGCTCAAATCTTTTCAACATTTTGTTTCGAATGTTTCACTTTTTTTCTCTGGAAAAATAAAATAACCGGGGTATATTATTTAGTGACAAGAGTCTTAACCAATGTAGAAAGGACACCGTTATGAAAGCAACGACTGTAGGATTTTCCAGATTTGCGATTGGAGTCAACTACTGGGCTTCCAATGCAGGAATGAGAATGTGGCGCTATTTTGATGCCGCAGAAGTTGAAGCGGACTTTGCCGTTCTGCATGAAAACGGCATCAATACTGTACGGGTATTTCCGCTTTGGCCGGATTTTCAGCCTGTAACCTGGGCTCGCGGATCTGCAGGTGAACCAAAAGAACTGGTTTTCCCCGATGGTCTCCCCCTGCCGGAAAAAGGATTGCGCAGTTACGGTCTTGATCCGGTGATGATGGAACGCTTCCGCATCGTTGCCGATTTGGCGTTGAAGTATGATCTGCAAATGATCGTCGGTCTGCTGACCGGCTGGATGAGCGGATGTCTTTTTGCCCCTCCGGCTCTGGCAGAACGCCACATGGGTACAGACTTCTTTGCCCTGCGTCTGCAGAAAATGTTTTTGGAAGGTTTCGTCAAAGAGATGAAAGATCATCCCGCCATCATCGCATGGGAACCGGGCAACGAATGCAACTGTATGTCTCACTTTGAGCATGACTGCGCCTGGAACTGGCTCAACCTGATAACCTCAACGATCCGCCTCGCCGACCCGACCCGTCCGGTATACGCCGGTATGCATGGCGGTACAAACTACAACAATCGCGGTTTCACTCTGATGGATCAGGGCGAATTGTGCGACGCTCTGACTACCCACCCCTACCCGACATTCACTCCGCATTGCGGCAAAAGCGCATTGAATAACACTCCTGCCGTCTATCATGCCACAGCACAGACGCTGTTTTATCGCGGCATAAGCAAAAAACCGGCCTTTATTGAAGAGATCGGTTCTTTCGGTCCGGGATATCTCTCAGAAGAGCGTACTGAAAAATACCTCTATACGGTACTCTACTCAGCACTCGTTCACGGCATGGACTCCGTGATCTGGTGGTGCGGTTTCTCAATGGATCGCTGCAATGAAGAGTTTCCTTACCGCTGGATTCCCATGGAATGGGATTTGGGCGCATTGACTTACGACCGCAAGCCGATCGGTGCGGCAAAAGCGACCAAACGATTCGCAGAAGAATTGAAACAGCTTCCTTTCGATGAATTGCCGCCGCGAAAAGTGGATGCGGTCGTGATCATTACTGACCTGAAAGATTCCTGGAAAACGGCTTTCGGCACATTCATCTTGAGTAAAGAAGCCGGTTTTGAGGTGGAATACTGCAACATTGACACGGTTGATGAAGTTCCGGAAAGTGACTTCTACATCATGCCGTCCATCTCCCGCTATGATACGATCTCTCTGATCAAGTACCGTAAACTGCTGGCAAAACTCGAACAGGGCGCAACCCTGGTGGTGACTGCTGATGACGGTATCCTCGTGCCTTTCGCAGAATATTTCGGCTGCCGTTTGGACTACTCCGCAGAACTTCCGGAAAACCTGGGCTTCACCGTTGATGGTCAGCACTATGAATTCAACGCCGCCTTCACCCGCCGGATGCTCAATATTGACGGAGAAGTAGTCGCCACACTTGATGACGGTTCGCCTTTCATCGTCCGGCATAAATATGGCAAAGGTCAGGCGATCTTTGTCAATGCCGCTTTGGAAAACGAAGCCTTTGCCAAAGGTAATGAATATCACAAGATCTACCGCAAACTGGCCAGACTTGCCGGTGTGGAAATTGAAGATAAATCTCCGGCAATCGGCGTGACCAAACACATCATGCCCGATGGCAAATTATTGAAGTTTTATATCAACTATGCCGACACCACGGTTGACGGGATGCCGGCAAACAGCGTGAAGTATGAAATCCAATAACCCTAACCCAAAAGGAGATTGTACAATGAAACAACTTTCACTTTCCGAATGGAAAGTGAAGCCCATGGGCTTCACTTTGATCGAATTGCTGGTGGTCATCGCCATTATTGCAATTCTCGCAGCGATCCTGCTCCCTGCCCTCAATTCTGCCCGTGAACGCGGCAGAGCCACCAGCTGTCTTTCCAATCTGGGACAAATCGGTAAAGCAGCCACCATGTACGGCGGTGACAATGACGGCTGGTTTCTCCACGGCACTTACGCCATTGAACACACCATTGAACGCAATGGTCACGCCCGGCTTGCCACCTATATGGGAGGACCCTCCTACAGCGAATTGGCTGCGACAGCAGCCGGTCAAAGAAAATCAATGGTCCCGGAGTCGTTTTTCTGCCCGGCACGCCTGATTAAAAAAGCGTCGGATTACAAAACACTCTATGCGTATGCGTTACCCTATTCCAGTGCGGCACCTTATGTCATGCCGCTGTACAAAACAGTCTCATTCAAAATCAATGACAGCAATTTCAAGATAAAACCGTCACCGTCACAGATGATACTTTCCATGGATACCGACTACACGACTTACGGAACAAAAACCACCGGACTGCTTGCCAATAATCCGGAATACGCCGGTCCGTCAGCTATTCATGCAGGAAAAATCAATCTGGTCTGCGTCGGCGGCAATGCCACCAGTGTCTCTCCTGCCGAGTTGAAAAAAACCGGTGATAATACCGGTTACTTCTATCCCAACGGCAGCGTGCCTTACGCTCAAATATTTGAAAAATATTATGACCAGAACGGTACTTATCAGACTCTTTAACGATATAAAGGAATATTTTCAATGAAACTTCACACTCTTATTGCAGTGACTATGTTCGCACTCTGCAGACTTAACGCTGCGGTGATCTGGGAAAACGCTCTGCCTGCCGATGCGGCCATGTACAATTCATCCGGCTGGGATTCGGCACCGGTTATTGAGAATGGCGCTCTCGCCTTTTCTCCGAAAAAGAATGTGGTGATCTTTATCCGCAAAAATGTAAATTTTCCGGCGGATAACAATTCACTCACCCTGCGTTTCAAAGCCCCTGTCAGCGCCCGGAGCATCAATATCTACTACACGACAGACACCGACAACAAGTATTCTGAAAGTAAAAAAATCAGACTCTTTTACCGTGCAACCGGCGATTGGCAGACGATAAAACTTGATTGCAGTAAATATCCGAACTGGAAAGGCAACATCACCGGATTGCGTTTTGACTTTTACGGTCCCGCCGGAGAAAAATTTTACTGGCAAGAAGCTAAATTCGCCAGCAATCGCGATCTGCCGAACCAATGGCACTTCAAAGATGCCGCCGCTTGGAAATGGCGCTATTCTCTCGCCGCCCCCGCTTCGGTGGTCAACGGGGCAATGAAGTTGGAACTGGTAAAAAAATATGCTCCTTCCCCCATTATTCCGGTTTACATGGACGCCAAAATTTGTGATACCCTCGTACTCAGAATGCGTACAGATAAACCGCAAAGCCTTCACATGGTGCTTTACTTCAAGACCGAAGCTGACAACAAACTGAGTGAGAAACAGAAAATCATATTCCGCGCCGATCTAACCAAAGAGTACCAGGAAATCCGTGTCCCGCTTTCACGCTACGCAGCATGGAAAGGCATCATCACCGGATTCAGGATCGACTTCTCTGCCAAAGAACTCCCCTGCTCTCTGGAGATCACCGACATTGTCTTTGCGGAAAAAAGCAAACCCGCTGAAAAAAAACTTTCCGGCAATAAGTTCGGTCCATTCAGAAACCTGACTCCCGGAGCTGAATATGAAATGACATTTCAAAGCAATTCCCCTGCCAATGGGGAATTGCTGATTGAAAATGCCTTCGGTCAGAAAATCGCCGGCCTCAAAGTTGCCATAACCGCCGGCGCGAACCGCACCAGATTCAATATCCCCGAAAACGGGGCCTCCCTTTTTTTTTCGTCTGATACCGGAATCAAGGATCTGATTTTCAACCTTATTCCGGCAAAAAAACAAGATAACTGGACGGCTTCATGGATCGCTGATGAAGCCAATTTCCAGAAAGACGGCCCCCAATATTTTCAGCGCGAAGTGCCCCTGGATGCCACCCCGCTGGATTGCCGTTTCCAGGGAACCGCCGACAACCGCTTCGACCTCTATGTCAACGGGAAAAAAGTAATACTCCCGGAAGACAGTTGGCAGAGACCGCGCTCTGCAAATGTAACCACCTTTTTCCGCAAAGGCAAAAACCTGATTGCGTTCCGTCTTGAAAACAAAGGTGAAGCCAGCGGACTGCTCGCCAATTTCGCCATCTTTACCGCTGATGGCAAAAGCACCAAAGTCGACACCGACAAATCATTCCGCACCCTCCGCAACCCGAAAGGTGATTGGAAAACCCGGCTCTATGCGGCAAATGAAAGTTTCGCCCCCAAAGTTGTCGGACCTTTTGATGTTCCGCCGTGGGGCAACTGGTGCATTATGCCTTATGAAGAATTTGCCGTGCGGAATCAATTCGTCGCAACAAATACCAAACTTTCCCCCATCCGCGGCGGAGTCCGGCTGAAAACTGACCTCACCGCTCAAATGCTCCTCTCTCCGCAAAGTAAAATTTCCGCCCGTGCCATTGCCGATAATGTAGTCATTGCAGAAGAAGATATCGCTTTCGGCAAAGCGCTGAAAAACGGAGATTCCATTCATATTGACAAAAATCTTTTCGCGGACAAACTCCTTAAAGACAACTATGTACTGGAACTTTCCGGCTTTGACACCCACACCAATGCCGATAAAGAGATGCGCTTTACCGTCACCGAAAATCCGGTACTCAAAGCCAACATCACTTCCGAAATCCGTCAGATGCCGCATGGCCCGGTGATTTTCATCAACGGCAAACCCTTTGATGAGATGATTTTCAACAGCGCGATCATCGGCAGAATGCGTGATCATTACAACGCAGGATACCGTTTCTTTATGGTCGGTGTCGGTAACGATGTCGGCAAAGGTCTGACTACTCCGGGATGGAAGGAAAACGGTTACGACTTTACCACAGTAAACCGCAAGCTCAACCGGATCACGGCGGCTTTTCCGGAAATCAAAATCATTCTGACATTCGGTATAGATGTCCCCTACTGGTGGCACCAGCGTTATCCGGATCAGTGCATCTATCTGGAAGGGAAGACCCACCATGAAAATCTTCCCAGCCCTGCTTCAAAACAATGGCTGAAAGACAGTTCGGACTTCATCAAAGCCTTTATCACTCACATTGAGAACTCCCCTTTCAGATCCCATGTGGTCGGTTACCGCCTCGCCTCTCTCTGTGATGGCGGCGAATGGCAATATCCCGGTGTCTGGGCAAATCCCCAGCGGCATGCTGACTTCAGCGGTGCGATGCGAACCTATTTCCGCGATTTCCTCAAACGCAAATACGGCAGCAGCCGGGATTTTTCAACAGCCAGAGTTCCCTCCGGCAAAGAGCGCCAGCTCCCCAGCGAAACCTATTTCCGTGATCCGGAAAAAGAAGCACGGGTAATTGATTATATCGAGTGCCAGAGTGAAGCCATCGCCGCCGCGGCAACCACATTCCTCAAGGCAGCCAAATCCGTTGCCAAAGGCAAGATCGTCGGTGTTTACGGCGGATATGTCCTCTTTTACTCCGGTTACCCGGTGCAGAATATCGGACACCTCGCTTTCCGCAATATCTACTTATCCAAAGCTGCAGACTTTTTCTCAGGCCCCATCGACTACCATTTGCGCAAGCTCGGTCTGCCCGGCGGTAACATGGCTTCGGTGAGCAGTTTGAAACTCCACGGAGCAACCTATTTTCAGGAAAACGACACCCGTACATTCCTCAACCGTTCTCCCAGTCACCGCCATGTGAACAACCTTTACGAAAGTGTCGCAGTTTTAATGCGGGAATCCGCTATCGGATTGACAACTCACACCCCCATCTACACCTGCGACTTGACCGGCAACTCCTATCGCAATCAGGGATTGATTGAAGCCGGGGAAATTTTGAACCGGGCATTCAAAGAAAATTTCAATCCGGCGCAAACAGTCAAACCGGATGTGGCATTGCTTTATTCAATCGGTTCCCTGCCGTATCTTATTGAGAATAATGCTCCGGTAACCAATCCCAGCAGTTATCTTTTGCGGATAAATACCGGCAAATCCGGAGCCCAGACCGATGCCTATTGGCTGGAAGATATTTTAATGGATAACTTCCCGGTAAAACAATACAAGTGCTTCGTCATCGTAAACGGGTTCCACCTCACCCCTGAAATACGCAAGGCGATCAATGATAAACTCTGCAAAAACGGTGCTGCGGTGGTCTTTACTCCCGGAGCGGGAATCATCAAAGATAAGAAAATATCCAAAGAAAGCATGAAAGAAGTTACCGGTTTTGAATTTGAAAAAGTTTCCGGCAAAATGCCATTCAAACCCAAAGCGATCGGTAATGCCGCATTTATTTCAAAATCATACCCGGATCACACCAGATATTATTTATCATCCACCCAGTTGACCCCGGAATTGTACCGGCAGATATTCCGCAAAGCCGGGGTACACATCTGGCTTGACAGCAATGATCCGATCGGAACCAATGGCGCGACCTGCTTTATCCACACGGCTTCTGCCGGAGAAAAAACGGTCATTCTGCCATTCGCCGCCGCAAAAGTCACCGACCTGATCGACGGTAAAAATATCCCGCTGAATCAAGGGGGAAAAAGTTTTACAGTCAAGTTGCGGAAGCACGAAACCAGACTTTATAAATTTGAACGCAAATAACCGGAAACCCCGCTTGACAAAGCGGGGTTTTTATTGTACCTTATATCATACTTCCCAATAGAATTTCAAAGGAGATCCGTATATCATGCTGTGGATAAATCTGGATGGCGAAGCCATCGATTGGAGATGTCAGGAATTGCCGGCACCGCAACTGAGAAAAAGTTTTCATCTGGATAAAGTACCTGCCGCAGCTGTGATCCGTTTCGCCGCACCCGGCTGGGCTGTAATAACCGTCAATGGCAAACGGATCACCGATGATGTGATGATCCCGGCGGTCACTCAATTGGATAAGCGCACCGGCATGTGCCAATATGATATCTCTACTCTGCTGCAGCCCGGAGAAAATGTTATCGGCGCCTTACTCGGTAACGGCTGGTTCAACTGCGGCACCCATGAAACATGGCACTTTGACAAAGCAATATGGCGCAATTACCCCAGGCTTGCACTGGAGTTGATCGCCGACGGCAAAGTTATCGTCGCATCAGATGAGAGCTGGAAAGGGTGTCACAGCGGAATAATTTTCAATCATCTGCGCTCCGGTGAACATTTTGATGCCGGGAAAATCACTCCATATTGGGATATGCCGGGCTTTGATGACTCTTTGTGGCAGCCGGTCGCGCCGGTATCACCTCCGCCGGGGATCATTACCAAAGAGAACTGCCCGCAATGCCGGGAAATGGAGAAAGTTTCTCCGGCAGATTTTTGGCAATTGAGCGATGGTTCCACGATTTATGACTTCGGCAAAAATATCACCGGTTACTGCAATATCTGTGTTTCTGCTGAACCCGGCACAAAAATCACCATAATATACAGTGAATTGCTCGCAGACAACAAAGATATCGACCAAAGCAATATCAACCCGTATATCATTAACGGCGACATTACCCAGACTGATATCTATATCCACGGTAAAACCGATTCCTTTTGCTGGCATCCGGAATTTACCTATCACGGATTCCGGTATGTAAAATTCATTACAGAAGGCAAGGTAAAGAATCTGAAAGTTTATGCCAGTTATATTTACTCCTCTTTCGCAGCCAACGGCAAAGCTGTTATCGCCAACGAAATCGCCGGAAAACTGCTTAAGTGTACAGCAAACAGTTACACCGGCAACTTTACCGGGATACCAACCGACTGCCCGCACCGGGAGAAAAACGGCTGGACCGGTGATGCCATGCTCGCCTGCGAAACCGGATTATGGTCTTTCGATGCTGCAGCAAACTATGACCACTATTTACAGATCATTGCCGATGCCCAGCGTGCGACCGGGCAACTTTCCGGCATCGCTCCGACCTCCGGCTGGGGATACAACTGGGGAAGCGGCCCGGTATGGGATGCGGTACTCTTTGAATTGCCATACCAGATATGGCGATTCACCGGAGATATATCCTGTGCTGCAAAATATTACCCGAATATGCGCCGTTATCTGGATTATGTTCTTACCCGTAAAAACAGCAAAGGCGTTTTTGACTTCGGGCTTGGCGACTGGTGCCACTGGTCGCAACAGCGGATCGTTACCGTTGCCCTGACCTCAACCGCCTATGTCTGGTATATGATGAATATTGCCGAAAAAATCGCCTCCGTCATCAAACCGGAAGATCTGGAGTTTTTCACAGCAGAAAAAGCATCGGTCAAAGAAGCTTTTATACGAAACTTCCGTAATCCGGATGGTTCTTATGCCAAAGATGAAATGACTGCCAATGCCTGTGCATTATTCTTCAATTTGGATAACTCCCCTGCCCTTGCCGGACATCTGGCTGAGCAGGTGCGCGCCAATGCGCATAAAGCCGACTTCGGTATTGTCGGAGCGAAAATCATCCCCAGGATACTTGCCGAATACGGGTATATTCAGGATGCCTTCAAACTTTACACCCAGACCGAGTATCCCGGTTGGGGCAATTGGATGATCCGGGGGGCAACAACCCTGTGGGAAAAATGGGATGGCTCTGCCTCTCAAACTCACATTATGTTCGGAGACTTCACCGCATGGTGCTTCTCTTTCCTTGCCGGTATAAAAATCATTTCCCCCGGCTTCAAAAAGATATCCATCTGCCCGGCAGATATTCCGGAAGCAGGTGATTATGAATTCAGTTACCGCACGCCATACGGAGAAATCTCGGTAAAAAAGAGCGGTAGAGATATCTTTTGTACTGTACCGGATGAGATCGATTGCGATATATTGCTCCCCGATACCCTTGTTTTGAAAAAATAAGCAGGCATTTATTATGAAAAACTGGAAAAAAGGGGCTATCCATTCGCATAGTTTCTGGTCAGACGGGCGTGCTCTTCCGGAAGCAGCGTTGTGTGTATACCGGGATAAACTCGGGTTTGATTTCGTCTGCCTTTCCGATCACAATATATTTCAACAAGAGAGTATACCGGCAGTCATCGATGCGGTAAGCAACAATATCTGGCCGCCCAATCTTACCGCTGATGAGATCAAATTCGCTCAGGATTTGTGCGGCAGCAGTATTGAGGTCAAATCGATCGGCATACGCCGTTTCGCCAGATTGAAATCTTTTGATGAATTGCAAAAGGAGTGGGAAATACCGGAAAAATTCACTCTCATTCCCGGTTGCGAGATCACTGCCGGACATATCGACAAAAAATCCGGAGAATACTGCGAAATACATCTCAATGCCATAAATCTTCCCCGCACCATAACCGCCGCCATCCCCAAAGAAACCATCGAAAAGAGTTTTTCTGCCAATATCGCCAATTATCAGCAGGCGGCAAATGAGTTAAAAAGTAACTCTTTTTTAATGGTGAATCATCCATTTTGGCGTTACTGGGATATTGATCCTCAATTAGTGATCACTCATCCCGAATTGAAATTCATGGAAATTTGCAACAATGGTATCGGCGTGGAAATCGAAACCGATGATCCGGTAAATTCTCCCGACAAATACTGGGATTATGTATTGGCTTGCCGGATAAGCGATAATGCCGGAGTGATATACGCCACGGCAAGTGACGATGCTCACTATTACTGCCCGGAAAAAATCGACGGACTGCTCGGCTGCAATCACGGCTGGATCATGGTAAATTGTCCGGGGGAAATGAGTGCCGATAATTTGATAAACGCCATGAAAAACGGTGATTTCTACTCCACATGCGGAGTATATTTCAAAGATATTGAATTCGATCCGGCATCCGGAACATTAAAAGTGGAAATCGCCCCGGAAGAAAATACCGGATATGAGATAAATTTCATCGTGACAAAAAAAGGTTTTGACCGGAATTGCCGAAACAGAAAGTTCCGGCAGGATGACCGCCGTTTCTGCCGGAATATCCCGGTCATCGGAGAAGATATCGGCATCACTGCAATGTCAGTCAAAGGCACTTCAGCTGCTTATACCATGAGCGATGATGATCTATATGTAAGAGCGGTGGCAATCAGTAATACTCCATGTTCATTGAAAACACTTTTTTATCCGGAAACTCAACGGGCATGGACCCAACCTTTTACCGGAAAAAACTGCCGTTAACTTGAAAATTTCCCTGAATGATATTATATTACAGGAAGAACCAAACTTTTTAACCAACATATTTTCTTATCCAAATGAAACAGTTTTTTCCCTTTTTTGCGGCGGTTTTGCTCCTCGCCGGTTGTGCTGTAAAAGAAACTCCCCTGCTGAAAATTGCGGTCATCAGCGACTCTCAAGCAGTTGCAGAGAGAAATCACTGGGGCATGGTCAATACCGATAAGGCATTGAAGTTTTTATCGTCCTTTGAACCGGATGCTTTGATCATCGCCGGGGACCTCGCCGACCGTACCGACCCGAAAATTTACGATATCTACATGGATGTTTTCAGGGAAAATTTCCCGGATACCCCCCCGGTACAGGTCGCTTGCGCAGGAAATCATGAATTCTGGAGCAGACCGCCTATCAGTAACGAAATCATCTGGAATGATTTTGCCGACGGCTTGAAAATCAGCCGGGATAATCCTTCGCGCCAGACTGTCGGCGGCTATGATTTCATAACTTTCACCGAAGAAAACAGCAAAAAATACCATACCGAATATTCAGATAAAATGATCGGAAAGTTAAAAAAAGTTCTCGATCAGGCGGTCGCCCGGGATAATAAAAAGCCGATATTCCTCGTTACTCATTATCCACCGAAAAACACTGTGGCAAGAAGTATGCGCGGCAGAGTCAAATTGCGTAATCTGCTCAATAATTATCCGCAAGTGATCTCTTTATCCGGTCACACCCATTACCCGATCGACAGTGAAAAAGCGATCTGGCAGGGGGAATTCACCGCACTGACTACCTCAACTTTAAGTTACGGATGCATCGGCGGCAAATACCGCAATGTAACCAATGGTTCGATCCTCCCTTATGCCAGAGAAGTCCAACAGGCAATGATGATGAATATTTTTTCTGACCGGGTGGAGATCCGCCGTTATCACATCGGGGACAACAACCGGGAAATAAAACCGGATAAGGTTTGGAAAGTTGCGATCCCTTATGATCCGGCAAAAGCTCTCTACACCGATGATCGGGCAAAACACACTCTTCCACCGCAATTTCCTGAAAATGCCCAAATGTCGTTGCGGCATGATTTCGGCTTCGCATACCTGCTCTTTACCCCGGCGCGGCATGATGATCTGGTATTCAGTTATTTCATGCGCGCTCTGGTAAAAAATGATGATGGGCAATGGGAAACCGTAAAAGAGGCGGAGTATATCAGTGACTTCTATCGTTACCAGCGGCATCAGACCACGGAATTTTCCATAAAAATTCCGGAGAAAACCCTCGTTCCCGGAAAATTGATGCGCTTTGAAGTCTATGCTGAAGAAACTTTCGGCAAACGCAGCAAACCGCTGGCGATCGAATTTCAAACTCCCAATCATTGGAATTTTACTAAACAAACCAAACAATTGTATCCGCAAGAGTAAAGTGAAACGGAGTAAAATCATGCCAGATATCAGATCAATCGCCCAACGGGCGAAAAACGCTTCCCGTATTCTTGCCTCTCTTCCCGGTTCAACCAGAGAAAACGCTCTTAACAAAATGGCTGGCAAACTGCTGCAGTACAAAGCAGAAGTTATGTCTGCAAATGCTGCCGATATCGCCGCCGCACCGGATTTGACACCGGCATTCAAAAAGCGGCTGCAGGTAACAGAAAAAATTTTTGATTACATGGTCAAGCGTTTGAAAGAAGCAGCCGCATTACCGGATCCGGTGGGAAATATCCTTGAAGGTAAAACCATGCCATCCGGCTTGAAAGTGCGAAAAATCTCTGTCCCTATCGGAGTTATCGCCATGATCTACGAAGCCCGTCCCAATGTAACTACTGATGCCGCAGCAGTTGCGCTGAAAAGCGGTAATGCGGTTATCTTAAAAGGCGGTTCAGAGTCATTGCAGACCAACCGGATCCTTGCCAATGCCATGCGGGAAGCCGCAGTAGAAGCCGGAATCCCTGCCGATGTGATACAATTGATAGATTCCAGTGACCACGCGGTAGTTGCCGATCTGTTGAAACAGGATGAATATATTGATTTGATTATTCCGCGGGGTGGTAAAAGTTTGATCAAAGCGATCTCAGAAGGCACCAGAATCCCGGTATTGAAGCATTATGACGGGATCTGTCATCAATATATTGCTCCGGATGCCGATGTAACTATGGCAACTGATATCGTTATCAACTCCAAATGCCAGAGAGTTGAGGTTTGCAATGCTTTGGAAACATTGCTTATTGATGCTGCCGCTGCTCAAAAAATTTTACCGCCGCTTGCCTCTGCATTACTCGATAACGGAGTTGAATTAAGAGGATGCCGGGAATGTTGCAAGATTATTAAAGAGTGCCTGCCGGCAACAGATGAAGATTGGGATACCGAGTATCTTTCTGCAACTCTGTCTATCAGGATCGTCAACGGGATCGATGAGGCGATCGCCCATATTGCCGCACATGGTTCCGGTCACACTGACGGCATTATAACCTCGTCTATGAGCATGGCAGATAAATTTATTGCGGAAGTGGACTCTGCATCGGTATTGGTGAATGCCTCCACCCGGCTTTCCGGCGGTGGAGATTACGGAATGGGAGCAGTCGTCGGTATCAGTACCGACCGGCTTCACGCCAGAGGACCGGTCGGGCCCGCTGAATTATGTTCTTACAAATGGGTAGCAATAGGCAATGGACAATTACGCGATTAATATAACAAAAAGAAAGGACAATCCACTATGAAATCAATCAAAGTACAGAAACTGACCAGAGAGAATTTTCATAAATTCGGTTCTTTTGCAAATTTTATTGATCCGCTTTCCGAGCCTGCCACCGGTCCAAAAGATGCAGTTCTGGCATTTTTCCGGGATATGCTGCAAGTCGATCTCGGCGGCGCTGTACCATCTTTTTCAACTTGCCGTATCATGCCGCGCCCCATGGTCATTACCGATGCGGAATACCACAACTTCACTTCAGAAGCCGCCATGCCATTGGATCAGGATGCCATTTTCTGGTGTGCTCCAGCCAATGCCTCTCAGGAGTTCCCGGCTGATGATGTTGAAGCATTTCTGGTTCCCAAAGGTACAATGATCATGCTTCGCCCCGGCGTGTGGCATCATGCCGGAATTGCAACAGAAGATAAACCGCTGAATGTAATGATCGTCCTTCCGGAACGCGCCTATCTTAATGACATTTACTGCATTCCGGTAAAAGAAGAGCTGCAAATCGCGATTGAATTCTGATATAATCAACGGTATAAACCTGACAGGGGCTGCTGCAACAAAGCAACAGCCCCTGATTTTTACGCATTTTCCAACATTTGGCGATGCAAACGTTTCAATGCCTGATTCTGGATCTGTCTCACTCTTTCACTGGTGCAATGCAGCAAACCGCCGACATCTTCCAATGTCATAACCGGAGAACCATCCATTCCGAAACGCAGTTTCAACACCTGCTTTTCTTTATCCGGCAAACCGTCAAGCAGCTCAAGAAGCTGCTCAATATCTTCCACCTGGATCAACTTCTGATCCGGCGTACCACAGGCATCATCGGCAAAAAATTCCTGCAGTTCCACTCCGTCTGAATCGTCATTACCGACAAATTCATTGAGATACTGCATATCCACCTGCCGGGTATCACGCAAACGCAACACCGTTGCCATGGATACTTTTGCATCAGCTGCGACTTCCTCATCGGTAGGGACCCTGCCCAATTCAATGGTCAATTTTCTCACTGACCGCTTGATCCTGCGGGAATTCAACTGAGTTCCGACCGGAACCCTGATAGTTTGGGTCTGCTCAGCAAGTGCCTGATGGATAGCCTGCTTGATCCACCATGCACTGTAAGTACTGAACTTTGCTCCCAAATCCGGATTGAAGCGGTGCGCTGCGATGACCAATCCACGGTTACCTTCCGAAACCAGATCATCCCACGGCAAGCCGCGACCGAGAAAATCGTTGGCGATTTTCAGCACCAAACGCATGTTTTCCCGGATCAAAGCATCCGCTTCAAGGTTGCGACGACTCTCCTCTTTCTCCATCGTCACTCTCCTCTCTGTTTTTCAGAAAAAAGCATTCCGGGGCAAAAATATGCCCCGGATACTTTCTCCCGATTATATGCGGTCGAGCGTCTTTTTATAATTGCTCAACAACGCATCCAACTCAAGTTCGCAACCGGCTCCTCTTCCGGTTACCTTGAGATACTTGTCAGCAGTTACCTGACCGATGGCGGCACAGGGAACACCGGCGAAAATCGCTTCAAATGCAGCACGGTTTTTCTCCGGAACCGTGGCAATAAAACGACTGTTGGATTCCGAGAACCACGCTTCAAGAGCGGAACAATTCTCACAGGGGATCTTATCAAGATCGATATCCATACCCAACCGGCCGGCGATTGCACTCTTGACCAACGCGATACCGATACCGCCCAATGCCGGAGTGATCAGAGAATTGACCAATTCCGCTTTGGTGGCAGCACTTACCCGGTTGCAGATATCAATGGAGTATTCCGCGTCAACTTTCGGAACATTATTGCCGGTAAAGCCCAGCATATTGAAATATTCTGAGCCACCGAGTTCAGGTTTGGTCAAGCCGACCACATAAACCGTATCACCCGCCTGCTTGGTATCAAAAGAAACTGCCCGGGAAATATCATCCAAACGGGAAATCACGCTGAAAAGCAGTGACGGGGGAATGGAAATTTTTCTGCCGCCGCGGGTGGAATCGTTTTTCATGGAGTCCTTACCGGAAATACACGGCACCAGATATTTTCTCGTATAATCGTAAATAGCCTGATTGGCACGCACCAACTGGGCAAGCTTGTACTCGCCATCGGGAGTCTTTTCACTGCGCACCGGGTCGGGCCAGCAGAAGTTATCCAAACCGGCAATCATTTTCAAGTCACCGCCGACCGCGATCACCCGGCGAACCGCCAGATCGATACAGCTTGCCGCCATGTGATAAGTGTCGATATCGCTGTAACGCGGCAAAATCGCCGATGCCAGAATAACACCATCTTTGCTCAACGGTTCAACCATTGTCACAGTGGCATCTGCCGCCACATCTCTGCCGCGACCGGCAAATGGTTTCAATACGCTCAAACCTTTGACTTCGTGATCATACTGACGCGCTTTATACTCATCAGAGCAAATATTCAGCGCACCGATAAGTTTCATAGTATCGGCAGCCAGATCCCTTCCGGCGAGTTCCGGTTCAGGAAATTCCGGAGTCTTCCAGGTGGCTTTGAGATGCATTTTCGGCAAACCGTCATGCATGAACTCAATATCGATATAGGCAACCGTCTTACCGTTATAGAGCATGTGGAATTTACCGTTATCAGTAAACTCACCAAGCACGGAAACTTCAACATCCCGTTCCTCGGCAAGTTTTTTGAATTCATCGATTTTTTCCGGAGGAACCGCAAAACTCATGCGTTCCTGAGCCTCGGAAACCAGAATTTCCCAGGGCTGCATACCGGCATATTTCAAAGGAGCCTTGGCAAGATCCATACGGCATCCGTTGCACTCATCAGCCATTTCACCAACACTTGAAGATAAGCCGCCGGCACCGTTGTCAGTAATAAAACGGTACAAGCCGCGGTCACGGGCTTCCATAATGAAATCTGAGAGTTTCTTCTGGGTGATCGGGTCACCGATCTGTACCGCCTGAACCGGAGAATCTTTGTGAAGTTCCTCACTGGAGAATGTAGCACCGTGAATACCGTCTTTACCGATTCTTCCACCGCCCATAACGATCAAATCACCCGGTTCAATGCGTTTGGAACTGCCGGGAACTCCATTTACACTTTTGGGCAGTTTGCCGACCGTACCGCAGTAAACCAACGGTTTGCCGATATAACGGTCATCAAAATACTCCCAGCCGTTACCGTAAGGGATACCGCTCTGGTTGCCGCCGTCGATCACGCCTTTGTGGACACCGTCACGCAAACGGCGGGGATGCAGCAACCCTTCCGGGACATTGCTCTCATCGGTGAAGGGTGATCCGAGACAGTACCCCCAGACATTGATCAGCAATTCAGCCCCCTGCCCGGTTCCCATCGGGTCGCGGTTCACTCCGACAATACCGGTCATGGCACCGCCGTAAGGATCAAGAGCAGAAGGACTGTTGTGTGTTTCCACTTTGTAGGCGATATCGCATTTGTCATTAAAGTCGATGACACCTGCATTATCCTTGAAGACCGACACCAGCCAATCGACCTTGCCGGCGATCTCTTTGGTACTGTCTTTGATAAAAGTTTTGTAACAGGAATCGATCGTCTGTTTTTCACCGGTCTCGCTGTTTTCGTAGTCGATCTCAGCACTGAAAATCTTATGTTTGCAGTGTTCACTCCAGGTCTGAGCGAGAACTTCCATTTCAACATCGGTCGGATTGGCATCCAAACCGAATTCTTCACGACCGGAAGCTGTGCGGAAGTAATTCTGGATGGATTTCATTTCTTCCAGACTCAGCGCGAGAATACCTTTTTTACTGATATTCACCAGTTCTTCATCCGATACTTCCAGATTATATTTACGCACTTCCACTTTTTCAGCAGCATGGACATAGGGAAGATTATCCGGAACATTTTCACTATCCTTGCCATCCAGCACCAGCGCACTCTGAATCAATTCATTGGCAAGTAATTTGAAACCGATGGTTTCCGCATCAGCTTTGGTGATTTTACCGGAAAGCAGATACTCTGTCGAAGAGAAAACCTGCTCATCATCGCGCAGCTTTCTGCCGAGAATATCCGCAGCAGCACTCCGGAATGTACGGCTGACATTGTCAGTCACTCCCGGCTTAAATCCGATACGCACCAGAAAGTCGCAAGATTTGGCAGGCACAAAATTGGCGGATTTGGCATCGTTGGTACGCCACATCTGCAACACCGGATTATGAAGCAGCTCTGCAATTTTTGCGGCTTCCTCTCCGCTGCAGTCTGCCGCCAGAGTAAAGACATCACGGGTATAAACTTCATCAAGAGTGATTCCACAGACGGCTGCCGCCTGCCGTACGAGTGCTTCGCCGCGGGGGTCGCGCCATACCGGCAGCGGAGCAAGTTCGATCCGATAATTTTTCATTTGAAGAAACCTTCGGGGTTGGGGTTGATATTTTTAACAGAAAACTTTTCAAATGCCTGATCACATTTTTCCATCACGGAAAAATATGATTTGCGGTAACGCTCCAAATAATCTTTGCTGAAGTTTTTTACCGCATACTGCCGATAGCGGGAAATACGCGCTCCCACCCGGTCAAAATATTCATACAATTGAACCAGCAGATTGCGCTCGATGACACTGAGCCGCTGATTGATGCGATCGGAATAGTCCGAATCAAATTCACTTGCCGGATCATCGGCATAAAATGCCACTGCCGAATGCATCCGCGTTTTCAATTCGCTGAATTCATCCAGAGCTTCCGCCAGTTTGGCAAGGTTGCCGATATGAACTGCCAAACGCTGTTCGCGGGCAACCGTATCGGCATTATTGAACATGCCGCTGATCCGGAATGTACTGCGGTCCGCCGCAGTAAACAATCCATTCAAATAAGAATATACTGTCTGATTATCTGCCAATTGGTCCTCTTTTAATGCATGCACCAAGGTGGAAGCAGCATCCAGCACCGCATCACGCCTGCCCATCATCGGAGCAAGGTTGATGCGTACCAACGCCCCGGCACGATGACGGCGAAAACCGTCAACTGCAAGCGGCATTTGCATATTTGCATCATCCGGGAAATTCTGCTGCGCGTCTTTAGCCAATGCTTTACCTCGACATTATTGAAAGAGGATACCCGCCACGGTAAAATCGTGGCGGGATACAGTATAAATCTATTGCAGATCAGCCCTCAAAGGAGAAACTGAAAGCTTTGGTCGCATTCACCGCTTCGCGGATTTTATTGACCAACATCTCCGGCACTTCCACATTCGTGGTGATCACGCTGAGAGAACGACCGCTTTTCACATTTTGAGGAGCGCGGATATCAACGATATTGATATTTTTTTCACCGAGAATACCGGCAATTCTGCCGATCACGCCCGGCTCATCGGCATACTCCACAAAGAGATGATTGCCGGCAGGATTGAAATAGAGCTTATCAAAATCATCCAAACGGGAAATCATCGGATTGTTTTCAGTGATCGTACCGCGGGCACCGCCTTTGAAAATACCATTTTCACCGCCGACAAAGAGATCGATGGTCATAGCTTCACCGTAGTGCTTATTGTTATCGACCATACGATTGACGACTTCCACTCCGGCATCGGCAAGGAATTGTTCCGCTTCTTTCGGTCCCTGCTCGACGGCGAAATCTTTGGCAATAGCTGCAACCACGGGAGGCAGAAGCCATTTGGCATACTCGGCAAGTTTGCCGTAGAAACTGGTTTCGATCCGGGTGGGATTGTTTTCAGCACCGAGATATGCTCTGGTCAGAGAAGTAAGGACATAGGCAAGTTTCTGATAACCGGCATCCAAACCATCCGGCAGCGCTTTATTGACCACGCAGTTGGTAATTCCCTGCTCAAAGTAAGCGATAGTCTGTTCTGCGGCGCGTTTGGCGGCATTGAAGTTTGCCTCAAAGGTATTGGCTCCGAGGTGGGGCATCATGATATCAGCCACATCGGCAACACTCTTTTCACCGGCGGCATCTTTAGGATAAACATCGTTGCAGTAAATGATCTTTTTCTCAGCCTTGACAGCCCGCAGATCTTCTTCATTGATGATTCCGGCACGGGCACAGTTGACCAGCATGGCACCGGGTTTCATCATCTCAAAAAGACGGCGGTTGATCATGCCGCGGGTCTCTTCATTTTCAGGAATATGCAGTGTGATGCAGTCAGCTTCGGCAAAAATCCGGTCAACAGAGCAGGATTCGACTCCGATCTCCTCTGCCCGGGTGGGAGAGATCATCGGATCGTAACCGAGGAATTTGATATCAAAACCGCTGAGGCGTTTCACCACCAGTTGACCGATATGACCGAGGCCGAGGATACCGACGGTTTTGCCGGTAAGTTCATGTCCCATGAATTTGCTTTTTTCCCAGAGACCGGCACGGGTGGAAGCATCAGCCGGAATCAGATGACGGTAAGCGGCAAGCATCAGGGATACCACTTCTTCGGCGACGGCATTGCTGTTTGCGCCGGGAGTATTCATGACATCGACGCCGCGTTTGCGGGCATATTTGGTATCAATGGTATTGTAACCGGCTCCGGCACGAACCACCAGTTTCAACGCCGGAAGTGCATCAATGATCTCTTTGGTAACTTTTTCACTGCGGACGATCAATACTTCGGCATCAGAATTTTTTGCAACCTGATCTTCGATAGGAGAAGAGGCATCAAGGATGACCTCGTAACCTTTTTGAGTGAGCATATCTGCGGCGAATTTGTCCAGTTTGGTCGGAATAAGTACCTTGTGCATTCTCTTTTTCTCCAATTTTATTATGCAACCATGGTTGTTCACATAATATACAATGCTTATATCATTTTTGCAAGTAGTTATACTTGATTTCCGGCAGTCCGGTGTTTATATTATGTTGCAGTCAATCTAATACAGAGGATTTTCACCATGATCAAACGGGATGAATTAACCGCTTTTCTCGATAAGACCCTGAATATCGCAGCATTTTCCGGAGATGTATCCAACAACGGATTGCAAATAGAGGGAAAAACAGAAGTCAGCAAAGTGCTTTTTGCCGTCGATGCCTGTCAGGAGGTTTTTGATATTGCCGCAGCTGAAAAATGTGATTTCATATTCGTACACCACGGGATCAGTTGGGGTGGAGGTATAAAACGCTGGACCGGGATCAATGCCCGCCGTTTCGCCACACTTTTCAATAACGGGATATCTCTATATGCCGCCCACCTGCCGCTGGATGCACACAGCATTTACGGCAACAATGCCTGCCTTGCCGATATGATCGGCCTGCAGAATAGAGAACCTTTTTTTGAATACGATGGAGCATATATCGGATTCAAAGGTGAACTGCCGGAACCCGGAAAATTAAGCGATATCGCGGATTTTTTCGCAGATGAATTGGAAATAAAACCTCTTCTCCGGGGCAATTCCGACACAAAGATCAACACTGTTGCCATCGTTTCCGGAGGCGGCGGAGTCGATGCCGTTTTCGACACCCATACTGCCGGATGTGATTTGCTGATCACCGGAGAAATGGAGCATATAATGCATCATCCGGCTCAGGAATTGTCTGTTGCAGTAATTGCCCTCGGTCACTACGCCAGCGAAACCACCGGAGTTCTTGCCATGCAGAAATTAATCGCCGACAACTATCCGGTTGAAACATTTTTTGCCGAAGTGCCGACCGGATTGTAAGGGAAATATCATGGCTGTCAACAGTTACTCATGCACCATCACCGAATTGGAAGCTGCGGCATTAAAAAGTTTGCTTGAAAGCCGCGGATGGGAATTCTCATCCCTTCCGTATGCATTATTCAAAGCCTCCGGCAATAAAGTCAATGTCGTCGCTTATGAAAGCGGAAAACTGGTAGTTCAGGGAAAAGGAACTGAAGAATTTATCCTCTACACCCTTGAACCGGAAATTTTGCACTCATTCAACTACACGCTTGACAATTCTGCCGGAGCCGATCCGGAAGAATTGACTATTCATGGCGGTATCGACGAGAGCGGCAAGGGAGATTTCTTCGGTCCGCTCATCATCGCCGGAGTGGTGGTAACTCCTCAAACTGCACCGGAATTGCGGAAACTCGGAGTTTGTGACTCAAAAAAAATCACCTCGCAGGAAAAAATCATCCGCCTGGCAAAAGAGATTCGCCGGATCGCAGCCGGAAGTTACTCTTGTGTAACTTTGATGCCGGAAACTTACAACCGGCTTTACAGCTCAATAGGCAACCTCAACCGTCTGCTGGCATGGGGGCACGCAAGAGTAATTGAAAATCTGTTGGAATTGCGTCCGGAGTGTCCGCGGATGCTTTCTGATAAATTTGCCGATGAGAGATTGATTTGCAACGCACTGATGGAGCGCGGCAGAAAAATCAAAATGGAACAGATGGTCCGTGCCGAAAGTGATGTAGCCGTTGCCGCCGCAAGTATTCTTGCCCGGGATGGCTTCCTTGCCGGGATGCAGAAATTATCAGAAATTTCCGGCAAACCGCTGCCCAAAGGTGCCGGGCCTCTGGTCAAAGAATGTGCCTCCGCCATTTTCGCCGGCAGCGGTTCAGAAATATTCCCCAAAATCGCCAAACTCCACTTCAAAACCTGGAGTGAAATATCCGGAATGTAACCCACGGGAACCGTATTGTATATGGAACTGCTCAGCCCTGCCGGAAATCTGGAAACTGCCATCGCCGCCTTTGACGGCGGTGCCGATGCGGTCTATTGCGGCCTCGGTCGCTTCAACGCCAGAGAGCGGGCTGAAAATTTCACCCCGGAAACTCTGGGCAAACTGCTGAATTTTTCCCGCGCAGCCGGTAAAAAAGTTTACTTGACACTCAATACGCTGGTTTGGGAAAAAGAACTCGGTGCGTTATTTGAACAGCTTCTGATGCTTGACAAATTCCGTCCCGATGCTCTGATCGTTCAAGACCCCGGTGTGATCGCCATCGTCCGCAAATATTTTCCGCAACTGCCGCTGCACGCCTCCACGCAAATGGGCATTCACAACTCCGCCGGAGTTGCATTGGCGCACCGTCTGGGAATGAAACGGGTCATTCTGGAACGGCAGATAACTCTGAATGAATTGCGTCTCATCGCTCAAAAAAGCAAAGTCGAACTGGAAGTGTTTCTGCACGGTTCATTGTGCTGTTCACTCTCCGGCAGATGTCTTTTTTCCCACCATCTTTACGGCGAAAGCAGCAACCGCGGCCGCTGCAAGCAGCCGTGCCGACGCGCGTTTTCACAAAAAAACGCCCGTGATATGCGGATTTTTTCCCCGGCTGATCTGGCGGGAAACACCTTGCTGGAAGAACTGGATAAAACAGGTATCGCCTCTTTGAAAATCGAAGGACGTCTGCGTACTCCTGACTACATCTGGAAAACTGCCCGCGCCTACCGGTTACTGCTGGACAACCCCGGCGATCCGGATGCTGCACGCGAAGCTGACAATATATTCCGGACGGTTCCGGGACGGAAGAAAAGTACCGGATTTTACTTCAAACGCGACTGGAAAGAATTGATCGATCCATCGGTAAGCGGCACATTCGGTGAATGCTGCGCCACGGTGGAAAAAGTCATCCGTTCCGGCATGCTGGTCAAAGTGCGCTCATCTTTGCATCTGGGCGACCGTCTGCGGGTCATGCCGTTATCCGGCGGCGATGGGGAAAGTTTCACCCTTGCCGCCATGGAAAACCATCGCCGGGAAAAGATCATCCGGGCGAAAAGCAAAGAAACCGTCTTTATCAGCGGAAAATTCCGCGCTGCTGCCGGATATGAGATACGCCGCATCGGAGAAAATGGTTTTGATTTCTCCCGCCGAGCGGCGGCACTGCCGCTTTTCCGCAGGGAAATACCGCTGAAACTGCGCTGTTCGGCAAATATGTGGCACGCCGAAATCCCGGGCATAACAGAAATCTGGAAAAAACATACCAGTTTTGCTCCGGCGGAAAAGCAGCCGTTTTCTCCGGAAAAAGCCGCAGCGGTCTTTGCTGAAGCTCTGCCGCCGGGATTTGCTCCGGGAAAAATTTCGGCAGATGTTGACGGCAGCTTTTTCGTTCCGGCTGCCGTACTGAAAACTCTCCGGCGGGAGTGCTGGGAGTTTTTTTCTCCGCATCTGGAAAAACTTGACTTTTTCCCGGAACACCCCGTGATGATGGAGAAATTTTACGCGGAAACTCACGCAGCTCTGCCCCATCCGGCTCCGATTGAAAAAGCTGAAAAATCCTTTGATCTGCCGCCATTCATCCCGGAAACCGGATTGGATAAGTGGCGAACTGCCATCCGTGCCGCCTATGCCGACGGAACCAGGGATTTCACCGTCAATTCCTGGCACGCCTTTGAATTGCTCCGAGATCTGCAAAATATCCGTATCCATGTCCGCTATCCGTTTCACATATCCAACAGTTTTGCAGTAAAACTTGCCGCTGAATTGGGAGCCGTTTCAGCCGTCGCCGCTCCGGAGTGTGATGAAGATAATTATTCCATCCTCAAGCAGAACTCCGTACTTTCTCTGGATAAAGAAAACGCGCCGCAACCGCTGCTGGTCAGCCGTTTGCCGCTGACT
>JAFVZG010000130.1 GCA_017508285.1 Lentisphaeria bacterium | reverse complement strand
TATGCCATAAGCACTCCGGCGAAAACCGTCAATATCAGCAGTTGGTTTTTCATCATGCGCGTCCTTTCTGTCAAGTTGTTGAAAATTGGTGCAAATACTCAAGGTAACATGTTACACTAAACTGCAAAAAAAATTAGATCCAACATAAGCAGTCTGTGTTGGAATTACCGTCTCCGCAATTACTATATCACCATTTTTTCATTTTGTAAATACTGTTGTTATAAATTTTGCAAAAATATTTAAGATTTGTACTCATTCCAACTTTTTGGGGCCGCATCAATGCAGACTGCTCCCAAAAATTCCCCAAAAAGCTGTAAAACACAGTTGCCTTTTCTCAGGCAGAAGCACCCTCTATCAGAGTGCGGACGATATTGAGGCTGAGCATGCAAACCGCCGCAAACTCTGACCGGCGTGGTCGGCGTTGACCACCAAGGATGGACTTTATGGACTTAATGGACATGCGTGGTTACCTGTCTGCAATCATACCGCATGCAGACTGCTCCCAAAAATTTCCACAAAATTTCCACAAAATTCCCACAACTTCCCACAATTTCCCAAAAAGGCTGTAAAACACAGTTGCCTTTTCTCAGGAAGAAGCACCCTCTATCAGACTGCGGGCGATATTGAGGATGAGCATGCAAACAGCCGCAAACTCTGACCGGCGTGGTCGGCGTTGACCACCGGGGATGGACTTTATGGACATGCGTGGTTACCCGTCTGCAATCATACCGCATGCAGACTGCTCCCACAATTTCCCAAAACTTCCCAAAAAATCCCACAAAAGGCTGTAAAAAACAGTTGCCTTTTCTCAGGCAGAAACACCCTCTATCAGAGTGCGGGCGATATTGAGGATGAGCATGCAAATAATTACCGCCGCGACACGCCGCTTTGCTTTGCTTGCTTTCTTTTCCCGTGAAAAAGACCGATCAAGGCGGTCAAATGACCGCCGCGACACTACGCTTTTCTTTGCTTACTTTCTTTTCCCGTGAAAAGAAAGTAAGTCAGTCTTGGAGATACTCCTGAAGAGATTTCAAGACGGAGTCACCCTGCCGGGCTTCGCGGATACCGGTTTCGGTGGCGCGGGCGGCGGCGATGGTGGTCATATAGGGTATTTTGTACTGAATTGCGAGCATCCGGATACAGCTGTCGTCGATTTTGCTCAACTTATCCATGGGTGTATTGATAATGAGATCGATTTCCCGGTTGCGGATAAGGTCGGCGACATTGGGTCGTCCTTCATTGAGTTTGCAGACATCGCCGTGTGGGATACCGTACTGATCGAGGAATTCTCCGGTACCTTCGGTGGTGATCAATTCGAAGCCCATTTCGGCGAAACCTTTAACGATAGGCAGCATTTCATCGCGGTCACGGCGGCGGACGGTCACGAGGACTTTACCCTTGAGCGGGAGTTGTGAACCGGCGGCCTGCTGAGCTTTATAGTAAGCCATACCGAAAGTGGGAGCAAGTCCCATGACCTCACCGGTGGCGCGCATTTCGGGTCCGAGGATGGGGTCGACTTCGGGGAACATATTGAACGGGAAGACGGCCTCTTTCACGCCGAAGTATTTGGTGGGGGGATTCCGGAGGAGAGATTTGAATTCGCTCAACTTGGAACCGAGCATCAAATTGGTGGCGATACGGGCGATGGGTGCGCCGGTGACTTTGGAAACGATGGGCACGGTACGGGAAGCGCGCGGATTGGCTTCGATGATCCAGACTTTATCTTCGCAGACGGCGAATTGAACATTGAGGATACCGACGACGCGGAAATCTCTGGCGATAGCGGCGGCTTTTTCGGCGATGGTATCGAGATGTTTTTTAGCGAGGGTGACCGGCGGGATGGAGCAGGCGGAGTCACCGGAGTGGATACCGGCGAGTTCGACGTGTTCCATCACAGCGGGGATATAAACTTCGCTGCCGTCGCAGATGGCATCGACTTCGCATTCGATGGCGTGATCGAGGAAGCGGTCGATAAGCATGGGATATTCGGGGCTGACCTGAATAGCTTCGATGGCGTATCTTTCGAGAGTTTTCTCATCATAGATGACTGCCATACCTCTGCCGCCGAGAACGAAAGAAGGTCTGACCATGACGGGGTATCCGATTTTTCTGCCGAGGCTGATGGCCTCATCGAGAGAGCGGGCGATACCGGATTCGGGCTGATTGACTTTCAGAGCGAGCATTCTTTCGCGGAAATATTCGCGGTCTTCGGCGAGGCGGATACCTTCGGGCTGAGTGCCGACGATATGGACACCGGCATCTTTCAATTCCTGAGCGATATTGAGGGGGGTCTGACCGCCGAATTGGACGATGACGCCATCGGGTTTTTCCTTGCTGTAGATGCTCAAGACATCTTCAGTGGTCAGCGGTTCAAAGTAGAGTTTATCGCTGGTATCGTAGTCGGTGGAAACGGTTTCGGGGTTGCAGTTGACGAGAACGGATTCAAAACCGGCGTCACGGAGAGCGAAAGCGGCGTGTACGCAGGTGTAGTCGAATTCGATACCCTGACCGATACGGTTCGGTCCGCCGCCGAGGATCATGATTTTTTTGCGATCTGAGACAGGAACTTCGTCTTTGGCACCGGAGTAGGTGGAGTAGTAATAATCTTCATTGCCGTCGACGCCGGAAACCGGTACGCGGCAGTAAGATGCGGTGCATCCGAGAGAAGTACGGCGTTCACGAACCTCTTTTTCTGAGACATTGAAGAATTTGGCGAGGTACTTATCGGAGAAAGCGAATTTCTTTGCCTGGGCGAGCAATTCATCGGGGAGAGCCATCCAGGTGAATTTATCCAACTCCAACTCAAAGAGAGCGAGTTCCCGGATCTCGCCGAGGAAGAATTTGGCGATGCTGGTCAGTTTGAAAGCCTCATCGACGGAAAGACCTTTTTTGAATGCTTCGTAGAGGTGGAAGAATCTTTCGCTGGATGGGCTGGCGACGAGTGGGCGCAACTCATCGAGGCTGAGGGCTTCGATTTTGCGGATGCATCCGGGGCCGCTTCTGCCGATTTCCAGAGAACGGATCGCTTTCTGGAATGCTTCTTTGAAGTCTTTACCGATGCTCATGACTTCGCCGACGGCTTTCATCTGGGTACCGAGGGCATCTTTGGCCTGCGGGAATTTCTCAAACGCCCAGCGGGCGAATTTAGCGACGACATAATCACCGGATGGGGTGTATTTATCCAGAGAACCATCGCGGTAGTAAGGCATTTCATCCAGAGTTACGCCGGTGGCGAGGATGGTGGAAACATTGGCGATGGGGAATCCGGTGGCTTTGGAAGCCAGCGCACTGGAACGGCTGGTACGGGGGTTGATCTCAATAACGATCACTCTGCCGTCGGCGCGGTTGCGGGCGAATTGGACATTGCATCCGCCGGTAACGCCGATGGCATCGATGATGCGGTAGCTGTAATCCTGCAGCTGTTCCTGCACCTCTTTGGCGATGGTCATCATGGGAGCGACGCAGAAACTGTCGCCGGTATGAACGCCGATGGGGTCGACATTTTCGATAAAGCAGACGGTTATTTTCTGTCCTTTGGCATCGCGGACGACTTCGAGTTCGAGTTCTTCCCATCCGAGGACGCACTCTTCGACGAGCACCTGACCGATCAGACTGGCGGCGAGTCCGCGTGAGACGACTTCGCGGAGTTCTTCGACATTGTAAACGATGCCGCCGCCGGTACCGCCCATGGTGTATGCGGGGCGGAGGACGACGGGGTAACCGAGATCGGAGGCGATTTTTTCGGCTTCTTCGACGGAGTAAGAGGGTTCGGATTTCGCCATCGGGATACCGAGGCGGTTCATGGTATTTTTGAATTCGATACGGTCTTCGCCGCGTTTGATAGCTTCGAGATCAACGCCGATGACTTTGACATTGTATTTTTCAAGGATTCCGGCATCGTGCAGGGATATAGCGAGGTTGAGAGCGGTCTGACCGCCGAGGTTCGGCAGGAGGGCATCGGGTTTTTCTTTAGCGATGATGCGTTCAAGGCTGTCGTTGGTAAGCGGTTCGATATAAGTGTGATCCGCCATACCGGGGTCGGTCATGATGGTTGCGGGGTTGGAGTTGGTGAGCACCACTTCGTAACCCTGCTCACGCAATGCTTTGCAAGCCTGCGTACCGGAGTAGTCAAATTCACAAGCCTGCCCGATGATGATCGGACCGGAACCGATGATGAGAACTTTTTTGATGTCTGTCCTCTTAGCCATAAGAAACCTCTTTTCCCGTAATATTTTCAAAAACAAAGCATATTATCAAAACACACAATGGGCCTCCGCATAAGACCGGGATGTAATATACACCCTTTTGCGCGTTTAGTCAAGTGTATCAGAGGCTTCCTTTGGTGGAAAGTACGCCTTTTATTCTTCCGTCACTTCCGAGAGCCTGATCGAGAGCCTTGGCCACGCCCTTGAATATTGCTTCAAAGAGGTGATGGGTTTCGGCGGAAGCGATCATGCGGATATGGAGATTGAGTCCGCTTTTGACGGCGAAAGCCTGAAAAAATTCGTGAAAGAGCCGGGTATCGATATTATTGAGCCGGGCAGCCGGCGGGGTGACATCGTAGTAAAGTCCGCCTCTGCCGGAAAGGTCGAGGGCGATCATTACGAGGGTCTCATCCATGGGAAGCAGGAAGTTGCCGTAACGGCGGATACCGGCTTTGTCACCGGCGGCACGGGCGAGCAATTCGCCGAGAACGATGCCGAGATCTTCCATGGTGTGGTGGCAATCGACCTCCAGATCGCCTTTGGCGGAAACTTCAAGATCGAAGAAACCGTGTTTGGCAAAGAGGGTGAGCATGTGATCCATAAATGGTATGCCGGTGGAGATGACGGATCTGCCTTCGCCGTCGAGGTTGATTTTTGCGGTGATGTCGGTTTCGGCGGTTTTGCGGGTGATTTCAGCGATTCGTGCCATAATTGCGAAACTCCTTATTTTTCCAGTTTGAGCTGCATGGCGATACAGGCGTTGCGGAGCAGACCGGCGATGGTCATGGGGCCGACGCCGCCGGGCACCGGGGTGATGAATGAAGCTTTTTCAGCGGCTTCATCATATTTGACATCGCCGACGAGCCGGTGTTTTCCGGCGGCTTCATCGAATATGCGGTTGATGCCGACGTCGATAACGACGGCGCCGTCTTTGATCATATCACCTTTGACGAATTCGGGTTTGCCGATGGCGGCGATGAGGATATCGGCATCCAGAGTGTAACGGCGGATATCCGGGGTGCCGGAGTGGACGACGGTGACAGTGGCATTGGCACCGGCGGCTTTCTGCATCAGCAAAGCAGCCATAGGTTTGCCGACGATATTGCTTCTGCCGATAACGACGGCGTGTTTGCCTTTGGGGTCGATGCCGGAACGCTTCAAAAGTTCCATCACGCCCCACGGGGTGCAGGGGTGGAAGCCCTTTTTCTCACCGATAAGGAGTCTGCCGACATTGCGTTCAGCAAAACAATCCACATCTTTGTCGGGGTCGATGGCAAGAATGACGGCGGCTTCGTCGACCTGCGGCGGGGGAGGAGATTGCACGAGGATGCCGTCGATATTTTCATCGGCGTTGAGTTCGGAAATCACTTTGAGGACATCTTCGGTGGAACTCTCTTTGGGCATGGCGATCATGCGGGATTCGATACCGGTCTCTCCGCAGGCGCGGACTTTATTGCGGACATAGACTGCGCTGGCGGGGTCATCGCCGACCAGCACGACAGCGAGTCCGACTTTTCTTCCGGCTTTTGCGGCAAGTTCTGCGGCGATAGCGGCGGTTTCCTGATTGATCTGTTGTGCGATGGCTTTGCCGTCAATGATTTTTGCGGGCATGATATTTTCCTCCGGTATCTGAATCTTTTTGATTTATTGTGTATCGTGAGAATATACCACAAAAACCATGATTTGTCAAACACGCTGCGGCAAAGTGTACCGCGGGAAAAATTCCGCTGTTTGCCGCTCTGACTGCTTTTGTTCCCAAAAATTCCCGAAAAGCATCACCGGTCTGTCTTGAAAAAACCGCTGTAATGCACTATTCTATATAAATGTCACAAAAATAAGTTATTTTTCATCCGGAAAGGTTTGTTTTCATCTATGGATCTGTTTTTGGAATATCTGGAAATGGCAGGGGCGGTGATCTTCGTTTTTGTCGCCCTGGGATTTTGTATATTTTCTCATGAATTGGGTCATTTTCTGGCCGGCAAACTTATGGGACTGCATATCGATGCGTTTTCCATAGGGTTCCGTCCGGTATGGCGCAAAAAATACAAGGGGGTCGAGTACCGTATCGGCTGGCTGCCGCTGGGCGGCTATGTGGAATTGCCGCAGGTGGATGCTTCAGATGATATACCCAAAAGTGCCGACGGCACCGAATTGCCTCCGGCATCCCCGAAAGCGCGGATCGTCACTGCGGTCGCCGGGCCGTTATTCAATATTATTTCCGGATTGCTGCTGGGGTGCATCGTCTGGGCGGTGGGAGTGCCGGAAGCGACTCCGAGAATGAGAGAGATCAAAGTTTTGAGCATTCCGGAAAATTGCCCGGAATACGCCGCCGGTCTGCGCAAGGACGATGTGATAACCAAACTCAACGGCGAAAGTTTCCATCATACCTGGGAAAAGTTTGTGGAAAAGATCCTCTTTACCATCAACGAGGTCACTCTTGAAGTAAAACGCGGCGATCAGATATTGCAGATATCCTATCTTCCGGCGGAAAATCCCGACGCCCCGGGCAAAGCCGGAAAGGAAAAACTGGCGTATCCGTTTTTCAAGCCGCTGCTGCCGATAAAACTCTATCCGCTGCCGGATTCACCGGCGGAAAAAGCCGGTCTGCGTGACGGCGATATCGTTACCGGCATCGACGGGGAAGCAGTTTCCGGATTGGAAAACTTTACTTCGGCAATCAACTTTTCCAACGGCAGAACTCTGGTGTTTGAGGTTCTGCGTGACGGAAAAACCTTCAGTTGTCAGGTGACACCGCGGAAAGTGCCGGGCAGCAGAGATGAACGCTTTCTTACCGGTATTACCATGGCTTTGACCGGCAATCAGATCAAAGTCGCTTCCCTTATGGCAGGCGGTGCCGCCGCCAAAGCCGGAGTGAAAGCAGATGATATCATTGCCGCCGTTGACGGAAATGCCGTAAACACTTTGCAGTATCTGCCGGAATATATCAATAAAAACCGGGGGAAATGTGTCACTCTGACCATTCTCCGCGGCAGGGAAACAATAAATATCCCCGTCACTCCGAAACGCTTCGGCCATTATGAGATCGGCGTGGAACTGGCGGCATACAACCATCCCAACCCGTTGGAACTTTTCTGGAGCACCATCGAAATGAGCTGGAAAAGCCTCCGGGGCATCGCCACGACCATCGGCAATAAACTGCACCTGACCGACAGCCGCAGTTCGCTCAAGCCCAGCCACATGTCAAGTACCCTGGGTATCGGCATGGCACTCTATGACTCCATCCGCACCAGTCCGGCATACGGCTTGTACCTGATGGTGGTGATCTCCTTTGCGCTGGCGATCTTCAATCTGCTGCCGCTGCCGGTGCTTGACGGGGGGCACATCCTTTTCGGAGTGCTGGAGCTGCTCACCGGCAAAAGGATACCGGGGAATGTGATGAAAGTGATCTCTTATATTTTCGTTGCCCTGTTGATACTTCTGACCCTCTGGATAACTTTTTATGACGGCAGGAGGTTCGTACAGAAATTTACTGATGATAAAGCGGAAGTGGTGAAAAATGCGCCGTCAAACCCGTAACTTCTTTCTCGGCAGGGTCGGTATCGGTTCAGAACACCGGGTATCGATCCAATCCATGTGCAACACCCGCACGGCGGATATTGATACCACACTTGCTCAAATCCGCCGTCTTGCCGCTGCCGGATGCGATATCATCCGGGTATCGGCAGATTCTCCGGAAGATACTGCGGCATTGCAGGAAATTTGCCGGAATTCCCCGTTGCCGGTCATCGCCGATATCCAGTTTTCCGGAAAATCCGCCATTGCCGCCATCGAAAGCGGCTGTGACGGCATCCGGGTCAACCCCGGCATCATCCGCGATCCGGAAATGCTGGCAAAAATCGCCCGTGCCGCCGCAGTCAATGAGAGAGTCATCCGGGTCGGTGCCAATGCCGGAAGTTTGAAACTTCACCGCCTTGAAGAAATGGTAAACCGCGGCGTGCCAAGAGAAGACGCGCTGGCGGAATTGCTTTGTCAGTCAGTTTTGGAGCAAAGTGAATTACTGGCGGGATTCGGCGTTTCCAAAATCAAAGCGGCGGTGAAATCTTCCGACATCGCCGTCACACTCAAAGCCTGCCGGTTGCTGGCGTCAAGATGCGACCTGCCTTTGCATCTGGGCTTGACCGAAGCCGGAACTCCGGCAAAAGGAATAATTCGCTCGGCGATCGCCGTCGGTTCACTGCTCGCCGACGGCATCGGTGATACCATCCGGATCAGTCTGACCGCTGAACCGGAAGCGGAGATCGCCGCGGCGATCGATATCCTCGATGCCGCCGGGATCAGAGAAAATGCCGTGGAGATCATCTCGTGCCCCACCTGCGGCAGAACCGAAATCGATCTTATCGCTCTGGCAAACCGGGTGGAATCGCTGGTAAAAGATCTTCAAAACAAGAAAACCCCGCTGCGCTGGCGCAAAATCGCCGTGATGGGCTGCCCGGTAAATGGCCCGGGCGAAGCAAGAAGTGCCGATATCGGTATCGCCGGGAGCCGCAACGGTCAGCTGATAATTTTCCGCAAAGGTGAAATCTCCGGAGCATATTCCGAAAGCGAAGGCTTTGAAGTCTTCGCCAAAATGCTGACCGAAAGTGTCTGAAAAGCGGATGAGCAGGCAAATTACCGCAAAAAATACGCCCGCAGTCTAAATAGAGGGTGATTCTGCTTGAGAAAAGGCAACCGTGCTTTACAGCCTTTTGTGGGAATTTTGTGGGAAATTGTGGGAGTTTTTGGGAGTTTTCGGTCAGCCGTATGCAGACTGCTTCCTCAAAATTGACAAATTACTTTTCTCATGGTATATTATTCGAAAATACGGAGGTTTTCTATGGTCAAACACATTATTTTATGGCAGTTGAAGGATGAATTTTCACCGGAAAAAAAGGCGGAGATCGCCGCCGGTATCAAAGCCGGATTGGAAGGTTTGCAGGGAGT
>JAFVZG010000018.1 GCA_017508285.1 Lentisphaeria bacterium | reverse complement strand
ATTGCCCGGCTTCGGGAGCTGACGCTCCTCTTCCGGCTTCGTGATACTACGCCGTGACAAGCCGCCGCGGCATCCTTCGCACGCTCCGTTTCACTCCGCTTATTTTTGCAAGCAAAAAAAATCTACGGATAGCAAACCTTGCGGCTTGCCATCCGTAGCTTTAGCGAAGGATGGTGGGCGTAGTAGAACTCGAATCTACGACCTCCACGATGTCAACGTGGCGCTCTAACCAACTGAGCTATACGCCCGATAAACGGGTGATGTTTTGCTTACATCATGTTACCTAATATATCGCCGTTTTTACTTTTTGCAAGCGAAATTTTCGTTTTTTTTGAAAAAAATCCACTTTTTCCGGCAAAAATCCCCGCACCATGCCTTTTCAGCATTTGTCTATTTCATATCGACATACTATATTATATAGAATACAATGCTGCAACTAATACTCTTGGTAAGGAAAAATTCATGTATAACTGCATCATCTGCCGGTATCACGAGATCGCCACCAAAGGCAACAACCGGAATATGTTTGAAAAATGCCTCGTCGATAATATACGCCATATCCTGAAAACCATCGATCCCCTTTGCCGGGTGCGCCGCATCCGCGGCAGAGTTTGGATAGAACCGGGAGAAAACCGTCAGACATTCAACAATGAAACTCTGAATGCCATCATCTCACGCCTGCCCGATGTATTCGGACTGGAAAATTTTTCTCCGGCGATTCTGCTGCCGGTGGATATGGATGTCATCCGTCAGACCGCAGTGCAATTGGCACCGGAAGTATTCAAATCGACCGGCAAAACCATGCCCGCATTCAGAGTCCGCGCCCGCCGCAGCAATAAGCGTTTCCCCCTTACTTCCAACGAAATCGAGATCGATCTGGTAACTGCCATCGCCGAAAAGCTTGGTGACAACGCCTTCAAGATCAATCTGAAAAATGCCGATATTACCCTCGGATGCGAGATCCGTGATGAGTTTTCCGCACTCTATTTTGACAACTACGCTGCCGCCGGTGGTCTTCCGGTGGGCAGCAATCCGCGGGTATTAACCCTCCTTTCCGGCGGTATTGATTCCCCGGTAGCGACATGGCAGATCATGAAGCGCGGTTCGCCGACCGATTTTATCACCTTTCACAGTTCACCATACACTCCGCAGGAAACGGTGGATAAGGTACGCGGTCTGGTCAAAGTTCTGAATTCATTTCAGCGCAAAGGCCGGCTTTTTATCGTCAACCTCGCCGAATTTCAAAAAGCCGTCAGAGATAACTGCGCCGAAAGATTGCGTACCATCCTCTATCGGCGGGCGATGTTCCGGATCGCTGAAAAAATTGCATTGAAAGAGGATTGCAAAGCCCTCGTTACCGGCGAAGCTCTCGGTCAGGTCGCCAGCCAGACCGTTGCCAATATGGATACCATCAACCGCGCAGTGGATATGCTGGTCCTGCGCCCGCTGGTCGGTGCCGACAAATTGGAAACCATCGCCATTGCCGAAAAAATCCGCACCATGAAATTATCCAGCGTACAGGTGCCGGATAGTTGTACCGTATTTGCCCCCTCCAGTCCAGCCACCTCAGCCCCGGTGGATCTGGCTTTGGCAGAAGAGGCAAAAATCCCCGGTTACGACGCAATACTTGAAAAAATTATCAATGATATTGAAATTGATGCTTGACAAACCCTCTATTTGGAGTTAATTTGTCTTTGATCAACTGTTTTTGTTTTATTTTCTGGATATAAGGAGTACCGCAGATTGTTAAAGGATCAGGAATTTGTATTAAAACTGCTCCGCGAAGCAAAAATGGCGGATGCAGCTCAAATCGAAGCCGCACGCACAATTGCCCTTGACGGCGGAAACAGCGATATCGTTGCCGAATTGGTCAAAGCCGGGGTGGTCGATTATGACAATTTGATCACAATGCTCGCCGGACAATACGGCATGGAAGTCGTAAGTTTGCAGGATTTCGATATCCCGCAGGAAGTGATCGATTCCCTGCGGGCAGATTATGCCCGTTACTATCAGGTGATCCCCGTTTCAAATGACGGTTCATGGCTCACCGTCGCAATGGAAGACCCGACCGATGTTGAGAAACTCGACACTCTGCGCTACCTGCTCGGCAGCGATGTCGATGCGGTGATCGCTCCGGAAAAGCAGATCCTTGCCGCTCTTGACAAATACTACCCGGAAGCCGACGAAAATACCGGCAGTCAGAATAAAGATGTCGACATCGATTCCGCGGAAATGATTATCGAAAGTTCCGAAGAAAAAACCGGAATGGATGATGAAGATGATACCGCCCCGATTATCCGTCTGGTCACCAAATTGATCGTCGATGCCTACAAAATGCGGGCATCGGATATTCACTTTGAACCGATGGAAAAGCGATACCGGGTACGATACCGTATCGACGGTTCGCTCCGCGAAGTTGACGGTCCGCCGAAATACCTCCAATCCAACTTCACCAGCCGTGTAAAGATCATGGCGCATCTGGATATCACCGAAAAGCGCATCCCGCAGGATGGTCGTATCCAGTTGACAGTCGGCGGCGATAAAGATATTGACTTGCGTGTATCATCCATCCCGACCGTATTCGGAGAAAGTATCGTCATGCGTATTCTGGATAAAAGCAGTATCCAGTTGGATATCCCCCGTCTCGGTTTTTATGCTGATGACCTTGAATTGGTCACTAAAATCATCAACTATCCGGATGGGATCTTTCTGGTTACCGGACCTACCGGTTCCGGTAAAACCACTTCGCTTTACGCCTTTTTGAATACCATCAATACCACCGCCAGAAAATTGATCACCGTGGAAGACCCGATCGAGTATCAGCTGCCGGGTATCAATCAGGTGCAGGTCGACAGGCATGTGGAAATGACCTTCGCCGCAGCCCTGCGAAGTATGCTCCGTCAGGCACCGAATATCATCATGGTCGGTGAGATCCGAGACCTTGAAACCGCCGAAATCGCTATCAATGCGGCTCTCACCGGTCACTTGGTATTCAGCACCCTGCATACCAACGACGCCCCCGGTGCGGTCGCCCGTCTGGTGGATATGGGAGTAAAACCGTTTCTGGTGGCTACCGCGCTGCGGGCGGCAATGGCACAGCGCCTGCTGCGCCGGGTCTGCAAAGAGTGCGCCGAACCTTACACACCGAGTGCTGCCGAACAGCGCATTCTCGGTCTTACACCGGAATACCTTGCCAATCACAAATTTATCAAAGGGAAAGGCTGCCGGCATTGCGGCTACACCGGTTACAAAGGCCGGGTTGGTATCTATGAAATCTTTTTGATCACCGAGGAGATCGCCCGGTTGATCTTTGCCAATGAAACCAGCGGTACATTGCGTTCATTTGCCCGCCGTAACGGCATGCGCAGTTTGCGTGATGACGCTATCCGGAAAGCGGAAGCGGGTATTTCCACTTTGGAAGAAGTGATATTCGTAACCCTGCGGGATGAGAATTAATCCGGGGAGGCGGAAAATATTATGTTGGATATTGAAAGTTCTGCACTGATCGATTTGCTGCGCAGTGAACATGCAAATGGCAATACTCAGTTGCTCAAACACCTTGATGATGTCGCCGAAGAGTGCGAAAATTCCGGTAAACCGGCTTTGGAGGTCATCGAAAACTTCGGGCTTTTCACCAAGCAGGAACTGCTGGAAGCTATCGCCGAAAACCTCGGTTCTTATATCTGGAACCCGAAAGCAGGCGACCTTCCCCGGGAGTTGATAAAATTACTCGATGTGGATACCGCCAGAACTTACCGGGTGCTGCCGGTTGCCGATGACGGTGACAGCATACATCTGGCAATGCGGCATCCGATGGATTTCCAGGCTCTGGAATCGTTGCGTTTTATCATGGGCAGAAATCTGCTGCCGGTAGTTTGCGATCCTGCCCAGTTTGACGGCGAACTTGACCGTTATTACCCGGAAAAGGAGGATACCGTAGACGACATCGTTGCCGAACTTGGCGACATCGAAGTTGAAGAAGATGATGTCCCGGATGAAGACAAAGCCAATGAAATGCCGATCATCAAATTTGTGGATGTCGTCATCCATCAGGCAATCAAAGATAAAGCTTCAGACATCCACTTTGAACCATTTGAAAAAAATTTCCGCATCCGTTACCGGGTGGATGGCGCTCTTTATGAAATGCCGGAACCGCCGCGCAGTCTGGCGGTACCGGTGATCAGCCGTATCAAAATCATTTCCGGCTTGAATATCTCTGAGCGCAGACGCCCGCAAGACGGCCGTATCCAGTTGAAATACAACGGCCGCCCGGTGGATTTGCGTGTATCATGCCTGCCGACCAGTCACGGCGAATCAGTGGTGCTTCGTGTGCTTGACCGGTCAGTGGTGAACCTAGAGTTGGATGCCCTCGGTATCGGTGAAGATGTTCTGGCGAAACTCCGGGAAATCATCCATCTGCCCAACGGTATCCTGCTGGTTACCGGACCTACCGGTTCCGGTAAAACCACCACGCTCTACTCTGCTCTCAGTGAAATCAATAAGGTTGAAGATAAAATCCTCACCGCCGAAGACCCGGTAGAGTATGATATTGAAGGCCTGGTGCAATGTCCGATCAATGATGCAGTCGGCATGACTTTCCAAAAAGCACTCCGGGCATTTCTCCGTCAGGACCCTGACCGTATTCTGGTGGGAGAGATCCGTGACTTTGAGACTGCCCAGATCGCTATCGAAGCATCGCTTACCGGACACTTTGTATTCAGCACACTTCACACCAACGATGCGGCGAGTACCATTACCCGTCTGATGGATATGGGAGTTGAACCATTCCTTATAGCCTCCTCTCTTGCCGGTGTACTGGGACAGCGTCTTATCCGCCGGGTATGCCCGCAATGCAAAACCTTTTATACCCCCACCGACGAAGACCTTGACCGGCTCAATCTGGAACGGGCTCAGGTGGAAGGAAAACAATTCTGCTACGGGCGCGGATGCGAGTTGTGCAGCAACACCGGTTATAAAGGCCGGAAAGCTCTTACAGAGTTGATGGTCATCAACGATATCCTGCGGGAAATGATCGCTGACAGCACCCCTGCCAATATTCTCGGCAGCAAGGCATCGGAATTTGGTATGCGTACCTTGCGAGAAGATGGTTTGATGGCGATTTTCAACGGTGAAACCACCGTTGACGAAGTCGTGCGTTATACATAGGATTGATTTTTACAAACTGGATTTTTCTAAAAAAATACAGACAAGGAGATAAGCAATGCCTCAATATTTATATACCGCAATGAATAGTGCCGGTAAAGAGTGCAAAGGCAAAATCGAAGCTGCCAGCGAAGATGCCGCAGCAGTTGAGTTACGGGCAAAAAACCTTTACGTCACCTCTCTGAAAGTTGCGGTAAAGGTTCAAAAAGTAAAGAATAAAGCTAAAGGCGGCGGACTCAATGTCAACCTCGGCCCGATGGTCATCAAACGCAAAGAGTTGACAGTAGTCACCCGTCAGTTGGCGATCCTGCTCGGTGCCGGTCTGCCTTTGATCCGTTCGCTGAGAACATTGGAAAAACAGGCTAAAAACCCGGCTGTACAGGGAGTTTTAGGAAAAACTTCAGATATCGTTGAAGGTGGTTCGACCTTTGCCGAAGCCCTTGCGCAAAGTCCGAAATCCTTTGATAAACTTTATCTGAATATGGTGCGCGCCGGTGAGGCATCCGGTGCAATGGAGATCATTCTTGACCGTCTGGCAGGCTTCATGGAAAAAGCCGCCAGAATCGCCGGCAAAGTAAAATCAGCAATGATCTATCCCTGCGTTATTATGAGTATCGCTATTCTGGCGGTGGTCGGCTTGATGATCTTCATCGTGCCGAACTTCCGGAAAATCTTCTCAGACCTGCTCGGTCCGGATGAGCCGCTGCCCGGTATTACCGAATTTTTGATCGCCTGCTCAGACTCAATGGTTCAGACATGGTATTACTGGTTGATCGGTGTAGCCGTGATCGTGATCGGCTTCAAGATCACAGCAAAAATTCCTGCCGGTAAATTCGGGCTGGATTGGTGCGCCTATAACATGCCGTTATTCGGACCGATCGTAATGAAAACCGCCGTTTCCCGCTTCAGCCGTACTCTTGGCACTTTGATGAGTTCAGGTGTACCGGTGCTGAGTGCATTGGCTATCGTTAAAGAAACCAGTGGTAACGAAGTGGTTGCCAAAGCAGTTCAGGAGGTTTACAGCGCAGTCAAAGAAGGTGACGGTATTTCCGTACCTCTGAGTAAAACCAAAGTCTTCCCGGAAATGGTTATCAGTATGGTAGAGGTGGGCGAAGAAACCGGTAAACTGCCGGAAATGCTGGAAAAAATCGCCAACACCTTCGAAGAAGAAGTCGACAACTCGGTGAGTGCCTTGACTTCATTGATCGAACCGTTGATGATCGTAGGTCTGGCAGGTATCGTAGGTACCATCGTTATCGCCCTCTTCCTGCCATTGACTAAAATCATCGAAAAGATGTCCGGTTAGTACCATGATCGAAGTTTGGGATATCGGCAATACTCATACCCGTATTGCCCTCTGGGACGGCGGAGAGTTTATTGATCTCCGCCGTTTTCCTGCCGGAGAAATACCGGATATCACCGGAAATTTTCACCGGGTGGCAGCATGTGTCAATCCGGCGGTCAGAGCAAAACTGCCGGAGTGCGGAATAAAATTTATCACTGCGGCAGATAAAAATCTTCCGGTGGATTTTTCTCTTGTCGACACCTCTACTCTTGGCGCAGATCGCGTTGCCAATGCTGTTGCCGCCGCGACCCTTTATCCTCTGCCGGCAGTCGTGATCGATTGCGGGACTGCTCTGACAATGGAGGTCATTGACGACAGGAAATGTTTTGCCGGAGGAGCCATTGCCCCGGGAAGGATTCTGCTGCGCAAGGCTCTGGCAACCGGAACCGCCCAACTGCCGGATATTCCGCTGACTCCGGAAATGCCGGAAGAAATCGGCAGAAATACTGTCGGCGCGATTCGCTTCGGAGTAGATGCCGGTATTGTCGGCACAATCCGGCAATGGCTGGAAGTCGTGCAAAAAAAATATCCGGATCTACACCTTATTCTGACCGGAGGAGATGCTGGATTCCTTGCTCCGCAATTTCCGGATGCCATCGTTGTTGATGAATATTTCACGCTGCACGGCATCAGAATCGCCGGAGAAAAGATCATTGAAAATCTTTGAATCGGCTGTTCCCCGACGCATTTACAGCAATGCACTCTATTTCTACCAGCCATCCGGGACGGCACACCGGAGCCTTTAAGATGATCAACGGCAATTCTTGATTCCACCGGCTGTATACCACCGGCAAAACGGCATCGGCATCAGCCGGATCCCGCAAATAAACCACGGCAGATTTCACATCTTTCATCTCTGCTCCGCCCTCTGACAAAAGTGCGGAAATATTATCAAGCACCCTTTCGGTCTGCTTCACAACATCGTAGGGATACAAGATGACTCCGGCATGGTCGATACTGGCAGTCCCGGAGATAAAATAATGGGAACGATCTCCGAAAACCAATCTGGTGCCTCTTTCAAAACTTACTCCGTAAATCGTTGTGGGAGACAACATATCCAACGCCTGCAAGTAGATCATCTGACCATTTTGCAATTCCGGAATATTCAGAGAATCCATTTTCACCAACCGGTCAGGACGGTGATTCTGCCCCTCGATCCCGGTACTGGCAATAAAATGGGTCTGCTTTGTAAGACCGTTATCGGCGAAAAAACGGTTGCGTGCCTGAACCAATCCTGAATAATTATTATCCACATCGCGGCAGTAAAGCCAAGTCCGCACAGTATGATCTGCCACATTGGCACCACATTTATTCAAATATTCCCCAAGAGCGGCAAATTCTCCGGCAGTTTGTTCAAAACTCCCCTGCCCCGGCAAATCATCCACAGCAAACCACCGGGGTGAATAATTTTCCAATCCGACCAGCAAAACACCATCTTCTCTGACTTTGCGGTTATTGCTCCAATGCCATGCCTCCAATGCGATCCGGCTTTTCCCTTCCGGCATTTGACCGACGATCGAAACAAAAGAATTCCGTTCCCGGATAAATTTCTCAATAAAAGGGTATTGATTGGTCGGATCACTCAAATGCAGGCGCAAAAAAACCTCGCTGTCTGCCGAACAATCATAATCTGCCATAGCGGCATCGTAATCACTCAGCAAGGCGGCAAACTCCACAACAAAATTTTCCTGCGGTCGTGACATCGCCGCAAAAAAATCTTCCCGCACGCCGCGCTCAGAAGAAAAGACGGAGTGTTTTACTTTCATTGCAACCTCCCTGTATTCTGCCTAAAACAATCCCGGAAAAATTTCACGGAATCTGGAAATCGTCTTAGTTATCGATATACCATAACCCCAAATAACTGATTCGGTTTGAATAGAAAGCAATTCCGGAGCGTTATTCAGTAATTTTCCGGCAAGGATATCCCACTTTTCAATACCGTCACCGGGAATTTTGTGCTGATCGGAAAATCCATCATTGTCATGCAGATGACAGGTCACCATGAGGGGAGACATCTTTTCAAATGCCCCGGTGTAATTTTCCACCTTACCGCTCCACACATCATTTTTCATATAGTCGCCATACTCACCTTTGCCCGGATATGTATCCATGATCAACGCATGACCGCTGTCAAAACAGCATTTGACATAAGGGTGATCGAAGTAATCCACATAATACATCACCTCATCCGGGGTATTGGAACGCTCAAAAGCATTTTCCACCGCCAGAATCACCCCGTATTTTTCTGCCCACGGCACCAGTTTTTCCAGAGATTCCAGTGCCAGAGGGCGGATCACCTCATTAGGAGTGTGAAAAAACACACTGTCATAAGCTCCGATATGAATGGTATAAGTACGGCAGCCGAAGTCGGAAGCATACGCCAGAGCGCGGATATGATCTTTTATCAATTCATCCCGTCTGCCGGTTCCCGGACAGGCCAGATCGTAACACTCACCGTAAGGGGCGTGCATATCATGAAATTTCACCCGGTTACCGGCAAGATGGCGGAGAGTTGCCACAAATTTCGGCTCCTGCAAAATCCGTTCCATCCAAATTTCACCGAAAACAAAATTCGACACTCCATTATCCAGAATTTCAGCAAAACTGCTGGCAAGAAGTTCATCCGGGCACTTTTTCCAATCGCAAAAAAAAGAAAAAATTTTATTTGATGTTGACATAATTTCCTCCGCATATTGACAATCAAACTGATTATGATGACATAATATAGCATGGGCAAAATAAAAATCAATAGCCCTCTTCGGCCATGATTTGACGAAAATGCTCACTTTTACTGCCCCAGAGCATTTTGGCAAGTTCGATCAATGCTCCGCCGCGGATCCCCTCCCTGCGCAACTCTACCATAAACAACTGCCGCCCGGTTTCTTCATCAGCAGTCAGATTATCATGAAATCTTCTCAATAAAAACGGATCCCGCATCCATGGTCGGGCAATCATGATCCCGGCGGCCCCGGTCGCCGCTACCAGCGACTCCCCGTCTGACACACTGGAAATATCGCCATTGGCGATCACCGGCACATCCCCGCACAATTTTACGGCTCTGGCAATGCGGTTGACTCTTTCCGGCAACGGCGATGAACTGTACATCTCTGTTACTGTGCGGTAATGGAAAAATATTTTGGAGATAACACCGGATTCCGACAATTCAGGGAGAAATATCTCCATATCATCTGGATTCTCAAAACCGGAACGCACTTTTACCGACAATTTCTCCGGAGGCAAAAAAACGGCGATCTTCCGGCAAAATTCTGCCAGTTTTTCCGGATGACGCAACATTCCCCCGCCGGAGTGATGTCTGACCACCCGCAAACTCGGACAACCGCAATTAAGATTTATTCCCTCCACATGAGGGAATGCCAGCAATTTTGCAGCACATTCCCCCAATGCTTCCGGATCATTGCCCATTATTTGAATCGTTACCGGAACCACTCCGGATAAATACTCTTCCACCATCCGGAACAATTTACCAGCCGCCGGCACACTGCCGGTAACGCGGATAAATGGTGTCATCCACCTTTCAACCAATCGCAGCCCGGTTGCCGCCCGGATAAATCCGTTTCGCCCGATCCCCTCCATCGGTCCGGGCCAAATCTCCTGAATTTTCATAAATAAAAATCCTGATCAAACTGTATTTCTCAAATATATCACCGTTAGCGCGATTTTACCACAGTTCCATCTTGAAAAAATTCATATATTGTGTTATATTAAGTAAGTGCAACAATGAAACAGAAAAATGGTGATAACAATGGTTGAAAGAATTGACAGCAAAAATGGCGGTAAATTCACTATCCGCTTCTGCCACAAAGCCCCCATTGGTCACACCGTTTCTCTTGCCGGTGTTTTCAATGATTGGGATCCGGCAAAAAATGCCATGCTCCATGATGGTGAAGCTTACTGCTGTATGATAGAACTCCCCCCCGGAGAATACGAGTACAAACTTGTTGTTGACGGAGAATGGATGCTTGATGAAGATAATCCCAATTTTGTCTCCAATGACTTCGGCACACTCAACAGCGTTGTAATTGTTAAATAATTTTTACAGCGGCAATGAGCATTTTCCCGGTTATCCCGGTAAAAATCTCCTGATATAGCCCCTAATGGACTTCCCTGCATTATTGTGCAAAAAATGATAAGAGCAGCTGCAAAACATTTTTGAAGTTTGGCAACTGCCCAATTTATATGTTTCAATATTTACCGCAGATAAATCAATCAATATTCCGCAAGAAATAGCGTTTGAAAAACCTTTCCGGATCCAATGAACGCTTGGCATGACGCAAAGACTCTTCATTCATATCCTGTTCCCGGTTCATGAATTTGGCTTTGCCACGCAACGCAATCGCCAACTGCCATGTCAGAGTCTGTGATGCTCCTTTTACAGCATGATCAGCTTTTTCAAAGTGAACATCGACCGTATCAGCAGATGGGAGAGTGCTGTATACCGACAATCCGGCAGGATATCCCGGTTCGGCAAAAAGCAGAATTCCGGCAAGACCGAGTTCTTCAAAGTTTTCCCAGGCACTTTTCAGAGCCAGAGCTTCCTCGTCAAGAAACTCGCATGCCTCCAACCGTGAATTCAAATCAGATGCCAGTTTGGCAGCGACCGGAATATCTTTTTTAGTTATCGGACGAACTTCTGCATATGGCCAATTTGCTTGAAACTGCTTTACCAGATTATGCTTCTTACGGAGTTTCGGTCCGGTAAATGTTGCGATTTTCTCAACAGAAAAGAGATAATCGATAGCCCCTTCATCATATTCCAACTCAAAAAAACGGTCACAATCCGGAAAATCATCCAAAAAACTCTCCGGCACATCGTATACTCCGCCATCAGTCAAACCGGCATCCGCAAATGCTTTGCTGATATGATAGAGCAATTCCGGGTCAGTTTTTTCACCGAGCGGATAATGAATTGTGCGGGTGGCACGCTCAAAAACCACCAACCGCTTTTTTATTTCAATAAACTCAATACCGTAAGGCTCCCGATACATGAAAATATTGGGGAAACATGCCTCACAACTCTGACTGGCCATCTTTGCCAATGCGGCATCAAAACGCGCCCGGTCTGACAACTCAACCGGACGCAGGGATTTCAATGATATATTCATACTGTCCTGCAGATAATTTTAGAGAAATAAAGTAAACTTACGCTGACCAGATACTGTTTTCCTGAAGCATCACGCCGGTGCCATTTACCACAGCATTCAGGGGATCCTCTGCAATAAACACCGGCAAACCGGTCTCCTCGGTCAAAATCTTATCCAAACCGGCAAGCTGCGCTCCGCCGCCGGCAAGCATTATCCCGTGATCGACCAAATCGGCAGCAAGTTCCGGCGGACAGGCATCCAATGTGGCGCGTACCGCCTCAAGAATCGAAGTGACCGGGCCCTGAAGAGCTTTGCGGATCTCTGCCGCATTGACCTTTATGGTTTTGGGCACTCTGGCAATCATATCCAGACCGCGCACATCCATCGTCTTCTCATCCTGCACAGGATAAGCACTGCCGATAGAGATTTTGATACGCTCTGCAGTCAATTCACCGATCTGCATATTGTACTCTTTTTTAAGGTGCTGAATGATCTCCCGATCAAGCAGATCACCGCCGACCCTGACACTCTTGGCACTGGCAATTCCGGAAAGAGAAATAATCGCCACTTCAGTCGTACCGCCGCCGATATCGACGATCATGCTTCCGAAAGAATCGGCAACCGGCAGACCGACACCGACCGCCGCTGCCATGGGTTCCTCAACGAGAACGACCTCCCCGGCTCCGGCATGCTTGGCACTATCCATCACCGCGCGACGCTCGACTTCAGTAATACCGGAAGGTACAGCGATCAACACCCGCGGACGCAGCAGCCGTTTAAACCACGGAACTGTGCGTATCGCCCGCTGGATGAAATAACGCAACATATCCTCTGTCACTTCATAATTTGCGATAACACCATCTCTCATCGGCCGGATCGCACTGAGATTATCCGGTGTTTTGCCAAGCATATCCTTTGCTTCACTGCCGACAGCAAGAACCTCTTTGGTATTGATTTTGAATGCAACCACCGATGGCTCATTCAATACAACGCCCTGATCGCGGACGAATACCAGACTGTTTGCAGTACCGAGGTCGATGCCGATATACGCCGAAAACATTTTTGCAAGAAATTGAGTGCCCATAAAATCTGCCTTATATTTTCTGAATTTATCCGTCATGCCACATAACAAAACAATTGTCATTTATATAATAGACTTTATAAACTCTTATTTTTCAAGTTTTTAATCATACTAAATTGAAGTTTTTTTCAAAATATCAGAATATCTCTTTGAAAAAAGTTGTTTATGGTGATACTTTATGCCTGGTATTTATTTTGCAACCAATTTTCCGGATACAAATATGAAAGACAATGTTATAAGACAGCAGTTGCCGCTGGCAGCTCCAACCGAAAAAATCCCGGCATTGAAAATAAAAGAATTCCGCAATGGGATCATTGTACGCATGCCGAATCATTTGGGGGATGCGGTGATGGCTCTGCCAGCTCTGGCAGCCTTGAAAAAAATTCTGCCGGAAAATTGCGGATTATTCGTGGTCACTCCTGCCGGGAACGCACAATTATATCAGGCTCTGCCCATCGTAGATGAGATCATCCGCCTTGAAAAACCGCATAAATTCTGGTCAAAGGATGAGATCAAACAGGTAAAAATGCTGCGCCCGGGAGCGGCAGTGCTTTTCAACCACTCCTTCCGGGATGCGCTCTGTTTCAAAGCAGCAAGGGTTCCAGAGTTATTCGGTGAACCGACCCGCAACCGGGGTTTTCTGCTGAAAGGGAAAATCCGTTTCCTCCCCGGAAAAAAAGGTGAATATTCTCCCTCTCATCAGACAATGCGTTATCTGGCGATCGCCGGTGCATTGGGCGGCACAGCGGTTGAAACTTTTATGCCTGAATTCGTCATTCCATGTCAGCCGGATGAGTTGTGCGGTCCGGCTCCGGCACTCTTTTATCATCCGCTGGTAATGGTAATGGCTCCCGGAGCAGCATACGGTGCCGCCAAACGATGGCCGCATGAATACTATGCAAAAATAGCAGAATACTGGATCCGTCACGATGGAACAGTCGCTCTTTGCGGCAGTAATTCCGAAAGCGGCATCTGTGAAGAGATACTCAAAAAACTGCCGAAAGACAAAGCTTTCAACCTTTGCGGTAAAACCGATCTTTTTGCCCTGATGTATCTTTTCAAATATGCAGCATTTGCAATAACCAATGACTCAGGTTTGATGCATCTCGGAGCAGCAATGAAAACTCCGGGGATCACGGTTTTCGGGCCGACCGATCTTTTTGACACCGGTCCGGTATCCGATTCATGGCTGATGGTACATGATCGGGAAAAATGCGCTCCGTGTCTCAAAAGAGTGTGCCCGAAAGGCAATGCCGTCTGCACCAGAAAAATAGTGCCGTCACAAATTATCCGCGCCATTCACAAAGAGGCAAAACGCCTGCAGATACCTCTGGTCAAAAACCGTAAAGTATGCCTGAAGGATTGAAGCGACAGCCGGCAAACAGCCGCTTATGCATGTCAATACAAAAAAGGCAGACCGGGAAATTTGAAGTTGCTCCGTTCTTCTTCTGAATAAAAAACTTTCATCAGAAACAATCCGTTCCCCGGAGCAGTTTCCGGAGCAGCAGTACGATCTCTGGCTTCCAGTATGCGCGTCACATCATCCGGGGTAGCCACTCCGGCTCCAACCGCCTCGATCATCCCCATCAGACAACGGATCATCTTGTAGAGAAAACCGTTGCCGACAAAAGTGATACAGCAGAATTGCCCGATCTCATCCACATTGATCCGGTAAATAGTCCTTACGGCATCGTCGATCTCTTTGCGCTCCACTACGAAGCTTGAGTAATCGTGAGTTCCGACCAATCTTTCTGCAGCAAGGCGGATGCGTGAGACATCCAGCTTGCGCCACGGGTGCCATGCATAACGGCCGACAAACGGCGAATCTTCTCCAAGATTCAAAACATAAGTATAAGCCTTACCGAATGTATCATACCTGGCATGAAAAGCCAATGGTACCTCTTTGATCGTGTGGATTTTTATATCAGGAGGCAAACGGCGGTTCAACGCTTTGAACAGCCTTTCTATCGTTATTGCCGGTTGTTCCGGAACCAGAAAACTTGCAGCAAAATTCTGGGCATGCACTCCGGCATCAGTACGGCTGCTGCCGATCAGATGAATCGGTTGTTTGTCATACATTTTGGTCAGGTGTTCCTGTATGACCTGCTGAACCGCCAGACAATGCGGCTGTATCTGCCAACCACTGTAATTGCCGCCGTCAAAAGCGATCTCCATCAAATACCGTTTTGCCGGTACAAAAGGTGTCGGTTCGATCCCCATGCACTTTACATCCTTTTCAACTTCAATGCACAGATATTTTCAACGGTTTCCATGAAACTTACCGGAGGAAGTGCAGCAAACTCATCGGATTGCTCATGGGTATTATCGGTGCGGAAATACATGTCTTCCTCTCCCTCAAACATCTCAACCCGGCAAAACTCGCCGTTTTTACCATCTGCCGAACACTTCAATACAAAAACTCCTTCATCCGGAAAATTCTGTACCAGATCATCTTTGGAGATGATATCCATGACCGCTTCACCATCAGATGCGAAATAAACCTGTATCCTTTCCGCCACTCCATCAATGATGTCTGCTCCGGTAACCAATACGGCACCGGATTCCAGCAACTCTTTTGCCTTATCCGGCAACTGACTTTTTTTCATTTTATTCTCCACTATATTTTTACAGCAATTCTGCAGCAATATCATTCCAAAACAACAATCCCTCAGCAGAAAGTCTGACCCCGGCTTCATCGATCAGCCAGCAACCGGAATATTTCTCCTGCATCACCGATACCCTGGCAACTCTCTCACTCCAGCTGTCAGCTCTGGGAACCTTTTCCCACAATGGCGCATTCCAACCGGCAACAGTCCGCAAATTGACCGCAAATATTTCATTCAAGCGCGCTTCATGCGTGATATGGTCGGTTTCCGGCATTGCTCCATTGAGCCATTCAGTAAGATTTTCCGCCTGAATATGACGGTCAATCCCATCAAAATCCGCTGCCGCAGGTCCATAACCACGCAAAAGATCTCCTCGCCAGACATTCAAATTATGACGGCATTCTCCACCGGGAACAGCGTAGTTGGATATCTCATAGCGTTTTATTCCGCAAGTTGCCAGGATCCTCCCGGCCTCATCATACATAATGCGCTCACGAAGATCATCCGCCAGGAATGTTTCCCCCAGCAACGCCGCTCTTTCCGGCGTCAGAGAGTAACATGATACATGATCACACCCTGACTCCCCTGCCCGATACAAATCTTTCCGCCACTCATCCAATGTTTCATCAGGCAGAGAGTAGATCAAATCACAATTCCAATGCGGGAACTGTGCCTCTTTGATCAACTGCAAAGCCCGATGCAAAGCCTTCTCACTGCATTTCCGCCCGATCCGGCGGCGCAATTCTGGATCAAAACTCTGCACTCCCAAACTTATGCGGGTAAAAAACTCCCGCAACAAAGCAACTTTCGGCTCATCAAGCGTTTCCGGATTAGCCTCGATGGATATTTCTGCATCCGGAGCAAATGACAACCGCTCCTCCAGTATTGATATCAGACGCCGCAACTGCGGTAAAGCCAACAATGTCGGGGTACCGCCGCCAATGTAAACCGTATCAACCGCTTCCGGCTGTATAACCGATTCAAGTTTATCAAGATAAGCATCCACCACTCCCGCACTGACACCGGATTCCGAATAAAAAGCACAATATCCGCACTTCACGGCGCAAAACGGAACATGGATATATAAATTCAACTTATTTTTGCTCCAATACTGCCAACGCCGTAGACACCATATAATCAATGCCGGGCTTGAAAACATCCACCGGCGGCAGGAACTTTACATTGTGAAGCGGGGGCAGATCCTCTCCTGCCCCCAAACGCACAAAGACTCCATCCGGAGCATCCATAAGGAAACATGAGAAATCCTCTGAACTCATGGCTGAAGCATCAAGCATTTTTACCTCAAGTCCGGCTTTCTTTGCAGCCTGCAACGCGACTTTCACCCCAGATGCCGGATTGATGACTGCCGGATAATTTCCGCATACCGATATATCCATCTTGACCCGATGCGCGACCGCGACTGCCTGACAGACATCCTGCACAGCTTCATATAATTCTGCGGCACTTTCATTGTCAAGACTGCGCAATGTCCCGCCGAAACTGCAATTTTCCGGAATAACATTATCCGCATGACCGCCATTGATATTGCAGATGCTCAAAACAACCGGTTTTTGCACATCAATACGATTGGTCACCACATACTGCAATTCGCCGATCATTGCTGCCGCCGCCAGAATAGGATTGCGAGACAAATGCGGCAAACTGCCGTGACCGCCTTTACCGGAAACGGTGACCAGATAGTGCACACATGAGCTTGCCATACAGCCTTCACGCAAAGCGATCTTGCCGACCGGCAATCCCGGTTCCACATGGAGAGCCGCCACAAAATCCGGCCGGGGTTCCTGCAATGCTCCGGCGGCGATCAGATCACGCGCCATGGCGGTACCCTCTTCACCGGGCTGAAAAACCAGGCGGATCGAACCGGCAAATTCATGCCGTTTTTCAGCTAATACTCTGGCGGCACCAAGTAAAATCGCACTGTGAACATCATGACCGCAAGCATGCATTCTTCCCGGAGTTTCTGATGCAAATTCCACGCCGGTATCTTCCACCAGAGCCAATGCATCTATATCTGCCCGCAAAGTAACATTTTTTCCGGGAGCAGCTCCGTCAATAAATGCGACCGTGTCAGTTTTCAAAAACGGCGGCAAAATCCGCACTCCGGGGATTTTTGCCAATTCGCGGCGGATCGCTGCACAAGTCTTCAACTCCTGACCGCTGGTTTCCGGAATCCGGTGCAGTTCTTCCCGGAATTTAATGATATCAGAGATCAATTGTTCCATATCCATTGTCAACATCCTTCTCTGAAAACGATCTTTCCATCCACTATGGTCAAATTGATCTTTCCTTTTACTGTCATGCCGTCAAATGGCGTATTACGAGATTTGGAACGGAATTTATTCTTGTCGACCACATATTCTGCTTCCGGATCAAAAACCGTAATATCAGCAGCGTTGCCGGGAGCCAGTGAATAATCCCTGATTCCCAAGACTTCCGCCGGACCGGTGGTCATTTTAGCAATCAACTGCGGAATGGTGATTATACCGCTGGCGACCAGCTGGGTAAAACAAACCGGCAAAGCCGTTTCCAAACCGATAATCCCAAAAGGTGCATGGTCAAATTCGACCAGTTTAGCCGTCTGAGTGTGCGGCGCATGATCTGTCGCAATGACCGTGATCGTGCCATCGGCAACTCCCTCGATCAAAGCCTGACGGTCATCCTCAGTACGCAACGGAGGATTCATTTTATAATTTGTGTCAAACTTTTTGACACACTCATCGGTCAAAGTCAGGTGATGCGGAGTAGCTTCTCCGGTCACCGGAATTCCCTTTGCCCTGGCGCGACGCAACATATCAACACTTTCACGGGTACTGACATGCTGCATATGGATTTTCCAACCGATTTCCCGGGCAAAAATGATATTGCGGGCAATTATCAACTCTTCAGATGCTCCGGGAATACCATTCATTCCAAGCAGAACCGACCATTTGCCTTCATTCATCACCCCGCCGGCGGCAAGAGTGGTCTCTTCGCAGTGATCCATGATCGGCAAATCAAAACTCTTGGCATATTCAACCACATGACGCATCAAACCATGATCCTGAATGCATTTGCCGTCATCACTCAAAGCGACCACGCCGGCATTTTTCAAAGAGCCGATCCCGGCCATCTCTTCACCTTTGCCGCCTTTGGTCATATTTCCGCAGGGCAGGACTTTGACGACTCCCTGCTCGGCAGCGATGCGCCGCAGATATTCAATGGCTCCGGCAGTATCCGCTGACGGCGAAGTATTCGGCATGGCAACAATTGAGGTAAAACCTCCGGCTGCCGCGGCTGCCGTGCCGCTGGCAATGGTTTCAGCGGTAGTATTCCCCGGCTGCCGCAAATGCACATGGACATCGATAAATCCCGGTGAAAGAACTTTACCGGTCAAATCAATGATCTCCGGATTATTCAAAGAATTTTCTTCAACGATCACGCCGTCAGCGACTGCGATATTTCCTGCTTTATCAATATTGCGCGCCGGATCAATGATCCGGGCGTTTTTCAACAACAATTCACTCATTTCCGACACCCCGCAACTAAAAACAACACCGCCATACGCACTGCAAGACCATTGGTGACCTGCTCAAGAATCACTGAATTCGGCCCGTCAGCGACCTCGCCGGCCAACTCCACATCACGGTTGATGGGGCCGGGGTGCATTATCAACGCATCCGGCTTCATGATATCCAAAGTAGCCGCCTTGAGCCCAAAGTGGGAAGAGTACTCTCCGATCCCCGGAAAAAATCCGTTATTCTGCCGCTCATGCTGGATGCGCAGCAAATTCACCACATCAGCATTTGCCACCGCATCTTTAAGATTGTGGCAGACCCGCACTCCGATCTCCTCAAATTCCCGGGGAACCAGAGTTGATGGCCCGGCAACTGTGACATTTGCACCAAGTTTCAACAACCCCCAGATATTGCTGCGGGCAACACGGCTGTGAAGGATGTCTCCGATAATAGATACATTCAGCCCCTTGAATCCGCCTTTTTTCTCGCGGATGGTAAAAAGGTCAAGCAATCCCTGAGTCGGATGCTCATGGGCTCCGTCACCGGCATTGATGACCCCGCATTTCAAACGGTCGGCGATAAAATTCTGCGCCCCGGTGGCACTGTGCCGCATAACGACCAGGTCAACCTGCAATGCTTCAATATTTTTCACCGTATCAAGCAGGGTCTCGCCCTTGAGCAAACTGCTTGCCTGTGCCTGCATATTGACGATATCGGCACTCAAACGCTGCTCTGCCAACTCAAAGGAAACTCTTGTACGGGTACTCGGTTCGACAAAAAAGTTAACGACCGTCATTCCGCGTAAAGCCGGAACTTTTTTTACCCGCCTCTCAGATACTTTTTTGAATTCTGCGGCGGTATCGAGGATAAAAGTGATCTCCTCTGCGCTCAAATCATACAATCCGAGCAAATCTTTTCTTTTCCACTGCATGGTTGATCCCATTCTATATTTTATTTGGTTTGCCAATTTACATCATAAATACCGGCATCCATACCGGGGATATCCTCAAAATTCACCAGCACTTTTCTCTCTGCCGGCAACGAAACATTGAATCCGACAAAGTCAGCCCGGATGGGAAATTCCGGGTCTCCGCGATCGACCAATACAGCCAGCCGGATCAACCCCGGACGACCATAATCGGTCAAAGCATCCAAAGCAGCCCGGATAGTCCTGCCGGAAGACAGCACATCATCCACCAGAATTATCACCCGGTCATTGACATCAAATGGTATTATTGTTTCATGGATGCGCGGCAGCATATTGCGGGTACCGATATCATCACGGTACATGGTAATATCCAACATTCCGATCTCAGATTTTATCCCTGATTCAAGCAATTTATCATGAAGACGCTGAGCCAGAGGAACCCCAAGCTGATGGATACCTACCAGAGCGAACTCCTTTCCCGTATCACAGAAGTGACTGGAAATCTGACGGGCAAGCTCGCACACAGCATTGTCCATCTCTGCTGAATCAAATAACTTCACATACGAGGTCATTATCTATCCTCCGAAAATAAATTGCAGTTTTTCACCAACGATAATATATCTTGTCAAATCCGCCGCTTCAAGACGGCAAAGCAAAATTTTTCTCTCATTTTTTTCCAGTCGGCAAAACGGTTACCGCCACTCCTGCCGGAGCTGTAAAATATTGCTTGATTTCCCTGTTGAATTCCTCCCTTGAAAGAGCATTGATTTTCTCTTTTCTGGTCAATAATTCCAAAGGAGACCTGCCATAATAGGCATCCATAACCGCAGTGTGCAGTAAAGTTTCACAGGAATCAAAAGTTCTGCCGATATCAAACAGAATTCCGGCTTTTGCCGCTTGAAACTCCTCTTCGCTCAATCCGCAGTTTCCAAGCCGCCGGATCTCATCATCCAACAACTGAAGAACCTCTTTTTCCGCTCCGGCAACAGTCATCGCATAGAAACTCAAAGCTCCCTGCTGGAAACCGGTAAAGAAATTCATTCCCACTGAATAACTCAACGCCCGTTCTTCCCGGATACTCTTGAAAAGAGTTGATGCCAAACCGTTTTCGGCCTGATTCAATATTTCAAAAATATCCAGCAAACGGGAATTTTCCGCGCTCTCAGGGCCCGGAATCATCCGCAAAACCACCGTTTGCTCACGATCCAATTCAAACTCTTCAAATTGAATTTCTTTACTGAATTTCGCCGGTTCCGGACGGGATAACTCTGCTTCAGAAACGGAAAAAACCTTATCAAACTTCCTGCTCCACCTTTCTACATCACTGCGCTTGCAATCACCTGCAAATCCCCAGACACGCCCGCCTGAGTTGCAGCAACGACGGAAAAATGCGACGATATCTTCCCGGCTCAAAGCGGCGACATCGGCAATTTTGCCGCATTTGCTGAATGCATAGGGATGTTCCCCATAAAGCAGCTGCATTCCGCGATCCAATGCTGCCCGCACCGGATTGGCGGCGCGTTCTTTGATTATTTCCAACCAGCGTTTTTTCTCTCTTTCAACAGCAGATGACTCAAATGCCGGGGAAGAAAGAATTTCCACAAGCAGATCCACCGCCTTATTCATACTGCCGGCAGGAGCAGAAAACTCCAGAACCAGAGAGTTGGCTCCGGCTGAAACATCGAACTCCATCCCCAACTCATCCATTTTACTCAACAAAGACTTTTCCGTATATTTTCCGCATCCGGCGGTAAGTGCCGCCGCAACAATGCGGCTGATACCGTAATATCCGTAAGATTCATGCAAAGCACCGCCAGGCATGACCAGGAAGAAGTTACACAACGGCAGTTGATTATCAGGTGCATAAACGACGGTATTATCTGCTTCACTTTTCCAGCTGTCAAGACATTCGCCGCCGCTGGATTTTTCACTTCTTTTTTTACTTTTGCCATTGTGTTGATGAATAAATACCCAACGGGAAAAATCCAAAAATTTCCCGGCGGCATTCTGCACATCAGCAAGAGTAACGGAATTGAGATTTTTCAAATACGCATCTCCGGCATCCGGCGTTTTGTCGTAAAGGACACCTCCGGCGATCTCTCCGGCGATATTGACCGGATCACGCAACTCCCGCAAATGGTCAGCATATTGCTGAGTTTTTTCCCGCTTCAATCTGGCGGCCGGAATCTTACCGGCAGCAGCAAATTCCAGCTCCTTGAGCAAAGCTTTTTTGAATGAATTCATCCTGCCGGGCACACATTTGCCGGAAAAACCCGCCAGAGAAACATTGCCCAATGTATAACAGAAACTTCTCACTCCGAGTGCCAAATGCTCATCCAGCACCAGATTCTGATTCAAAATAGAACTTTCACCGGTT
>JAFVZG010000017.1 GCA_017508285.1 Lentisphaeria bacterium | reverse complement strand
TGCCGCCGGTTTGAACTATGTCTCATGCAGTCCCTTCCGCGTTCCGCTTGCCCGTCTGGCAGCCGCGCAGGCTGCGATCGCTGACGAGCAGTGATCTTTGTAAAATAGTGATGCGGGGAAAAGCCTTTGACTGAAGGTTTTTCCCCGCTCTCTTTTTTTACCGTCATCTCCGCTTCTTTTTTTGCCGGGGAACTCCCGCCACCTCCTGTACCACCTGAACCCGCCAAAGCGGGATCTGTACTTGGGCCGGGGCGAGTTTTATGGCGTTTGGCCGGCTCGACTCATGCGGCGCAATACAAAGCGGTTGAACTCCTCCGTTATCGTCGATCCGGACGGCTGGCGTTTTTGCATGGCATGCAAACAGCTGCAAACTCTCTACTGGCGTGGTCGGCGTTAACCACCAAAAAATGGACTTAGTGGAGATGCGTGGTTCCCCTTCTGCAATCATACCGCATGCAGACTGCTCTCACAAAATTCCCGAAAGGCTGTAAAGCACGCTTTTCTATCCTCAAACAAATGGTATTTTGTGCATGAAAGCAAAAAAACGGGGGCTGCACACAACAAGCGACAGCCCCTCAGATTTCACTTCCGTACCGCTGGCGGATACGGAAGCAACACTCAATTCACTTTTTCAAAACGATCCACTCACCGGCGGCGGAAGCGGTGGCTTTACCGCCGGAAAACAGCACCTTTGAAGATTTTTCCACGATCCTGCTGAAGCCTTCGGGCACATCGACACTGCCTGCTGCGGAGAAGTGCAGATAAAGCAGGGTTTCGCCATTTTCACAAACAGTGTAGCTTGCCGGAGCGATTTTTCCGAATCGTGCCGGATCAAAAAGTTTCCGGTATCCGGAAGCTTCTACCACACTGCCGGGCTGGAAGATGATACCGCCTTGAGAATAGATCACATACGGATAACTTTTCTGAGTGACATTTATCCACACCGGCTGTTTACCGGCGGCATTTTTACGGACGGCAGGGATCGTTGCTCCTTTGGTAAGAGAGTACCCAATGACCAAACCGGTCTCCCGCACTTTGCCGCCTTTTTTGGCATTATTCACTCCGGCGATCTGGATAAAGCGATCCGGCAGATTCTCCGGATCGGCGATCCGGCTGCCGGTAAAGAAAATCCGGGGCAGTTTCGCGGTGGAGTCAACGCCGCCTGCGAAATCAAATTTCCGCCCGGCCTCTTCAAAAGGCAGAGTTTTAGGTATAAAATACTCGCGGAAAGGATTTCTGCCGGGGGTGTAGATTATCTGAGTTTGCAGCAATCCCAGTTGGCGCACTGCAGTTTTTTCCAGAAAACGGGTTTTCTGATCCAGATACATCGTTCCATCCGGGGTAAAGGTATAGAAGTTGCTGACTTCCAATGCTCCGGGGATCGCCGGATCGATCAGATCGACCTTTTTACCCGGATTTTTCAGCACGAGATCCAGCAATCCGACGGGAGAGACCACCTCGTAACTCTCATCGCAGGTCAACTTTTTACCCCGCTTGATGAATTCCCCTTCCGGCAGCGGTGCGCCGTCAAGCAGGAAATTCTGCTTCTTTATCCGGGCATTGGGCAAAAGCTGGGTATGAAGAAGTTTGGTAACTTTGTAACTTTTGCCGTTGCAGGTAAAACCGGTATTCGCCCGCAGAGATGAACGGTCAAAGAAACCGATTCCATTTCTGCCGATATTTTCCGACATGACTAAAATCGTATCGGCATTGATGATCTGCAGGATGTAATATTTTCGCTTATTGGCGGCAAGCAATTCGCTCTTGCCGATATCAGCAGCAGTAAAGCCATGACCGGGAACAGTGAGAGTCAAAGCGGTCAAAGCCCCGTGATTGGCTCCAACATTGCCGTAGGTCGTCAATACCGGTGCGCCCTCATCGATCGCACCGTAAACCAGAGAACCGGAAAGCATGGCATCAGAGGTGACTCCGAGACCGGCTGGGATCTTCCGGGATGAACCGAATTCAAATTGACCGTTGCTGCCGCGGATCAATTCACTTACCAGATCGAAATCATTGGAAAATCTGGTACGGAGGAAAAGTTTACCGTTGCGCCGGGCAACGGCGATCTCATTTTCTTTGAGGGCAAAACGCACCCCGTAAGCCGGATGCACCAGTGCATCTGCCAGAGTCGGCTGATCTTTGCGGAATGCTTTGTCACCGGCTTTGATCTTGCCCGGCCAGTCAGACATGGTGCCGGCAACAAACGGATAAGCCTTATCCAGCCGGAAAAGGAATGCCTTCAAAAGTTCCGCCTCGCTCATTTTTCCCGGGAAAAATCCGACGAAATGACGCCCTTTTTCCTGCCGGTAAACGATTTGATCTCTGGCGTTCACTCCGGGGAAAAAGTTCTTTCTTGCGGTTGCTCCGAGAGCGAAAATGGTCTTGGCATTGGATTTGGTCACCACCGGGAACCGGAATCTTGCCTGAAATGTTCCGATCAGATGCCACAATCTCGGCGCGGGAACCCGCAATCTGCCGCGATGAAATGCACTGTAAGTGGATAATGAAGTTACCAGATAATCAAGAGCTGCAACCTCATCCGGCTCACCGACGATCGCCGCCAGAGCCCCTTTTCTGTCATCAGACAGGGGAAGAGCCTCCACCCATGAGTCATCAGCGGGATCCATCGTAAATCCCGGAGTTTTCAACGGAAGTTTTGCCGCGACTTTCTGCGAGCCATCTTTACCGGTCTGCTTAAATACCAGATATCCCAGAGGCGGCAATTCAAAATCGATCAGCGTGTCGCCATTGCGGTCAAAACGGTTCACCGTTTCTTTGCCGGAAATATCGGCATATATCGCTCCGGGAACACCGAATTTCGCTCCGGATATCCTCAGCACACCGCTCTTTTTCTGCCGGGTGGGATTGGAAATGACGGCATAGGCATTATCACCCTCACCGTAACGCGACACCCAGAAGCTGTTTTTCTGCGCCCATGGATCATCCTCTCCGGCGACACCATCGACCCACATATAGGGTGCGGCATGCCAGCCGGCACGGTTGAGCATGGTGATGAGAGATTTGATCTCCCGCATATCCGGATAACCGCGCACAAACATCTTTGAAGGACTTGCCCCCATGCGCAGAGAAAAGAGGATCAGATAATCCATCGCTCCGGAGATCGCTTTATTGATCTCTGCCGGAGTCAATTTTTCCCAGTCAAGGAATGGCGCAAGCACAAAACCTCTCCACAAAACCCACGGTTTGCGCCCCAGCATCAAGCGGTGCGGCACCGGAAGATCGGTTCTTTCCCATGCGGATGCTTCATGCATTTCACCGTCAGAATAAAATATCGACAGATAGTTGTAAGGAGCATTGACCAGAGAACCGGCACGGCGTCCGTCTTTGCGCAGCGGCAGATTGCGGGTAAAATTCATATTATAGGCAAGAGCGACTCCTTCAAGGACAAATATCTTGCCGTTTTTGTCATACGCCCGGTAAGGCTCATCTTTCACCAGTTTTCCATAGTAAGGAGTTGTGCCGATGGCACAGTCAAGCGCAAAACCGGAAATAGTGAGATTATTCCAGAGTTTCACCAGATCATCCCGGGTCTTTTTGCCGAAACTGCCTGCCTTGCCTGACCAGACATACTCTGCCCAGAACTCATCTGCCCAGCCCTTTACCCGGTAACCGGGACTCCCCCCGGCAGTGACCCACCGGGAATCGGAAAAATGTTTGAGCAGATCGCAATTGCAGTATTGCGACATATAGTAGTAAAACAGCGCACTGGTCTTGTCACCGGCGGCGGTACGGATGCGGTGATTGCGTTCCCAATCGGCGATAGTACCGGGGATATTGCATTTGCCATGGGATTTTTCCTGCTTATATCCCAGAGAGTTATCCCAGAACTTTTCCGACGGGTAATAATCACCGGAACGCTGATAACTGTTGTAATACCACTCCCAGTCAAATCCGGTGCGGCGGCACTCTTCATACTGATAGTCACGCAGCGCAGCATCACTGGAAAGATAACCGCCGGTACCGTAGATACGCTGATCGACTCCCGGTGCCGGACGGAACCACTCCGGATAAGTCAGATGATATTTTTCCACCGCTTCAACATAACTTTTGCCGTCAAAAACCGCGTAAACAAAGATATCCGTCAGGGATTCACCGGGATAAAGAACCCGGAATATATCAAAATTCATTACGGCTTTGCCGCCGGAAATTTCCAGACTGCGCTCAAAACGGCTGGCGATTACCGACGGGGCAAATCCCAGCATGGAAATTTTACCGTTATCGCGGTAGCCGGTCAGAGGGAAAACATGACGGTCAAGCACCGGAATATAACTTTCAGCCAGATCGCGCCGGTAACTGTTGCCATCCCAGTAATCGCCGCCGGCATTTCCGGCGGGAAGTTTTGCCCGCAAGCGCAGAAGCAAAGTATCTTTGCCCTGATTACTGACAGTCAGGTGCAACTCTTCAAGATCACCTTTTTTCAGCGATTTCCGGTTGACCTTCAATCCGGCAGAATCCGGAACAGCTTGATGTTTGCCGTTGACAAACCGGGCTATCTCAATTTGCGGAGCGGAAAAGAGCATCATCGTAAGTAAAAGTGAAAGTGTGATAGATATTTTTTTCATAAGAAGAAAATTTGCCGTAATTTATATTATTTAAGGATTTCCCGGAATTCCACCAGGCGCACATAGAGGATACCTTCGCCGAAGTAACTGCCGACTTTGACCTGATATCTGACGATATCTTTCGGCACATCCAACACAAAAGAGATATTTTTCCAGTCGGTATTCCCTTTTCCCGGAGAGTATTCAAAGGGGATGAATTCCGGGAAGAGCGGATTATCCGCATAGGAGTAATCCCAGATCCTGCCTTCGGTGCCGGTCGCCTCACCGGAAGCCTTGTGACCGATGGCGTAAAGCAGTATTCTGCCTCTGGGCAGCAAAGTTCTCGCCCGGCAGATATAGCGTTTACCCGGTTTGACATCGACCATCTGGCAGAGATAACCGGAAAATTCATTGCTGCATGAAGCAATGGAGACCGCAGATTTTTCTTTATCGTATCTGACATCAAAAATCTCATCCCCCATGCTGATGAATTGCCAGTTTTTGCGGTAACCGGCAGGATCTTTGAAATCCGGATTTTTCAGAAGATTGGGACCTTCAGCAGCGGCAAGAGCCGCAGAAGCCAGCAGAGAATAACAAAGCATTTTCAGTTTCATAGGGCGTCAGAACTTTTCTCTTTCAGGGACCCAGCCGTCAATATTGCAGGTGGATCCGGATTCACGGGTAATGGATCGGGCACAGGAGCCGACATGGAAATCAGCGTAAAGCATATTGAGATAGCGCTGTCCGCTGTGAGGATAAGCAATACCGCTGGCATCTGCCACCGCCGAATCGTATGACATATTGTAGGTTTTGGCATCCATGATATAATATTTGCTGCTCGGATTGACCAGCTGAGAACCTTTGAGAGCCCAGATGGTTTCGCCATTCATGCTGGTGCCATACCCGAAATATTTGTTTATTCCGTAGTTCATGCCGGATTTACCGCCATAAATCTGCCCGATACCGAATTTGAAGTCGTTGGCAGAGCAGACATAAACGCCGTATTCATAAGTTCCATCCAGAGTCGGAGTGGGATTGCCCTCTTTGGTCGGGCAGCCGATATAAGAGGCGATCTGCACAAACCACGGCGGCAAAGTAGTAGTCGCTCCGCCATAGATGGCAGAACGGGGGAAATAGTCACAATCATTGAGGTACTGTGCGGCTGCACTGCCGATCTGTTTGAGGTTGTTGACACAACTTGCCGCTTTGCCGCGCTCTCTGGCACTGTTGAGTGCCGGCAGCAGGATCGCCGCCAGTATCGCGATGATCGCGATGACTACGAGAAGTTCAATAAGAGTAAAGCAGGGCTGCTTTACTCCACCATGGTGGAGTTTTGAATTTTTCACTTGAAAATTCCTTTCTTTTTTTTGTGGTGAAACCATTTATTTACATAATCATACACTGGTATGCATTAAAAAAACCATTTTTCCCTGTTTTTTGGCAAAGATCTTTTCAAAACCGTCGGCGATATCCTCCAGCGGCATCACTCCGGTATAAAAGTGATGAAACGGTATTTTTTTATCTCTTGCCAGAGCGATAAGATGCTCATGGGCGGAGTCTTCCTGAGGTGGAGAAGAGATGATCTTCCAACTTACCGGCAGATCAAGTTTGCCGAAATTCTCCACAATCCCGTTGCCTCCGGCATAGGCACATACCGCCCCGGCATAAGCCAACGCTCCGGATGCCGCGATCAGCATTTCACTTGAACCGGCGGCATCAAGAATAAAACCGACCCCGTCACCTGACCACTCCAAAAGCGACTTGCGCAGATCCTTTTCAGCGATGTTTACTGTATGATCCACACCGATATTGCGGCACATTGCCAACTGTTCCTCCCGCCGGGCGGCGACAGCGACATCGGCTCCGGCAAGTTTGGCAAAGAAAATCATGCTCATCCCGACCGCCCCTGCACCGAGAACAGCGACTTTATCACCGGATTTTATCCCGACATCGCGGATAAAACTGTAAATTTCTTTCATAGTGACCAGCATAGTGGCATCGGCATCAGAAATTTCCACATCCGCTGGAATACGCTGCTGATAACGGCAGTAATAAGGCGGGGTGATCTCCGGGTGATCTTCCGCAAGGGCTTCAACATCAGTGACCAAACCGTATTCAGCAAATCCCCCCATAAACGAGGTTATCCCATCTTTAACCATACCCAGATACCACGCTGCCGGGCGCAGAAAACGCTCGCCGGGAGAAATATTACGGACTTTTTTACCGACCTGGATCACCGTGCCGACACTCTCATGACCGAGAGCCGCCGGATAATTTTCCGGCTTTGCCCATGACATTTTACCGGAAATCAACTTTTTATCCGTTCCGGTACAGGTGGCGCAGGCATCGATCCGGCACAAACACTCATAGTCCCCGGGAACCGGAAGAGGCAATTCACTTATCCAAACCTTCCCTTTTCCATCGGTCAAGGCTGCTTTCATCGCTTTTCCCCCATTACCAAATTATTAGCACCAATATATTCTACAGCACAAACTCATGTTTTTCAAGCGGTACAAAAAAATATTACGGATAAAATTTGATAATTTTGTCAACTTTGCTGTATACCCTTTTATCCTGCTCTTTTACCGCAAGGGGTGTCTCAACGCAGAAAAGGAGCATATCGGGCCGCAGTAATTTCCGGGAATATGAAATTTCCGGAAACTTTTGAAATGACCTTAAAATATTGACCGCTGATGCTCCGTTATAGAAAGTAAACGGGGGAGTATACTGCCGCCTGACCGGGGATCTGCAATCAACAGGATTTCTTGATTTTTCCGCTTACCGGTGCTATATTAACTCTCTGTGTGGTTATTTACCAATCTTTGCAGTGCGGAAAGGAAATGTATCCGAAAGCCTTATCCGCAGAGAAACAACAACATAAAAAAATGGGGAGTTGATCAAAGAAAATGAGTTGGATTGACTGGTTGATCGTAATTATCCCGGTAGGCTTTGTCTACTATATGGGATTGTATTCACGCAGATATGTCCGCAGTGTGGCGGATTTTCTCTCTGCCGGGCGCGTATGCGGCAGATATGTGATCAATGTCGGTGATATCGCCAATGCCTTGAGTATTATCGGTATCGTTGCCATGATCGAAGTGAACTACAAAAGCGGATTCGGTTTGACATTCTGGTCAAATATGCTTCTGCCTTTGAGTGTATTTATGGGATTGACCGGTTTCTGCCACTACCGTTTCCGTGAAACCAAATCCATGAGTCTGGGGCAGTTCCTCGAAATGCGCTACAGCCGTAAATTCCGTATTTTTGCGGCGGCATTGCGTACTCTGGCAGAGGTGATCACCAACTCAATCATGCCGGCAGTTGCGGCACGGTTTTTCATCTTCTTCCTCGATCTGCCGCGTCACATTGAAATTTGCGGCATCAGAATTTCCATGTTCATGCTGATCATGGCTTTCTGCCTTTTAATCGCCATTTCCATCATCTGCATGGGCGGAACTCTGGCATTGATCATCACCGACAGTATCCAGGGTATGCTGCTTTATCCTCTGATGGCGATTTTCGTGATCTTTCTGCTGGTCAACTTTGACTGGGCGAATGAGATCGTGCCGGTAATGAAAGACCGGGTGCCCAACCAGAGTTTCATGGATCCCTTTGATATCGGCGATCTGCGTGACTTCAACCTTTTCAGTATGCTGATGCTCCCGATTTTCGCCAACATCATCCACCGGGTCTCCTGGACCGGTGCCGGTTACTCCACCGCGGCAAAATCTCCCCATGAAAACAAGATGGGATCACTTCTGGGCTGCTGGAGAAACGCCCTCAACATCATGTTCTACTTCCTGCTGGCGGTGATGGTCATCACCCTTTTGAACCATAAAGACTTCGCCGGCAAAGCTCACGAGATCCGTACCAAACTGGCATACCAGATCAACGAAGAGCCGATGCTCTATCTCTCAGATGAGATGAAAAGCAATCTGGATAAAACCATTGCCGCACAAACTCCTCTCATTCATGAGATCGGCAAAGATGCTCCGATGAGCGTCAATGACAACCTCGACAGCAAGTTCCTTGCTCCGATCAAAGAGACCCTGATCAAAGGCGACAGTGCCGCTCAGAAGATGGATAGCATCGACCGCGAAGCTGTCGGCAATGACAAATTCCAGCAGTACCGCACCTACTTCCACCAGTTGAAGGTCGCCACCGCCATGCGGGAGATGCTTCCGGAAGGTATGATGGGATTGTTTATGCTCCTTCTGGTTATGGCGATGATCTCCACCGATGATACCCGTATCTACAGTGCATCTCTGACCTTCACTCAGGATGTGGTAATACCGCTGTGCAAAAAACCGCTGACCATGATCCAGCATGTCTGGGCATTGCGTATTGTCAGTATCGGTGTGGGTGTGATCTTCTTTTTCGCCTCGCTTTTCATGGCACAGCTGACCTACATCAACCTCTTTTCCACGATCATCTGTTCGCTCTGGATGGGCGGTTGCGGGCCGATCATGATCTTCGGTCTCTACAGCCGTATTGCCACCACTGCGGCGGCGTGGACAAGTTTGCTTACCGGTATGTTCCTCTCTCTGGGTGCGATCTTTGTCGACCGCAACTGGGCAAATATCATCTATCCCTTCTTTGAACGCCACGGCTGGACTCAGAGTGTCGCAACTTTCCTGGAGAAAGCCTCTGCTCCGCTGCCCTTTATCAAGTGGGAAATGAATCCCCAGCGGTGTCCGATCAACTCCTATGAGTTCTACTTCTTCACGATGCTGTTGACCCTTGCACTCTTTATCATCGTCTCCTATGCGACCTGTAAAGAGCCATTCAACCTCGACCGCATGCTCCACCGCGGTAAATACAACCTCGACGGCGAGAATAAAGATACGGAAAAACTTACCATCAAAAACATTTTCCGCAAACTGGTCGGTATCACTCCGGAATACACCAGAGGCGATAAATTCGTTGCCTGGGCATTCTTCACCTACTCGTTCATCTATCAGTTTGTCATCACCTTCCTGGTGGTGCTGGTGTGGAACACCTGTTTCTCACGCTGGTCGCTGGATTGGTGGAGCAACTACTACCTGATCGTCCAGATCATCATTCCGGGAATTCTGGCGGTTATCTCCACCTTCTGGTTCGGTTACGGCGGTATCAAAGATTTGATCAACCTTTTCCGTGACCTGAAAGTGCGGGTGGTCAACCATCTGGATAACGGTACCGTTGACGGCAATATGTCTCTGGCTGACAAGGCTGAATTGGAAGCTCTCGATGCCAAGAAAGAGGAAAAAGCCGAATAATCTGCGGCAAAGCGGTAATTCACCGGGGGCTGAGTGCAAAAGTACTCAGTCCCCGTTTTTTATCCTGTAACGCAGTTACCCGGCAAATAAATCATCCGGTCATTGACAAAACACCTGACAGGTGGTATATTTAATATATCAGGTTTCGCAGCTTTGCGAATACCCCCTTTATAATTATCAACCCGCGGTTCTGAATATAAAAATATGTGGTTTGCATTTCCGGCACTTATGCCGATACTTCTTGCACTGGTATTGATGTGCAAATTCAAAGTAAAACCGGCAGCGGCCATGCTCGCGGCATTGCTGACGGCGGTGATTCTGGCAAAATGGCTCTGGCAAATGGATATCACCATGCTTCTGGCAGCCGCCATCCGCGGAACATTCATCTCGCTTGACATCATATTCATTATTCTCGGAGCGATTTTACTGTTGAATGTGATGCGCACCAGCGGCGCGATCAACAGTAT
>JAFVZG010000129.1 GCA_017508285.1 Lentisphaeria bacterium | reverse complement strand
TGCGAAGCCAGTCACCTTCGGCGTTATTACCGATTTCATGGGGATCATTATTCTCGGCATCATCAATATCGGCGAGCAGTATTCTGCCGTCATCGCCGGTATTGACATTATAATTTGCCCAATCCCACTTGATAGTGTAGTAAGCACCGTAGTTATCAAGATAATCACCGGTTGGCTGCCCGGCACCGACTTTGACAAAGTCTCCCTGATCGTTGCGGATAAATGTGTCGTCAAGTTCCGGAGTGAAAATCTCGGAGCGAACATTGTCATTGATCTTGTTGCCGATATTCTGCGTGAATTTATCGTTGACACTACCACCGATACAGACATACTGCCCTGTGTAGGTTTTGATCAGATAACCCTCTTCCTGAATACTCTTGACTGCAGTGCTGCCAGGATTTCTGTAAATTTCAGTATAATTACCGCTGTAGGGCTCTTTGGCGTAATACACCGTCGCATAGGCGCCGGTCTGGGCATTGGTGCCGGTCTGGATATTGACCGATATGCCGGTACCATACTCCTGCACAGTGGCATTGGGATTATTTTTACTGATCAACTGATATTTCGGTTTGCCATTCTCATCATCGGCGATCCGGATATACACCGCTTTATCCTGCAAATCATTGTCGGGGTCAAAATCGTCACCGATACCGATAAAGTCGCCGGATTCATCCTGCATGAAGCCGTCTTTCCACTGGTATTCGGTGTACTGATCTTCATAACCGATGAAAGTATCTCCGCCGTTTTTGATATTGACATACTTGTGTTCGCCGTTGGCGCCGGTGGTCATCACATAGAGGCCTTCGCCGTCAGCGGCACTGATATAGTGGCCGAATTCATCGATGAAATAGCCGCAGCCCCCCTGCCACGTATCAGACGTGAAGTTACCATCTTTATCCTTGCGCCAAATCACAATTTCGCCATCGTCGTTATATACAACGCTGACATAACAGGTATCATCACTCAAGGGGGAGAATTCCTCGATATAACCGTAATCCTGACGACCATAAGAGACAGGTGATGTTGAAAATCCGGAGCCGTCTTTTTTGTATAAAATGAAGTCGCCATTGCCATCGACCTGCAGCATACCGTCTTCAGCATAGAAGTATTTGCCGGTGATATTCGCAAGTTTGACAAATTCGTTGTCGTCACCTTCAGCTTTGATATAAAGGAGATCATCTGCCTGAGTGCCGTCTGCAACAGCATAACCATCGCCATCTTTGATATAAAGTGTGGAATCAACCACACCATCGGCATCGATCAATTCGCCATCTTCATATTTGACAAAGTTGCCGTCTGCATCACGGAAATACTCATAATGATTTACGATATCGCCAATTTCGACCATGGTGGCGGTATTGGAACGGATATGGGTGGATTCGGCATCGCCGATTGCGACAAACTCTTCTTCACCGGTGCGGATATGGGTTCCGGCAGTTCTACCGTTTATTTCGATAAAGAAACCGTTTTCATCGCGGATATAGTCGCCGCCGACACCGGATAAAGTATATTTATCCAAGTTACCGTCATAAGTGTAATACTCACCGGTATGGATGTTGAAATAACGGTCTTTGGTGATGTTTTCCAGATCAGCCGGGTCGGCAACTCTGACGAAATCTCCGGCACTCTTATCGGCGCCGATATTGTAGAATAAACCATTGACCTCATCCCGGAGGTAGTCACCGCTGCGGGTAACGACCGTGTGATATTTGCCGGTTTCATTGGCGTTGATTATTTCGGGAACCATCACCACGCCGTTACTGCCGATGTAAACCTCTTTACCGTTATCGTATGTACCTTTTGTGTAGGTGACATTTTCAAAATTAACGGTATCTTTAGTGTAACTCAACTTCTTATCATCATCGGCAATGGTGACAAATCCATTTCCCTTCAAATCATAGAATTTGCCGTTTTCATTGCGGAGATAACCACAATTCTTGGTTGCATCATCGCCCCAGCTGTATCCGGCATCATCGCCGCCATCCCGGTAATATTTGGGGGCGTCATTTTTGACATCGACAAAGATGATATCACCATTCTTATCAGTGGTTCTAACCAATGCACCATTAGTATCCCCATTGGCAAGGCTGGAACTTTCATCATAACTGTAATAACCGGCACTGCCGCCGATTTTGACAAATTCGCCGTGGTCGATATCCCACACATAAGTACCGACGGTTTGGGGATCTGAAACATTGACAATTTTCCCGTCTTCAGTATAAATATAAGTGGATGTATCGTTGGTATCATCAGTAAACGGCGTGGTCTCAGGATTCCGGTCTTCATCAATATAATAATGGATCGTACCGCGATCATTTTTGGTATAGCTGCCGGTATCACCATTTTCAATAACAAATGCCCCATTGCTCAGGATGTAATCTCCGGCATTGGTTCCGACCTTGATAAAGTTGCCGGTACCCCATTGACGGATGTAATTGCCGTAACCGACCTGACAAGATGTGTCGCCGAACTTGATTCCTTCAAATTTTCCGGTTTCAATGTTGTATCTCAGCTCCACTCCATCGGTATTGGTAATACCGACAACCCCGGTCCCATTAAAAATATCGGCATCGTCTAAATTCAAACGTTGGCTGAAATTACTGAAAAATGCCTGTTTATCAGACGGCAAACCCTGAAAATAGTGCGTATCACCATTGTTATCCGTGACAGCGATATAAGTGCCGATTGCAGAAGTTACTCTGATATATCTGCCTGTGCTGGAGGAATAATAGTACCCGCCGATATATCCGGTATCCTCAAACATAGAGACCACTTTGCCGGTTCCGTCATAAACTTTACCGAAGTTTTCCTCACTGCTGCCGACATAGATATAGAAACCGGTATCGGCATCATAAAGGTACTGCCCCTGCCACTGCCCATCCCCGTTGATGGCTTCGACCATTGCTCCGTTGATCAGGTTGTAATTACCCTGACGGTCTTTGACATTTACATATCTGTTATCAGTATCAGTTCTTATAAAATTACCCTTACCGGCGGCACCGACTCTGACAAAATCATTGGAACCTTCGCACCTTACGAAGTCACCAACACTGCCGACTTTGATAAAATTGCCGCCTTCATCCTTGACATAATCACCGGCATTGCGGGCAGTAACAAAAGCCTGACCGGCGGCATTTGTCATTTTATTATATTCGCTGCCGGCGAGGATGAATCCGCTGCCATCATTATAGTTATAGTTACCGCCGACATACTCATCAGGAGAATTGTTGGCTTTGATCTCAATGTAGTTGTCGGCAAGTTTCACATAGCTACCAGCAACACCGCCGGTCGCCAGAGTGTATGAACCATCCGGATTTCTAACATAGCCGCCCTGCAAACCGGTAGACAGCACATTATTGGCGGCATCGCGGGTTTCGCCGGTTTTCACATTGACAAAGTTACCTTTTTCATCCTTGACAAAATCGCCCTCGCCGAAGACAAATTCATTGTAGTACCAGTCCCAGCGGTAACTGCCTTTGGAATTCTGACCGCCGATTTCGACATACTGATCTTTGAGGTTGTGGCGGATGTGGGTACCTTTCCACACCAGATCCCATGTCTGTTTATTGAAGTTGACATCGTAAACCTCACCGGTATTGACATTGATGAAATAATCTCCATCCTTGATAAAATCACCGGCACCGGCGACAAAATCACCTTTTCTCTCACCCTCGGCGGCATTCTCATACTCCTGCCACACATAATTGCCTTTGACCTTGGTAAAGGAACTGAGCAAGTCGGATTTGACCGTGATCACCGTACCGTTATAGTTGATATTGACGGTATCGCCGACTTTGATCGGCTCTGAACCGGTAAGTCCGCTGGGATTATACGCCTGTTCGCCGCGGAAGTAGTAGTAGAAAGTCAATGCCGAAAGGGTCTCCTTCATATCAACGACTTTATCACCGTTATTGTATGAATCCGCCCCGTAACGGATCAATTTATAAATGCCGTCTTCGGCATAACCCATATTGACGGAAATAACTTTGGTATCTTTGAGCAGAGGATCGTTTGCATCGTATCCGGCGACCGTATAACTGACATGGTCGGAATCATTGCTGACATCATCCAGAACAAAGCCGATCAACGCACCACCGCCCTCAGCAGTGACCACACCATACAACTCAGCCAGCGAATCGATGGTGATCTTGTTGACCAGACCTTTTCCCAGTGCGATATCACCGATAATTCTGGCGGTGGATGACAATTCCACCTGATCATCCGGAGCATAAGAAGTGTCGGTGTTGACTATGTTTATACCCCTTTCATTACGGTACTTCTCGGCGGTGATCGCATTGATTTCAGAATTGATCGCACCGGAAACCCGCAAATTCAGCGGAGCCCATGATGAAATACCGACACTGCTGGCATTGATCACACCGGCGATATCCATGGAGTCACCCGTGCCGTTGCCTTTATTGCTGGCGAACGCATTTGATGCCGTGTCGGAAATCGAAATGCCGACTTGCGCAACAATGGTGCCGGTAAAAGCATCGGTGGTGATTTTCGGAGAAAAAATACCCATGACGGCACTGTTTATATCAGTGTCAATAACACCGTTGACAGATAAACTATTCACCCAGATCGCCGCGGCAGAGGAGTCGTTGAAACTATTCTTGGCAAGCGTGATATTGATCCTGCCGCCGAGATTGCGGTTGGAAACCAATTTACCGGCTTTGATACCGACCGCAGAGTAAGGTGCCGTAACAATATGAGTGACTTTGGTACCGTCTTTAATATTACGCTGGTCATCGGTCTGATCAAGCATATTCACGGTAATAGTACCGCGGAATGAATCGAAAGTAATGTCGTTTGCTTTCAAGCCATAGGCATTGAGAGTAGTTTTATACGACACCTCGCAAGCAGAAGACCCCGTGCTGCTATCCTTTGCGCCTGCAACAATAAAGGTATTGCCGGATGTTTCAGTAGTGAATGAGAAATCTTTGCTGACCTCACCGAGGTAGATCGTATTTGCCTCCATGGCAGCGGCATGATACTCGACTTCCACATCAGCGGTTGCTTTCGCCTCTGTTGCGCTGTTATCTCTCGCCCGGGCAACCACCTGGTTGTTGCTCAACTTTACATTGATCGCTGACTCATAAGTGCCGTTATCTGCATCGACTCCATTGTAATCTCTTTCCAAAGCTCCCATGCTTTTGATGGTGATCGAACCGGCTTTAAGGCCGTATGCCTCGATCAGGTTGCCGATGGCGGAGGCATGCTCTTTGCTGCCGGCGCTACCGCGGATAAACTCCGCATTGGCAGAAATGAGAACATCACTGGTATCCACCGAAACCAGCCCTGACCAGATGCCGCTTATTGCGGAAAGAGAATCCATCCACAAACCGTAATTGGCGACCTTGTTATTATCGGCAGTGGCGGAAGCAAAAGCGGATATGACCGTGCCTTTATTATTGGCAACGGTATCATAGTAGTAGGGATTCACATAATCGCAAACCTTCCACCCATTCATCCAGTACAACTTATTGCCGCCATCCTCGTAAACAACATTGCCATCACGGTCAACGCCCATTCTGACCATAAGTTTACCGGTAATTTCATCAATATACCAGTATCTGCCTTTGTTAGAAACGGACAAATCTATCTGTCTGCCGTTGTAATCTTCGAAGTAAAGATTGGCAAGGGATACATGTTGGTAACTGTAGTCCTTATTTCCGTATGCATCGTTCGCAGATGGGCTTTCAATCATCACATAAAATTGAGTTCCCTCTTCCACGATCAAACTGCCTGAGGCGTAGCTCTGACCATCCTTGCGCGCATAACCGCTTGCCTCATCATCTCCCGGCTGCCAGCGGTACAACCGGGTCTTGTTTTCACTGACATCAGAGACAAGGGATTCCACCTCATTATTGCCGTGGGTCGCCATGGCAAGAGTGTTGCGGTTGTTTTGCACCGTGATCTCAGCACGGTAGTTACCGGCAAGCTTCAGTTGATTTGCCCTGACACCGGCACCCTCGACCAGATTGCCGACGGAATCATTGGCAGAAGGATGCACATCGCCCCAATCCTTGTTTTTCAAAGTGTAGCCGGAGTGCAGCGCCGCCACATTGCTCTCGATATGCCCGACCAGATCGCTGGCTACAGTCAAGCATGCTCCATTGGAGTGGATGACATAATTGCGGGTCTGGGTATTGACATGGTTGGTATTGCTCTCGATCAGATAGAATTCTGCTCCGGAAGGACCTGCCATCTCTCCCGCATTTTGCACAATGCCGTCACTCCGATTGTTTACATTCCACGGAGAGTAGACAGAGAAGTTGTCGGCGCGAAAGTACATCTCATCGTCAGTTTTGAGATACTGTTTTGTACTGTCGGTCTCAACAAAAGACTCATGATCCCAGTAGTAATTCGCCTTTTCCGCACCGGCTTGCGCAGTCAGAGTCAATTCGTTATCCCCGGCGAAGTAGATCGCACCGGCAACAGCACCGTTTTCTGCGGCATTGGTGAAATTCCAGTTATTGTAGGAGAAGTGATAGGCGTTGTAACGGCGATCCAGATAAGCATACTCCGGAGCATTGGATTCCCGGGAAGGATTCCATGCCGGAATAATCTTTTCATCATACTCCTTGATAGATGTCCTATAACGTTCGGCGTAAAGGCCGACCGGATTATTAGCCATGAAGTTACCGGCGATGGTAATCGAGTTATCACCGAGAGCGGCATAAGAGTAATCGCTCAGAATAAACATTCCATCAATAATCCCGCCTTCATCAAAAACGGAAATCACCCGGCCGGTAACATCAATGGCACCGCCGGAAACTGCGCTGGTGCCGCCCTGATGGGCAAAGGTGTAGATATTGAGATGAGAATAGGACAAACTGTGACGACCTTCGGTGATCAGATTGTTCACAAAGACGACTTTAGATCCAGAGTTGTCAGCCATTTTTTACCTCCTGCGGTTCCGCCTGCGGCAGGAGCGGCAATCGAACTCCTTTTTCTCTTCCTCTCTGGAAGAGAAGCCCGCGGGCTTCGTTGTTATATATATTATTTATTATTATTATTTATATTAAAAAATAATCCACACGCTATAGAATTTAGCACAACTTCAGGTAAAATACAAGCACTTTCACAAAAAAAACCACTTTTTGTGCAAAAAAAATGAAACTCCGGATTTTTCAGGAGCTCCGGAGCAAAATCTCCCCTGCCAAACCGTGACCATCCAAGCAAAAGAACGATCCGGTGGCAAAGACAAAAAAACTCCCCGCAATGCCGGTTTTACAAGCATGCGGGGAGGCGGAAAAACGATTCCGGCTCACCGGCGTTTACGGTCGCGATCCTGACGGGATTTATAGTAATCCTCCTGAGCGCGCTGAACCATCCGGCGGTTACTGTAATTCTTGATCTGAGAAACATTTACATACCGCGGATCAGCACCGTTTTTCAACAGGAATTTCAACAGCGACCGCTGCATATCCACCTCATCAGCACCATTCAGGGTGCAGACCAGACGGAACAACCCGGCATTTACCGCATTGTCATCTTTTTCCAGAATGTTGTCTTTGACCAAAGTATGCCAGATGGTGTAAGCATCTTCCGGCTTGCCGCGTTCCAGTGCCGCATAGACCGCAAATGCCGCCAATCTGCCTTTGGCATTGCTGCTGCCGGCATAGTAACCGCGCCGGTTCGCCCATTGCGTGAATTCAGCAAACTCCGAACCGCCCGCCGCCGCCGGCATCACCCCATTCTGGATCAATGCATCCAGCACCCAGCGGTAGCCGTAATAAACCGCGATGTAAAGCGAGCGGCAATAGGCTCCGCGCTCTTTGACTTTTGCGGCAAATTCCGGATTTTCAAAGAGCGTTTTTATCATCTTGGTATCATCGTTGAAACAGGCGTTTTCCAGCGCATCCAGACCGTTGAACCACTTTTTCTGCGGGTCGGCACCGTTTTTCAGATAAGCCTTGACCTGCGGGTATTTTTTACCGCGGATACTCTGGATGAAGTTGTACTGCACATGCCGGTCGGATATGTCATCTTCGATCAGTTTATGCTCTTTGCAAAATTCGATAAATTCATGGCTGCCAAGATCCAACGCCAGATGGAAAGGTGTCTTCGTGCCGCTCCACAACCCCGGATGACCGACAAATCCGGCATCCAGCAGAGCCCGCGCCATTTTCACATCGTTGCGCGAGGCGGCAAGGTGCATCAGAGAAACCCCTTTGCTCACTTCCTCATCAATGGCAGGCGCCAGAAGAAGTATCCGGTAAAATTCCTCAGACAACGGCTTGGGCCTTTCACAATACTCTTTGATGCTGCGCGGCGGATTTTCACCGATCATGCGCACCACCACACTCACCGGAATACGGTCTTTGCCGAGGAAATAGAAATCCAGCGGCAGATCACCGGAACAGCTGTTCACATCCACCAGTTTGTCTTTCAAAACCGGGATCAACGGAGTCAAGGCATGCATATTCCGCCGTAAAAAGACCAGATTTATCAGAGATGTGACCGCATTCTGCCACTGCCCGGTCGCCGGATCACGGTAAGAGTATTCGACCGAAACATTCGGATCGACAAGATCATCTTTCAGCATCCGGGCAAGCTCTTTGACCCGGTCGGGTTTTTCCCGCTGCCAGCTGACAAATTCATCGGAACCGATCCGGTCGCTTTCATGCTTGCGGCACTCGCGCAGATAGTTCTGCAGCAGAGTGTGAAAATCTTTGGTCGCCGCAGCAGAGTAACGCTTCTTGCGGATCGCATCCTTGATCTCAAGCTGTTTTCTCAATTCCTCGATCTGCCGCCGGGCGAATTCGATCTTCGATTCCAGAAGCGGCGTCCGCTCCTGCCGCTCAAGTATCTTCAAGCGCGATTCAGTATCCGCCAGACGCTCTTCCACGGTATTTGCCGCGGCACTGTTGGCGGCGACCTTTTCACTTGCCGCACTCAACTGGTCAAAGAAATTCTCCGGTTCACGGCACACTTCAGTACCGATCCAGTTGCGGCGGCTGTCAAAAAATGCCACCGCCGGTAAAGATGCCGGCTTCTTGCCGATCTTGCCGATAACCTCCTGCCCCAACTGCCAGCGGCGCAGACCGAGATTGCCCATACCGGCAACACAGGGAACATATACCGGAGTGAATTTATTCTCTATAAATGCCCGTATATCAGGCTTTTCCGCCATAAAACGGCAAAATGCACGGCTCTTTTCATCCAGCGGATCGACCATGAGTACCAGCAAAGGTCTGCCGGCAACAAATTGCGGCCACTTCAACTGCCATGCCCCGGCATCAAACGGATTGCCCCACGGCAGTGCCCCGGTTATGGCACCGTTTTCCGCAACCAGCAATTCCGGACGGTCAAAACCGGTCGGGATCGATACCCGTGATGCCGGTCTGCCGCGCGGCATGTCAATGACCGAATTCCATGCCCGGAAACGCGCCACTTTGCCGGTGAAAAGTTTATCCCTGCCGCCGAAACGCGCAAATCCATGGGAAAATACCGGCCGCGACAAAGGCAGAAACCACGCGCCGCCGAAACATTGACCGGAAAAGAGCGTGAAACACTGTTCTTTGCCATCCATGCAGAAAGTGATATTCACCCACTTTTTGCGGGGCAGACGGATCGCAGTTTTTATCTTGAATCTGCCGTCAAGAGCAAAGGTCAGAAATCCCTCTTCCACCCCCATGGTCAACTGCTGCCAGCCGTAAACATTCATCAGCGACAAAATCGTATCATCACCATCGCTGTCAAGACAGAAATCCATCGACACAGTGGATGAATTCATATTAAAGTCGCTCAGACAGATCGCATTTTTCTCCAGTGTTTCCAACCGTTTTCCGGAAGATGGATCAGCCACCGCCGCGACAGCCTTTTCCCCTTTCAGCCACAATGCACCGTCGTGGATATTATCATAGTCAAAATTGCTGTTCAGCGGAATTTCCCGGGCAAAGTCATACACGGCACACAACCCTCTGACCGGCAGGATATCCCGGCGGAAAAGCGGCATACTCTTTTCGCTGAGATTTTCCAGCAATTTCCGCAAATTGCCGGATGGATAGACCCGCAATTCCCGTAATTCCCCGCTGTTTTCCAGAGGCAATTCCGCACTTTCCTCCGCTTTTTCCGGAGTTTTCGCCGCCGGCACCGATTCTGCGGCAGTTTCCGTCGCCGCCGATGGGGTTTCCGCAGGATTTTCCTCCGCTTTTTCCTCTTCCGCATGCAAATTAACAGAACGCTCGACCGCGGCATTGGGATTCACCAGCACCCCGACCAGACGCCCCAATTGCCCCCAGAAGCCCGGAGCGGCATCCTTGCCGCCGGTTTCGGCGGCGTGTTCCACATCAGCCCGCCATTTTTCATACAGATGATAGACCCGGTTGTAATTGGTCACCACCAGGATCAATACCAGAATGGCGATAACATTGCGCACCGCCCGGATAATACGGGTCTTAAGCGGCAATTCTTTGCGCTTGAATAACTTTTTAACAAGTTCCCAGATCTTTTTGCTCCACTGCAAAATGACCGGCCAACTCTTTTTCCACGCCTTTTTCAGCAGCGCACGCACGATCAGCCAGCGATTGCTCCTGCCGTATATACAGGCGAGCAATTCATCCGGATCAGCCGGCCGCTCATCAGGATTCTTTTTCATCATCCTTTCGATCAGAGCGATCATCGCCGCCGACAGATCCGGGCGCAAATTACGCAAAGGTTCCGGCTCATTCTGCATCACATTCAAAATCGTCGCCACCGGAGTATCTCCCTCAAAGGGCAGTTTGCCGCTGGCAAGATGGTACAATGTCGCGCCGAGACAGTAGATGTCTGAGCGGATATCCACATTGTGCGCACTGCGGCACTGCTCAGGTGAAGCATAATTCGGCGTACCGATCGCCGCCTGTTCCATAGTCAGGGTCATCTCACCTTCGCTGTCGGTGGATTTGGCGATACCCAGATCCATCAGTTTGAATGTGCCATCCAGTGTGACCATGATATTGGAAGGCTTGATATCCCGGTGCACCACTTTGGCTTCGGCAAGTGCTTTCAATGCTCCCGCCATCGTGATGAGAACGGTATTCAACTCATCCTCTTCCAGCAAATGGTCATGCATGATATCCAGAAGCGTGCTGCCTTCAACGAACTCCATGGCAATGAAAAGCATGCCGCTTTTGTAGTCGCTGCCGACATCAAAAACTTTTACAATATTCTCGTGTTCAATGGAGTTGAGCAGTTTAGCCTCACGCAGAAAACGCTTGACGAATACCGGATCATCCGAAGCGGCATTGCCGCGCATCAGTTTCAAAGCACACTGCCGTTTCAAAAGAAGGTGTTCAGCCAGATAAACCTCCGCCATACCGCCTTTGCCCAGCATCCGGATCACCCGGTACTTGTCAAAAAAATCACCATCCTGCAGCAAACGCTTATACATCCGGTGCTGATCTTCGCCGTTCCCGTCAAAGGTGGAACCCAGTTTCTCCCCGGAAAAGAGCGTTTCCGGATCAAGTTCCTGACCGCAGCGCGGACAGATATTATCCCGGTCGTAGATGATATCCAGCGGCAAACTCAACTTTGCCCGGCACTTGTTGCAGATCACCAATGCCGAAAATTCCGCCTTGCCGCCCTCGTGATGACACTGGGGGCAAACGAACTTATCCGGCAATTCCCCCTGATGCTCAAAGGAAAAGCGGTGCGAACACTTGGAACAATTCAATACTTTTTCTGCCATATATCAATCCTTCAAATCGTGAAGTAATTTTTCCATTTCCTCAGCCAGTTCCCGGTATGAGCCGATCCGTTCCTCCGGCAGACGCTGCATCATACGGCAGAGCAATTGCCGCAACCCCGGTGAACACTCCGTATCAAACTCAAAATTCCGCGGCGGCGAATTTTTTACCGTATTGTCATATATTTCAGCTGTGTCTTTCCCCGCAAAAGGCGTCTTGCCGCTCAACAGATAGCAGACCGTCGCCCCCAGCGAAAAAATATCCGTCCGGAAATCCACATTACGGGAATCCACAAACTGCTCCGGACTCAGATATCCCGGCGTCCCCAATCCAGACATCGCCACCGTGATCGTCGTATCCTGAGAAGCAAACTGCCGCTTGGAGATACCGAAATCCACCAGTTTCACCTGCGACTGCTCATCAAGCATGATGTTATCCGGCTTGATATCCCGGTGAATGACTGAATAGTTTTCCCAGAGATACCACAATGCCCGCACCACTTCGAGCGAAATCTGCAGCACTGTTTCCTCATCCATATAGTACTCTTCGCGCAGCTGTTTCAAATTTTTGCCGGAAATATATTCCATAACGATGTAAACCGCTTCACCCTCCTCACCGAAATCCAGGATACGGGCGATGCGCTGCTCCCCCTTTACCGCGGCAAGGATCTCCGCTTCACGCTTGAATCTTTTGCGGTGGGAAGGGGTTGGCGACTTCAAAATCTTCAAAACATAACGCTGCGCCGGTTCTTCCAGCGGATAACAGAAAAACAATTCCCCGCTGCCGCCGCTGCCAAGCCGGTTCAAAATGCGGTAACGCCCGCCGATCACATTGCCCGGAGCGATCTCCAGCGATGCCTTGCGGGTGCAGCTGCACACCGGACAACGCAGCAAACCGCTGTTCCCGGCAACCGGCGCAAGCAGAGAGCCGCACATAATGCACTCGCCATACTCAGCGACCGGATGGTGTTTGCCATCTATTTTGATCGTTTTATCAGTATCCGGCATGGAACAAAAAAACCCTTATATAAATCAGATAAAGACACTTGGCGATAATATACCACATCACACAAAAAAGTCAAATGGTTGAATCAGAAAAATTCTGTTTATTTACCGAACCGCCAAGTCGTTTTGCATAAACGATCTGAATAAAACAGAAAATGCACTTCAGCCAAACCGGGCAGCACCGTCATCGCAGCGATATACAAGCCGCCGATCGCTCCGGCGACTGGCAAATATTCCGTCATACCATCAGCATTTGCAATATTTTTCCGCCGCATTTCAGCTGAATTTTCTCCGTCGGCACATGATTACTTTAATGATGCAAAATACAGATATATCAAATTAACAAAAATAAAATATTGCATGATATATTACTTTAAGTATATCAAATTATTTCCCGGATTACTGCAGAAAATATCCGCATAAAACACAGAACAAAACCAAAATAACATGTTATAGATAAAACAAATAAACTTCAGATAATGATCTTGAGATTTTTCACATACCATCTCCTATGATCCACTGCCGCGGGCAACCATCAAAAAGACAACTTTCGTCTCAATGTTTTTTTCAACCTGCAAACCTGACCACAGGATTTTCAATAAAGTCACCCGGAACCATTTGCAAAATACCCGGCAAGGCATTACATTAAGACCGGAGGGAAAAATCATGCAGCAGGAAATTCATAAAAAACTCGGCTTCGGGCTGATGCGGCTGCCCCGGAAAAATCAGGAATTCGATCAGCCGCAAATCGAAAAAATGGTCGACGCCTTCATTGGCGCCGGAGGCAACTACTTTGATACGGCAAGAATTTATCCGGGCAGCGAAGAGATCACCCGGGAAGTGCTGGTAAAGCGTTATCCGCGGGAAAAATTTCTGTTGGCTTCCAAACTTGCCGCCTGGAACAAATGTCAATGCAGAGAGGATGCCATCGCCCAATTCGAAACCTCTTTGCGCCTGACCCAAGCGGAATATTTCGACTGCTACCTGCTGCACAATCTCGGCGAAAAACGCACCGCCGTCTTTGACAACTTCGGACTTTGGGATTTCGTGCAGGAGAAAAAGGCGGCTGGATTGATCCGCCATGTTGGATTCTCGTTTCACTCAAACGCCGAAGATCTGGAAGACATCCTGCAGAAACACCCCGAAATGGAGTTCGTGCAGCTCCAGATAAATTATGCCGACTGGGATGACCCGAAGATCCAGAGCCGCCGCTGTTACGAGGTGGCAAGAAAATACAACAAACCGGTCATCGTGATGGAACCGGTCAAAGGAGGATTGCTCGCCAACCCGCCTGAGCCGGTAAGAAACATCCTGAAAGATGCCGCCCCGGCACTCTCTCCGGCAGCGTGGGCGATCCGTTTCGCAGCTTCGCTTGACGGAGTGGCGACCGTCCTTTCCGGCATGAGCGATATGGAACAGATGAAAGACAACCTTGCATCGATGAGCGGCTTCAAACCTCTGACAGACAAGGATCTTGCCGTGATCCAACAGGCATCGGAAACATTGAAATCATTGCAGTTGATCCCCTGCACCAACTGTCAATACTGCCAGAAAGTCTGCCCGGAAAATATCGGCATAGCCGGCACATTGGATGCCATGAATATGCTCTATGCTTACAATAATCCGGAATTCGCCGCCAATAAAGAACATTGGGGCGTGACTGTTCCCGGCAAAAACCTCGCCGACCACTGCATTCAGTGCGGCGAATGCGAAAAGGTTTGCCCGCAGCACATCCCGATCAGAAAGTTTCTCGCCGAAAGCAATGCCAAACTCCCGAGAAACAAAAAATAGAGCAAAAAAGGGTAATCTCCCAAATTTTGTGAAACATACATACAAGACCGAATGAACACATTTTATGGCGACACATAGAATATATCACTTACATTATGTATGATTTGTCAAAAACATAAAACGATTTGATTGCACCCGGTGGATGCAGCGGGCGGCAATGTCGTGTTTTGTGCCGAGTACGGTGCGGGAGTGTACTGCCGTACTCGACCGTACCGGCACAGAAGCAAGGCGCGAGAGTGCCCGCGATGCGCCACCGACTTGTCACGGCGTAGTGCAACGAAGACGGACGGTTAGATTTTATCACAACAAATGAGACAATAATCAAAAAAAAGACGGATTTTTCAAAATAATATC
>JAFVZG010000128.1 GCA_017508285.1 Lentisphaeria bacterium | reverse complement strand
GGTCGATCAATTTACCGGCGGGATCGATATCGGAAACATTGCGGAAGGCACATCCGGCGGTACGGCCGCCGGGTTCGCGTTTTCTCCGGGCCTCATTTTCCCGGATGATCTCCTCTTCTTCCAGTGCGACATTGCTCTCTTTAAGAGAAAACACCACTTCGGTGATAATGACATCAGCAGGGATGCTGCAATGGCGGTATTGCCACTGGATCTCACCGGCAGAAGCGTGATATTTTTTACCATTGGCATGAATACCGTAAACCTCTTTTACCAGAGATGCGATCTCCGTGCCGTTGGCTCCGGCATTCATGCGCAAAGCACCGCCGACAGTGCCGGGTATGCCGGAAAGCGGTGCCAGACCGCCCAAACCGGCTTTGCCGCACAAAGCCGCCAGCAGCGGCAATTTGGCATACGCTCCGCAACGCACATCGCACCCCTCGATAGCCACCCGGGAAAAGAATTTACCGGAAAGCCGCAAACCGGCGAGTTCCAGCCTCTCATCAGTACCGACAAGATTGGTTCCCGCCCCGAAAAGGAAAAACGGAATATTCCTGCGATGCAGAATTTTCAAGACTCCTGCCAATTCCTCAAAGGTTGCCGGTTCGATCAATACCGGCATGGAACCTGAACCGACACCGAGAGAGGTCAACTCTTTGAATGAAGCGTTTTCAGTAATTTTCAAATCCGGCAATTCCCGTCGGAATATATTGGCAGTCAGTTTCATTTTTTCACCTGATATACTTTACCGGCATCAAATACGGCAGCCGCAGTCTCCTGCAATCCGTCACCGGTGACTTCACGGTAAAAGCAGGAGCGGTGTCCGGTATGACAGGCGCCGGGACCGAGTTGTTCGATTTTGAAGATCACTGAATCCAGGTCACAATCCACCAGAATAGAGTGGATCTTTTGCAGATGACCGCTGGATTCACCTTTTTTCCAGAGCTGATTCCGGCTGCGGGAAAAATATGTGGCATAACCGGAGCGGAGTGTTTCTTCCCATGATTCAGGCGAAATATACGCCAGCATCAAAACTTCCCCGGTTTGCCAATCCTGTGCCACTGCCGGTATCAAACCGCCGCTTTTTTCAAAATCCAATTCGACCATAGCCGTCATGCTCCCGGAATAAAGATTCAAAGTGCGCTGTCAAATTTATCCTGAGTGTCAAGAAGAACACGCACTCCCTTTTCCATCCCCTCGGGATGACGGAAAACCGCCGTGCCGGCAACCAGCAGATTGGCACCGTGACTGACGACCAGATCGGCATTTTTCTCACTGATACCGCCATCCACTTCGATGTGGCACTTCAAATTGCGGCGGATGATCTCCCGGCGGAATGCGGCGATCTTCGGCAGTTGATCCGCCATAAAACTCTGACCGCCGAAACCCGGTTCCACGGTCATGACCAGCACCAGATCCAACTTGTCAAGATAGGGAAAAAGTGCCTCTGCCGGAGTTCCCGGCCGCAAAGACATACCGGCAGTGCAGCCGTGACTGTGGATGGCATCAATTGTTTTATCCGGATCATCGGAACTTTCCACATGGAATGTTATATGATCCGCCCCCGCCTTGACAAATGCCGGAGTGTAAAATAACGGACGGTCGATCATCAGATGCACATCAAACAACGCATCATTTTTCTTGCGCAGAGAGGTAATGACCGGCACTCCGAAAGAGATATTCGGCACCATTTTACCATCCATCACATCCAGATGGAGCATTTTTGCCCCGGCATCGACGACCTCCCGGCACTCTCTGCCGAGTTCGCAAAAATCAGCCGCCAGAATTGACGGGGAAACAACGATCTTATCCTGAGGAAAATTCCTGATATCCTGCTGCATAATTTATTTATCCTTTATGTTTTTTTAATATTGATTATTTTCTGAACAGCTCCGGGAAAACTCCGGAGTCGTTATTTTTTCACATCAATTTGCGCCGTTTCAGGTGAAACTCCCATGCCTGACGGCGACGGACTTTCCGGACAAAAAAGATGGCATTTTTCCAGACCAGCGTATCACCGACTTTGACCTGTCTGCCGAGTTCCCTGCCGAACCACGCTGAGACCGATTCCGTTCTGCACGGCAGATCCAGCTGGGAATCCCGCGCCAACTGTGCCATCGGCACTCCGCCGCCGACCACCCAGAGATTTTCACCCGGAGCATAAAAAGTACGGGGCAAGGGATCAAATTCATCATCCAGATCCCCGATCAACTCTTCAACAATATCCTCCAATGTCACCAATCCGCAGGTCTTGCCGGAATCGACATCCTGCACAATGGTCATGTGACAGTGCTGGGCAGCGAACATTTCCAGAAGTTTCGACGCCGTATCATCTGAATCGACAAACGCTATCGGCCGCATGATATCCGATACTTTCATATTGCCTTTGCCATGCTGCACCGCGAGAATGATCTCTTTGATATTGACATATCCCGGCACCCGGCTGCGGTCTCCTTCAATACACAGAGGATAACGGGTGTGGAAATCATTACCGGTGGCATTTATCGCATCATCCAGAGACATATCGGCATCCAGAAAAGATACATCTTCCAAAGCGATCATCACCTCCCTGGCACTCTTTTCTGAAAGAGATGGAACCATGCGGATAATGCGTTCCTGACGGCTGGATATCACCTGATTGCTGCGGGCCATCGCCGCCAGAGCAGAGATCTCTTCAGCCGGAGTAGGACGCGCCGGAGCGTGTTTTTCAAACGGCCGGTTGATAAGTTTGGTAAGTTTGATCAACGGTGACAATACCAATGTGGCAATATGCAGCGGTTTTGCCGCCAGCGCAATGATCGAAGTATTGAATCTGACACCGAGAGTTTTCGGCAGCAATTCGGTGTACTGCACCATCAGCAGCGTAAATATGAGAGAGAATATCCCCATGTATTTGCTGTACCCCAACTCAGCGAAACTGGCACCGGCAACCGCGGCACCGATGGTGTGAGCGGCGGTATTTATGATCAATATCACCGCCAATGGTTTATCGATATCCCGCTTTAAACTTTGAGCGATATCACTGGCAGCCGGATGTTTCTGGCGCAACTCCGCCAATTGGCTCGGAGTGAGACTCAACAACGCCGCCTCCATAAGTGAACAAAGATGTGAAACGACAAAAGCGACAAGCAAACTTGACGCCAAAACAAGCCATTCACCACTTCTTTCCGGCAGTATGCCGGATATAAACGAATCCTCCACAGTTATTCCCCGTATGATCCATGCGCTCCATATCTTTTCAAGCGCACCCTGTTTGCTGATAATTTTTCCGGAACGGCACCCCATATCAGCCCATCGGGATACCGTATTTCAATCAAGACAACAGAAACGATTTATTCAAATCACATTGCCGTTGTCTCCTTTTGCATATATTTACCGGCGGCATTTTCAGCATCGCGTGCCTGCTCAGCAGCGATCTCCGCTTCAAGAATGCTCCGCATTGCCGGCGGCAGGTTGACAAGGTTATTCTGCACAACGCCTTTTTTGATCTCATTATAAGGCGGCAGGGTATTGCGTTTGACATCTTTGTTTTTCAGCGAATACGAGTGATGGATGTAACGCGCCAGCCGTTCATTGGCGACTGCCGCCTCACGATTGCCGATAAGCATGTTGAATATCGCCCGCTGGATAAGACCGCTGACAACACCGCTGGCTTTTTTGATATCCGCATCCCGGACATCTTCGGCATATTCGACCATGACGAATTCATCCAGAGTGCGCCGTTTCTGCGGCCCGTCGATCGCCACAAGTTTATCAAAAAACTCCTGAGCCTTGGTGATATTGCCGTTGATATAGATCAAAGGTATGGCATCTTTGAGATAGTTGATCTTGGCACTGCGGAAACTGTTCCCGGCACCGCTGCCGGAAAACTCCGCTTCACCGGCCTCAAATGCTTTGTACGCCGAATCAGCCAGATTCAAATTCGGCACCATCTGGATATATTTGCCGTCAGCATCCATCGTCAGCAATCTGCCGCTGCGGAAAGCCGACTGCAATGCGTGAGAAACGATACGGATGCAGTTGATTTCCGGCTTGCCGCTGTTGGCGATACTCTTTTCGATACCGGTTTCCGCCCAGTAAAGTGCCTGAGATTCCGGAACCCGCCAATCCATTTTGCCGTACTTGCGGTCAATGGCGACCATTTTCACCGGATCAAGTTTCAACCGTTTGCGGAGCAATTCCGCCCGGAAAAATCCTTCCAGAATATTGAATTGCTCCTGATTCAGATAAAGCCTGAGCGTATCCGGCAGTGCCGCTTTGACCGGAGTCATGAAAGCGGTGAACAACTCATCGTAATTGTTGTAACCGGCTTTTTTGACTGCCACCCAGAATTCGGAATCTTCCGGATATATTTTCATAAATTCCGCCTGATTCGCCGGAGCGGAAGCCAGTTTTTCCCAATCCGGAGTGGTGCTTCCCAGAATATTGGTCATCTGGGTCGCCAGCTGGTTCTTGTAGTACAAGTTGGCATCATCCATCAGATTGCCGAGTTTATGGAGGAATATCCATGACAGCTCTTTATAAAGCAGCGGATCATCCGGGTTATACAAAAGAACCTTGTCACGGATCAGTTTGATACCCTCATTGACCCAATACCAGCGATCTTCAAAGTCAGAACTGGTTACGGAGATATTGTAAGCCAGATTCCACGCCAGATAAACCGTGCCGCCGGAGTAATTCGGCTGCAAATCGGTTATCCAGCGGGCAAGCTGTACCATTTCAAAGTAATTTTTCTTGCTCTTGAGCGTTTCAGAACGCAGCCAGAGTACATCTGCCAGCAATCCCCGGAAACTGCCCATTGCCATCGTGGTAAATGCCACCGCCGGCGGAGCATCGGATACCGCACCGGAAAAACGCAGCCGTTCACTGTCGATAGTGCGGTCAAGATGCCTTTCCATCCCCCGAATGCCGAAAAGCACCAATACCGTCACCAGCAGCAATGCCAGAATCAAAGTCATATTGCGGAATCTATTCATTTTCTCACCGCCGCTCCCAATTCACGCCGGCAGTAGAGCCAGATGCCGAAAATAAACAACGGCACTCCGCGCAGCAGAAAATAGTTCACAAACAACTCTCCGATAAAGGAAAATTCGATCAGATCTCCCCCCGAAAGCAGATCGGTCACATCAAATCTCTGCAGCGGGATGACCACCAGCAGCAGTGCCTGCGCCAGAAATTGTCCGGCATGATCCCACACCGAGGAAACAAAGAATGACGAATCGGTCAGAGTCATCGCCAATGCTCCGAAAAGCAGATAACTTGCCACCATGAATACCGCCGTCGGCATCGTCAGAAATGCTCCGAAGGCACATGCCAGACCGGAAAGCAGCATCAGCTGCATCATCATCACCAGCAATGCCCGCAGATAATTCATTTCAAAACTGCACACCGGGATCAGAAGTTTCGGCCCGTCGGCGGTCTGATAGTAATGTTTGCCGCCGGCACGGTCAAAGTTGAAGGTCTCGACCAGAACCATCCCCTTGTCATTGATAATATTCTTAGGCAGAGTTTTTTCGTGAAAAACGCCGGTAAAATGAAGTTCCGCGCCATTGGTCACCGCCGTCGGATAAAGTCCGTAAGAACCATCCTGCCCTTTATGCGGCACATAAACCGCCCACTGGATATTGCTCTCGCGCTGATCCTCGGTAGCGATCTTTCCCAGATACGGGCGGTAACGCAGAGTCAATGCGACATTATTCAACTCCTCCGGCAGATCCTCGAATACCCAGCGGTATCCGGAACCGGCAGGAACTTCGATCGGCAGTTTGTCGATCTGATCGCGCAATTCATTGCGCATTTTCAAAATTTCCGCATCGGTGGGCTGTTTGCCCTCCTTGCGCAATTCGGCGACCCGCCGCTGGGTGGCAAAATCCGCCGCTTTTTCCGGATCACGGGCCTTGGGCATATAACTGCGTCTGCCGACCAGCACCTGAGAACGGATACGCTCTTTTTCGATTTGAGAATTCGTCCGTGCCAACTCCCGGTCAGCCAGAATATTTTCTTTACCGGCATTGTTGTAGCGGATCATCACCACCGAATAGATCACCAGACCGGAAAGCAGCAGCAATATGAAGTTGATCAGATTGATGCCGACCCATTTACCCAGCCACAAAGTGATCCGGGAAACCGGCTTGGTAACAACCATATGGATCTGGTAACTGTCGATATCATGCGACATGATATAACAGCCCAGCCACAAAGATGACAAGGTCAAAATAATACTGACTGTCCACAAACTGTATAAGAGCGACACCCGGATCAGATCATCAGTCTTGCCGACTGAAACCGAAACCGGGATCACCGTCACACACAACAGCAGCAAAATCAGCAGCAGTTGAAAGATGTGCGACCGCACCGCATTACGGAAGGTCAAGGCTATAATGGCTTTGAATGCTTTCATCATTCACCTGATCTATCACCGAGCAATGAGTCAAGTTTGTCATTGGCACGGCGCATTTTTTCTGCGTTATCCGCCTCTGTCACGGCATCTTTGAGACCATTATCCGCGGCGGCAGGAACCGTTTTTTCACCGAGAACAGAAGCAATTTTATCATCCGCGGCATTGGTGGAAGAATTCTTTTCCTCTTCAAGATCAGGATCAGCTTTTTCCACCGCGGCAGTTTCACTGAGAAGCGAGGTCAATACCGCATTTTTATCGCTTTTATCCACTGCACCTGTAAGATATTCAGCGATGCCTCCGCCACCGGCGACACCGGCAGTTTCCACGCTCTCGCTGCGGGCCTGCGAAATAACATCGAGGAAGAATTCTTCCAGAGTGCGGCGGGGCTGATCGACCAGAAACTCTTCTCCGTGGAGATTTTCCCGGAGCGTGGCAAGCACCTTATCCATCGTCTCTTTCGGCAGTCTTGGAGTGAGGATACGGGTCTTGTCGCTTTCGGCAAGCAGATCATCCAATGCGCCCTCGGCACGGATCTTGCCGCCGTAAAGAATGATCACCCGGTCACAGATATCTTCCACATCACTGAGCAAATGACTGGTGATAAGTACGGTTTTGCCCCGTTTTTTCAAGGCAAGGATCAAATCTTTCACCTCCCGGCAGCCCAGAGGATCAAGACCGCTGGTCGGCTCGTCAAGGATCAGGAATGCCGGATCATTGATCATCGCCTGCGCCAGACCGATCCGGCGCGCCATGCCTTTGGAGAATTCCCCGACCCGGCGGTATCTGGCATGGGCAAGACCGACCATATCCAGAAGCTGGTCGATGCGCCGCTTGCGGTCTTCTTTGGAGATATTGAAAAGAGAACCGAAGAAATCCAACGTCTCTTCTGCGGTGAGAAATTTATACAAATACGACTCTTCCGGCAGATAACCGATCTCCCGTTTGGTCTCCACTTCCCGGGGGGATTTGCCGAAAACAGTGACTTTGCCGCCGGTGGGATAAAGCAATCCCAGCAGCATTTTCACCGTCGTCGATTTGCCGGAACCGTTGGGGCCGAGCAAGCCGACAACTTCGCCGGGTTTGATCTCAAAGTCAATGCCGTTGACGGCACGCGCTTTCGGACGCTGCCAGAAATCCCGGAACATCTTGGTCAGACCGACCGCCTGAACTACCGGTTCATAATTGCGTTCCATCAAAATACCTCTTACGCCTCTTGTTCATCTGAAGTGCCTTTGTCGGCAAGGGTCAACTCTTCACCGGTACGCACCAGACGCGCACTGTTGAAAACGATCACCAGAGTACTGCCGGCGTGGATGACTGCCGCCCAGATCGGGGTCATCAGACCGACGATGGAAAGGATCATACCGCCAAAGACAAAGAGCATACCGAAAATCAAATTCTGATTGATGACCACCTGAGATTTTTTCGCAAGGAAAAGCAGCATGGCGATACGACGCAAATCATTGGTCATCAATGCCACTGAAGCACTGTTGATCGCAATATCACTGCCGATGGCTCCCATGGCGATACCCAGATCACCGGCGGCAAGAGCCGGAGCATCGTTGACACCGTCACCGACCACCGCCACGGTGTGATCGCGTTTGACATTTTCCACGAATTCGACTTTGGTTTCCGGCAGGCAGCCGCTTTTGAATTCATCGATATTCAACTGACCGGCGACCTCTTCAGCGACCGACTGACGGTCACCGGTGACCATCGCACAGTAACGGACACCGAGGCGGCGCAAGTCAGAAAGCATCACCTGAGACTCTTTGCGGATCTTGTCACGGAATCCGATCCAGCCCAGCAGACGCTCATCTTTGCTGACATATACCACACTCATACCGGCGGCTTCCTCCGGATCGCTCTCCGGCACATTCAAACCGTTTTCCCTCATCCAGTTGGCACGGCCGACCCGGCAGAGGGCCCCGGCAGCTTCACCGGAAACACCTTTGCCGTGGACTTCGGCAAAACCGGTAACATCATCCAGTTCCAGCTCCGCTTCACCGGCAAGTTTCATGATCGCCAGAGCAGTCGGGTGGTTACTGAAACGCTCAACCGATGCCGCACAACGGAGCAATTCCGCCGGAGATACTCCCTCGGCACCCTGCAATTTCACCACTGAAAGCAACCCGTCTGTCAAAGTTCCGGTTTTATCGAATACAAAAGCGGAGATCCGGCTTGCCAATTCCAGATGGCTGATATTTTTAATGAATATTCCCAGACGCGCCGCCGCTGCCACTGCCGCCACTACCGCAGTAGGAGTGGCAAGCACCACTGCACACGGGCAGGCAATGACCAGAAATGCGATCACTGAATCCATATCCCGGCTGAACCACCAGGTGATCCAGGCGATCATCAGCACGGTCGGCGTATAATAACCGGCGTAACGGTCAATGATCCGCACCACCGGAGTGCGGCTGGCTTCAGCCTGCATGATCATATCTTTGACTTTTCCGAGCGTGGTATCGCCGCCGACTTTGGTAACGATCACATCCACAGCACCGGTAAGGTTCTGGGTACCGGCAAAGACATCGTCACCGGCGACCTTTTCCATCGGCACTGATTCACCGGTGATGGAAGCCTGATTGACGGTACTTTCACCGGAAGCGATCCTGCCATCCACCGGGAAATTCTCACCGGGACGCACCCGGATACGGTCGCCGACGGCAAGATCCTGAGCGGCAACCTCTTTTTCATTACCGGCTTCATCCAGCAGACTGGCGGTATTGGGGGTCAGTTTGATCAACTCCTCAATGGAACGCTGGGCACCGCTGGCAGTCCGGGTTTCGATAATGATCGTCACCAGCAGGAAAAACGCGATGATACCGGCGGTCTGGAAATCGGCTTTCACCAAAGCCGCCAGAATCGCCAGAGCGACCAATTCATTCATGTAGACCTTACCGCGCATCAGATCCTTGATCGCCGTAATGATGATCGGCAGAGCCAGAATAAATGCACCGAAAAGAGCCGACATATTGGCGGCGAACTGCTGTTCAGGAAGCCATGCATCAAGAATAAATGAGTTGGCGGTCAGAATACCGCCGATAAGAGCGAAACAGACTCTGCCCATGCTGCGGTCATGCCCGACGCCGCCTTCGGCTTTGTGATCGTGACCGCAGATGCAGGTGCTGTCTTCTTTACCATGCTCATGGTCATGGCCGCAGTCACAATTCCCGTGGTCATGATGATCGTTTCCACATTTGCAGCTGTGACCGTGATCGTGACCGTGACCGTGACCGCAGCAGCAGCTATCCTGATGTTTATCAATATCTTTACTCATAATCACTTATCTCCTTCCCCGGAAGTGGCGTTGGTGGAAGTTTTCGGTTCCGGATTGAATTTGAACCACAACTCCTTATCCTCGCCCTGAGTACCGATCAGGAATTTATCCCCCTGAATGGTTCCGGCGACATCTTTCAGCATCTCGGTATACAGTGCCATGGTCAGAGTGCCCGGCTGCAAACGGTGCTGATTGTAAATTTTATTAAAGTATTCGCTCTGGGCCTCAAGGCTGGAAACGACTTTGGTTTTGTAGGCTTTTCCGGCGGCGATGATGGATGCCTCGGTGGCGCGAGCCTCATTTTCCTGCTCGACCTTGTAAGCCATCGCTTCGTTGCGCAGGGCTGAACTGATATTCCCGGCAGAGGTGACCGCATCGAATGCCGCCTTGGTTTTGACCGGGGGATAGATGCGGTTCAATCCCACATTTTCCACCACGATACCGCTCTCATAAGCATTGAGCAGCTTTTCAAACTCCCGGCGGACATCTTCGCTGTAAGCACTCTGACCGGAGTAAAGAATGTCGTTGACCTTCGCTCCGGCGGTGACATTGATCACCGCTCTGCGGAAAAGATTGCGCAAAAAGGTCACCGGACCGCGGGTTCCGGTCATGCCGTCGGCATCAATAAATTCGTCATCCGGGGAAACCTTGCCATTCATCACCGGGAATTGGGGGGTAAGCATATTAAGATAGAACTTTTCCGGATTATCCACCCGGTATGCCACGGTCCACGAACTGTGAACGATATTGGCATCACCGGTGATGATGTAGTTGTCTCTGCCCGGCTCAAAGGAGTCTCCGCCCTCATTCATGGTGACGGCGGCGGCAAAATCGATATTCAGCAGCTGCTGACTGGTCTGCACCCGGATGAATTGATGCACCGGGAAAGGCAGGAACCAGTAGCCGCCGGAAGTGCAGGTCTTCACGATTTTACCGAAACGGGTGACGATGACCGCCTGCTGCGGCTCCACTGAGAAGTAACCTGCTCCGCTGACAAAGTAGACCAGAGTAATGACGATACCGGTCAGAAGCAGCATAAAAGCCACTCTCAAACTCTTTGCCAATGACTTCAGACCGGCGTCGTATCTTCCGCTCCGGTCGAATTCATTGGTTATTACGCTTTTGTTATCCTCCATGATCGCTCCTCGTAATTACTTGGCGTTTTTGGCGGCAGGAGCGGCACTCCCGGCTCCGGGAACAACTGCGCCAGGTTTCAGAAGATCAAAGGGCGGCACATTGGTATCGAGGATCAAAGTGGTGCGGTTTTTCATGATGGAACGCAGAGCATCCGTTTTGCGGAGGAACTCGGCAAGTTCCGGATCTTTGGCAAACTCTTTGTAGAATTTGGCGGCCTCAGCATCGCCCTCGGCACGGAGTTTCTGCGCTTTGGCTTCGGCATTGGCGATAACATTGTCTCTTTCCAGATCGGCGCGGACGCGGATCTCTTTGGCTTCGCGTTTACCTTCGGCGAGATTTTTATCGGCGAATTGTTTGCGCTCGGCGATCATTCTTTCAAAGACCTTTTCGGAAACCGTTTTCGGCACGCCGAGGTTGTTGATACCGACACCGACGATGTCGATACCGAAGTCGGAAGTATCTTTTTCCAGAGAACCTTTGATCGCTGCCATCAGCTCATCAAGTTTGAGCATTTTGCCGTTGTCATTGACGATCTGATCGAAATTGCGCTGCCCGAAAGCACTGTTTTTGGCACTGCGCATCAAAGTATTGAGCACATCTTCAGCATTGGCAACATCTTTGAGTTTGCTGAAAAAGGCGTTGACATCGCTGATACGGTAGTTGACATAGATGCCGACAATGATGTTGTGACCGTCTTTGGTAACGGTCTCTTCCAGTTTGCCGCTGCTGCCTTCATAACAGCGGATGCGTTTGTCGAAACGGTAGACCTCCTGAAACGGGAAAGGCCACCGGAAATGCAATCCGGGAGCATCCACCACTGCCGGTCTGCCGAAGGTGGTGACCACGGCGACTTCAGTCTGGTTGAGTTGGAAAGAAAACACTGCGGTGAGCAGGATCACTGCCACGATCAGACCGAGCAGCATCGTCGGCCAATGTTTGAAAAAGTTTCCGCTTGCCATAATTTTATTCAGCCTCCAATTTATATTTTATTGATACTTGTTATTTTTTATCATTCAACTCAGAAACATCCAGATTGACCAGATCAAGCCGTTCATTGGTCTCGAAGTTGCCCTGGAAGACCTGACGCTTCATACCGGTCGGTACGATGAATTTACGGACTCCGGAGCCCTCGTTCGCCAGAATATCCATCATCGCATTGAGGATGAACATCTCTTTCATACTGCGGAAGGCTTCCAGCTGTTTTTCAAATCTTTCACTCTCCGCTTCAGCCACGATCTTTGCGGAGTATGCTTTGCTTTTGGAGGCACTCTCGATCTCAAATGCTCTGGCAGCGGCTTCCGGAAGGATGGAGTATTCGTAAGCCTGCGCCTTGAGTATCTCGGTATCTTTCTCCTCGATGGAGGCGATAACATTCTGATATGCCGGAGCGACATTCTCCACCGGGGGATGGGCATCCATGATCGCCACGCGCACGATCTCAACTCCCAGAGTGTTGCGGTCGGCAAGTATCTGAAGATTGCGTTTCAATGCGGCTTCCGCCTCGCCTCTGCCGCTTGCCATCAGGGTATCCATCGTGGAACCGGCAAGATATTCGACCACGGCCTGCTCGCCGAGTTTTTTCAGGATAAGTTCCGGATCGGCATTGCCGTAAGCATACTGCATCACTCCGTCTTTGCGGATGCGGTACTCCACGGGGATCGCCATATTGACAAAGGAGATACTGGCACTGTTTGAAACGCTGTTCTTTTTATTATCCGGTTCGCTGACCGCCACAACGAAAGGCTCTTTGGCTCCGCCGTGGGCATTGGTCCAGAGAACGACCGGGGAATTGGCTCTTTCTGCGGCACTTTCGGCATGCTCGCCGATAACCAGACGCTTGATCTCAGTGCAGCTGAATTGTCTGACCGCACCGAAAGGATAAGGCAAAGTCCAGTAAATTCCCGGCTCAAGCACTTCAGCAGAGACCACTTTGCCGAATTCCTCTTTTATTCCGACATTATTGGGGCCCACTTCGTGAACCATCGTAAAGCCCCAGACCAGCACTGCCCAGAGGATCATCACCGGGAAAAAGGATCTTTCGATAAAACCGTAGATCCAGGTGCCGGAAACTTTGAAACCGAATTGATAATCCAGTGCGGATGCGATATTGCGGAGCACACCGCCGGGCTCGGTGAAAAGCGAAAGCAGCTGGCTCTCAAAAACCGGGCGCACCTCACCAAGAGTGCGGGGACGGTAAAATTCGATAACGAAATTGATCAGAAATTCAACCGCAAGCACCACATAGATCCAGAAAAACACCTGTGCAAGCACCGGATCGACCTGAGTGATATTATTGCTGAAAAAGAGTGCCGACACCGCCGCACCGCAGAGGGTGAAAAATCCCATCATCAGCCACGCTCCTACCGGACGCAGCCAGCGGAATCCGGGCATTCTGGATTGACCGACCATGAATGCTCCGGCAAAAACACTGATCATCATCAAAACTGCGGCGATCAGGGCGGTATGTACCGGAGAACCGCTCATCGCCACCGGATTATCCCCGCGCAGTGACCACATCTGGAAGTTTTTCCAGAGCATCAATCCGATCACCACCGCCGAAGCGACGGCGATGACAAAAGGAGCGAAGCGGGTGTAGTTGGCAAAACTTCTGCCGGCAGTAAAGCGGACATCCTCTTCCACATTCAATGCCCGGCTTTCCATCCGGCGGGCGAGCAGCCTTTTTTCCTCATCCTCCCGCTGGACACTGCCGTAAAGTATGCCGTAAATGAACGACATGAATGAAAAAAGCAGTGCCAACGCATAAGGTATTGCCGCCAGTGACAACACATCTCCTCCGCGTTTTGCCGCCAGCAAAAGCACTGACACCAGCAAAACCAAAGCCCCGCATCCGCCGACAACCGATAATTTTGTCAGCAGCCGGGCGCGGTCATCCGTCCGTTTGAATTCGTCTTTTTTTTCCAATTTCTTCCCTTTCGAGTTCAATTAACTGACTATGAAACCAATATATACTATTACACCGCCAAGAGTATTTTTTCAACCCCCGGCGGCAAAATAGTTTGAATAATCTGATTACAAAGCCGCAATTGTATCGGCTTTGATGATTATTGCACCGTTATTTCCGAATCTTCCGGCGGCAGTGCCGGAAATTTTCACCTGTTTGTTTTCAGCACCGGCAAGAGTTCCGGCATCTCCGGTGACAAACGCCTGATTGAAACCGTCTTTTCCGGTCAGCAAAGCATATGCGGTCTCCGGAGTTTCGCTGTATTTCCACTTGACAAGAAAGCCCTGCAGTTCGATCTTTTCAATGGTTTTCTTCTCAGTTTCTGCAGTAACATCTTTTTCTGCGGCAGGAGCGGCAGGCTCCTTTTTCTCTGATGCAGGGGCTTTATCCGCCTTCACTGCCGGAGCGTCATTTTTCGCAGTTGTTTCCGGTTCAGCGGCAGCTTTTTTCTCCGCCTCCGGCACAACACAGCCGACCGGATTACCTTTTTCATCGAAGTCAGAAGATTTGTAATTCACAAAAAATCCGGCGGCATAGACCTTTACCCCGGCACTTTCCGGGATCTTGATCTGCACCCAGCCGTTGGCGCGTTTTTCCAGTCTTTCGACTTTGGTACCTTTGGGCAAAGTGCCCAGACAGGGGGATTTGACATCCATCTTTGAACGCATATTCAACTCTCCGGCAAGAGTGCCGTCGGCATTGATCCGCGCTTCGGAAACATAGGCGGTGAGAGTTGCCGGAGCCTTGATCTCCAGCCATGAATTCATCACCCGGATAATGGTCACTTCGCTGTCAAGCGGAATGGAACCGACCACCGGATGCACCACTCCGGGGCCGAGACGCAGATTGAGTTTATCCGCATTGACCTTCCCGGTGGGCAGTGCGGCGGCGGCAGAAACGGCAACGGTAAAAAGCACCGTCAAAACGGCTGACAAAAACTTTTTCATAACGAAATTTCTCCTTCTTTTATTGAAAACCAAATTGAAAATTTCCATTTGTACAGTATTTTAATATACCTGAACAATGAGTGTGGTGCAAATGATAATCGAAAAAAATTCTGCGAAAACCGGAAAATCCCTTGCCGGATTCATCCGGCATCTCAGAACAGAGAAAGACTCTTCAGAACATACCATTGCCGCATATTACTCCGGCGTGGTGGAGTTCGCCGTAAAAGTCCGGCAGAGCGATGCCTCTTTTGATGACTGGCAGAGCGTTGACCGTGAAGAGGCGCGTTCATTCATCATCCGGCTGACTGAAAGCGGCAATGCCAAACGCTCGATCCAGCGGAAACTTTCGGCAATGCGTTCATTTTTCCGTTTTATGATCACTAACGGAGAGGTCAGCAGCAACCCGTTTGAAAATCTGCCGGTTCTGAAAACCGCCAAGCCCTTGCCGAAAGTAATGAGTGTAAACCAGATAACCCTGCTGATCGATGCCATTGACACCTACTGGAACAACCTTGTTGCCCTGGGGATAGCCAGAGATCCCGGCGGAGCGGAGTTCTCCCGTTCCCGGGATAAGGCGATCACTGAAGCGATCTACTCCGGCGGCTTGCGCATCAGCGAAGTGCTTGCGCTCAATTACGCTGATCCGGATCTTTCCAGCGGCATCATCAAGGTGCGCGGCAAAGGCAAAAAGGAACGCCTTGCCATGCTCGGTACTCCGGCAAAAAAAGCATTGAGAGAGTATCTGCGTTACCGCAATGCCGCCGGCGGCAGCCGGGAGAGCGCCTCCCCGCTTTTTCTCAATCAGCAGGGCGGGCGTTTAACACCGCGATCTTATCAGCGCAATCTGAAAAACTACCTGCTGACAGCCGGATTGCCGCCGGATATGACCCCGCACAAACTGCGTCACTCTTTTGCCACCCATCTGCTGGATGCCGGAGCAGATCTGCGCAGCGTGCAGGAGATGCTCGGCCATGAAAATCTCAGCACCACCCAGATATACACCCATGTCAGCACCGAAAGACTCAAGGAGGTCTATTCGGAAAATCATCCCCTTGCCCGCCGGAAAAAACGCCCATGAAAGATTTCCCTGAACTTCCGGTATTTTACCACCTTTCTGACATTGCCGATGCCTTTCATTCGGTGCGCTGCGCCGTCATTGAAGCTGAACCGGGGGCGGGCAAAACCATGCTGATACCTGCGCTCGCCCGGGAAACCGTTGACGGCATGACCATTCTGGTCGAACCCCGCCGCATCGCCGCCAGATCGGCGGCACACGGCATCGCCCGGATGCATAACTGGCAGACCGGCAGGGAGACCGGCTTTGCCGTGCGGGGCGAAAGCTGCCGCTGTGACAAAAACGGCATTTTGGCAGTGACTCCGGGGATATTGCTGCAAATGCTGCAGAAAGATCCGGCTCTGGAAGGAGTTTCCGCCATTGTTTTCGATGAATTCCATGAGCGCGCGCTGGAAACCGACCTTGCGCTGACTCTGGTTCTGGATATGCGGCAATCATTGCGTAACGATCTGCTTCTGGCGGTCATGTCTGCCACGATGGAAAGCCGGAGGATCGGAGATTTTCTCAATGCTCCGGTCATCAGCATCCCCGGCAGGGGATTCCCGGTGACGGTGACCTGCCGGGAAATTTCTGCCGATTACCGGGAACTGCCGAAAAATGTTGCCGCAGTGGTGATGGAAAATCTGCCGCATGCCGACGGGGATATTCTGGTTTTTCTGCCGGGAGCCGGAGAGATCGCCAAATGCCGGGAAATATTGCAGGAAAGAGCAGATGACAACTTTATTCTCCACTCGCTCCACGGTTCTCTGCCCCTGACTGAGCAGCAGCAGTGTATTGCCCCTGCGCCGGATGGGAAAAAGAAGATAATCCTTGCCACCAATATCGCCGAAAGCAGTTTGACCGTCGATGGAGTGACCATGGTGATCGACTCCGGCTGGGAAAAACAGGCGGTCTGGCATCCGGGAGCGGGGATGAGTTTTCTGGAAAACCGCCGGATAACTAAAGACTCCGCCGGACAGCGTGCCGGAAGGGCGGGCAGAACCGCCCCCGGCAGAGCCATCCGCTGTTTCACTCAACTGCAATACGACCGCCTCCCCGGACACCGTACTCCGGAATTGCTCTCTGCCGACTTAAGTTCACTGCTTTTGCAGATCCGCTGCTGGGGCAGCGATGTCAACGCTCTGCAATGGCTCGACCAGCCGCCGCAAAGTTCACTTGCAGCCGCAGAAAAACTTTTGAAAGAGCTGCGGCTGCTGGATTCCGGCGGCAGACCGACTGCCAAAGGCAAACGCGCCGCAACCCTGCCGCTGTCACCCCGGATCGGAGCGATGATGCTCGATGCTCCGGCATCACTGCGCATGATGGCGGCGGAGTTGGCGGCTCTGCTGGAAGAAAAAGATGATTTTTTCAACTTTGCCACTGCCGATCTGCTTGCCAGAGTACAAAAAATGCACTCTTCCGGAAAAAATCAGCGTATCCGGCAAAATATCATTTCGCGTCTGCTCAAAGAGTTCCCGCCGGAAGCATCCGGTGAGAAAGAGGATCCGGGCATCCTTATCGCCGCCGCCTTCCCGGAGTGGATCGGCAAAAACCGTGCTGCCAACGGCACCGTTTTTCAGCTTGCCGGAGGCGGTGCGGCATCACTTGACAGCAATGACCCCCTGCGGGAAGCGGAGTTTCTCGCCATTGCCCGGCTGGATGGCAGCAGCAGCGGCAGCGGCAATTCGACGATCCGTCTGGCAATGGCTCTGCAAAAGCAGACTCTGGAAACATTCTTTGCCGACCGCATCACCGGATTTACCGAAACGGTTTTCGATCAGGCTTCCGGCAAACTTCTCTCATTTACCGGTAAAAAACTGGGCGAATTGATCCTGCAGCGCACTCCGTCGCCGGTGCCGCCGCAAGCAGGTATCACCGCCCTGCTCAAAGAGGCATGCCGGAGAAATATCGCCCTGCCGCCGCCGGAAGACAAAAGAGCCTGCGCCCTGCTGCAGAGGATCAGATTTTCCGGTATCATCACTCTGCCGGAAAACATGGAAGAGCTTTTGCTGCCGCTGGTACCGTTTTTCCCGGAAAAAATATCCTCATTCAACGATTTGAAAAAGGTCAACTGGTTCGATATTTTGGGCAATCTCACCGATTACGCGCAAAAAAGCGAACTCGACCGCCTCTGCCCGGAGTTTTTCACTACACCTGCGGGGATGCGTTTTCCTATCGATTACTCAGGGGAACAACCCTCTCTGGCGATCCCGGTGCAACAGTTGTACGGCACAAAAGAACACCCGGTCATCGGTAAAAAACGGCTGCCGCTGCGGGTCGAATTGCTTTCTCCGGCTCACCGCCCGGTGCAGATAAGTTGTGATATCCCCGGATTCTGGCGGGGCTCATGGAAACTTGTCCGCAGTGAAATGCGTTCCCGTTACCCGAAACATGAGTGGCCGGAAGATCCGGCGAATGCCTCTCCCATGCGCAATTCGGTCAAAAAACACCGGCAGGGGTAGTTTACGAGAAGAGCGGCAGATCCGCAAACTCCTGATTATCACCGGCTTTCTTTTCACCGGAGATCATCAGCATAAATTCATCCAGCGAAACGATCTTCACTCCGAATTTGCGGGCATTTTTCAATTTTGAACTGTTTTCATTCACATCCGCCGCCACCAGCAAAGCCAGTTTGGCAGTCACACTGTCGGCAGGAGTATAGCCGTTATCCCGGGCAAGTTTTTCGTAGAATGAGCGTTTTTCCGGCATCTTTCCGGTAAAACATATCCCCGGCAGACCGGCTGCCGCCTCCCGGTCGCGGATAGTGACCGCATTGAGCAATTCATCCAGTTCTTCACTGCGTTCAAGCAGAGCCTGGCGGATGCTTTTTGCCCTTTCAGGGCCGATACCGGGGATCTCTGCCAGAGAATCCTCCGAAGCCATCCGCAACTTATCCAGCGGCAAACGGTCGAGAATAAGTTTGGCGATATTCGCTCCGATACCGGGAATATTCAACGAGGCAAGCAGTTGAAAATCATCCACGACCCGGGCTTTCTGGATCTCATTGTACAAATTGGCGGCACTCTTGCTGCCGAATCCCTCAAGCTGCATGATATCCCCGGCAGTAAGGTCAAACAACTCCCGCAAATGCCGGATATGAAAATGCTTCATCAGCTTTGCCACCGTCGGTTCACCGAGCCTTTCGATCCCCAGATTGCGGATCGCCGCACAGAGCAGCTGCAGAGCCGACCCCGGACAATCACTGTTGGCACAGCATAATTCAGGTCCGCGGCGCACCAGTTGGCTCTGACATGCCGGGCAGATGGTGATCAATGGTGAGATCCTTTTGCGTCCCGGTGTTGAAGCGGCGATATAGGGGATCACATCCCCGGCGCGTTCCACGGTCACTTCGTCACCGATCATCAGATCCATATCCAGAATATTCTGCACATTGTGCAAGGTGGCACGCTTGATGGTGATGCCGGATAACTCCACCGGCGCAAGTTCCGCCACCGGAGTAAGACAATTCTTGCCGAAACTCCACTCCACCCCCAGCAGCATGGTACGGCAGCTGAGATTGGTGAATTTATAAGCGATCTCCCCCCGGGGATGATGGGCGGTGGCCCCCAGACTTTCCCGGTAGGCTTCATCGGCCAATTTCAGAACTATCCCATCCATCGGATAGGGCAGAAGAGCAAACTTTTCTTTCAACTCCTCCCAGCGTGAACTCAATTCGCCCAACGGTACTTTTTCGGAAATAAGCGAATAATCCACCAGAGTAAGTTTCGCACCCTGCATGAGCATCGGCGTGATATCTTTCAAAGTCATGATCCCGGCGACCGCATTGCGGGAATTCTTATAGATCCCGCCATCCTTTTTGCGGATCGAAGAGTAGAGGTTCCTGAAATCATCATCCCGGATAACGATCTCTCCGCGCACGGGGCGATCCACTTTTCCCCGGTAACCGGGAGTTTCCAATTCGATAAGCGGCAGTTTCCCGGAAATATCCTCCCCGTTTTCGCCATCGCCCCGGGTGGCAAGCACCCTGCCGTCAAAGTTGGCGGATATGCCGTCATATTTGGGTTCGACCAGCAAAAGTTCCTGCGGTGAACGGGCATACTTGGCTGCCCACTCCAGAAGAGACTCCAGAGAATAGGCTTTATCCAGAGAAAGCATCGCTCTGGCGTGATGCACCTTGCCGCCGGAATCCACCTGCGGAGTATTGATGCGGCCGAGCAGCGGGTGTGACGGATCAAGAGAGCGCAGATGCTCCACGATCTCATCGTAACGGGCATCGGAGATCACCGGATCATTCAACTCCCAGTAGCGGCGGTCATGGTATTCAAGAAGAGCCGCAGTTGAGGCGATATCCATACCGGAAAGATCAAAATTGATAAAATCCATAATTTCTCCACAGTAAAAATCTGAAAAACATTACATAAAAATATAATCCGTTGGATTGCATTTTGCAAATATTCCGCTATATTATGTTTTAATTAAATGATGAATGCCGGAATACCGGAAACTTCACACAAAGAAAGAAAAAAAACTATGGCAAAAGAATTCAACGTCGCTGTCGCCGGTGCCACTGGTGCCGTCGGTGTCGAAATGATCAAAACTCTGGAAAAACGCAATTTCCCGGTCAAAAACCTCAAATTGCTCGCCTCTGCCCGTTCCGCAGGCAAAACTCTGGAATACAAAGGAGAAAAAATCGTCATCGAAGAGATGACTTATGACTCATTCAAAGGCGTGGATATCGCTCTTTTCAGTGCCGGCGGCTCCATCTCCAAAGAGTACCGCCGCTATGTGGTCGATTCCGGTGCGGTGATGATCGACAACTCCAGTGCCTTCCGCATGGATGATGATGTGCCGCTGGTGGTTCCCGAAGTCAACCCGGAAGATATCAAAAAACATAATGGCGTCATCGCCAACCCCAACTGCACCACCGCGATCATGCTGGTGGCAGTTGCTCCGCTGCACCGTGCCAAAAAACTGCGCCGTCTGGTCGCCGCCACCTATCAGGCAGCCAGCGGTGCCGGTGCCAAAGGAATGGCGGAATTGATCGAGCAGACCCGCCAGATCCTCAACGGCGAAGCGATCAATCCGCAGGCATTTGCCCACCGGATCGCTTTCAATCTGATCCCTCACATCGACTCATTCACCGACAACGGTTACACCAAAGAAGAGTTGAAAATGCTCAATGAATCACGCAAAATGCTGCATCTGCCGGATCTGCCGGTAAGCTGCACCTGC
>JAFVZG010000016.1 GCA_017508285.1 Lentisphaeria bacterium | reverse complement strand
TCGTTGGCAGAAGCATCCACCTGATCGCAGATCGTTCCCAGAGAACCGGCAAGATGTCCTCCGGCTGAAAATCCGCAGGAGTAGACCCGTTGCGGGTCGACCTGCCATTTTTTTGCATTGCCACGGATGATTTTCATTGCCCGCATAGCATCCTGCTGCGGCGCCGGCCAGCGGTTCGGTGCTGTGCGGTAATCCAGGACAAAGGCGTGATATCCCAGTTTGTTGAATCGTCTTGCCACCGGGTGACCTTCGGTATTCCAGCAGACCCCGCGATAGGCACCGCCGGGGATCACCAGTACCGCCGGGCGCGGAGTGTTGCCGGGAACCAGAAACGGAGTTATTGCCGGGCGGCGTTTGCCGTTTTTGATATTCTTATCCTGCCAGAGGCAGACCGGTGCAAGTTTTTTACATTTCCATGCTTCTTTGGATAAATCAGCGGCATTTAATGCTGCAAACGCAAAGATCAATGCCAGCAGAGTATGCAGTTTCATAATGTTTTCTCCGATCTATGGGTCAATAAAGGCTGTTGCCTTCAGAATCAATGGCAACGACCAGCGGCAGTTTGTCAAAGGTCAATTTGTAGATCGCTTCCGGCCCGAGGTCATCAAATGCCACGACCTCTGCCGCGGTGATGGAGTTGGCGATCAATGCCCCGGCACCGCCGGTGGCGGCAAAGTAGACACAGCCGTACTCTTTCATGGCATCTTTGACCGCCTGACTGCGGTCACCTTTGCCGATCATGGCACGCAGACCGCATTTGGCGATGATCTGCGGCGAGTAAAAGTCCATTCTTCCGCTGGTGGTCGGTCCGGCTGAACCGATCGGTCGCCCCGGAGGAGCCGGGCAGGGGCCGACAAAGTAGATCGCCTGACCGGCAAGATCCACCGGAAGACTTTCGCCTTTATCCAGCAGTGTGCATAATCTTTTGTGAGCGGCATCTCTGCCGGTGTAAACGGTTCCGGATAATTCGACCCGGTCGCCGGCACGCAGAGAACGGATATCATCCAGAGTAAACGGAGTTGTAAGTGTTTTGCTCATAAGGTCACCTCCGCATGTCTGGCGGCATGGCAGTTGAGGTTTACCGCCACCGGCAGACTGGCAAGGTGGCAGGGGTGAAATTCGATATGTACAGCCAACGCAGTGATGTCACCACCCAGCCCCTGTGGACCGACTCCGGAGGCATTGATCTTTTCAAGTATCTCTTTTTCCAACTCTGCATAGCGGGGATCGGCTGAACTTTTGCCGACTTCACGGATCAGGGCTTTTTTTGCCATGAATGCGGCATATTCCATGGTGCCGCCGATGCCGACACCGACGACAGTCGGCGGGCAGGGATTGCCTCCGGCGGAGGTGACGGCATTGACGACGAAATCCACCACGCCCTGTCTGCCTTCTGCCGGTTTGAGCATTTTCAATGCGCTCATATTTTCCGAACCTCCGCCTTTTGGGGCAAGGATGATATTGATTTTATCTCCCGGCACCTGTTCCAGATGGATCACAGCCGGAGTATTGTCAAAGGTATTTTTCCGATCAAAAAGCGGATCGGCAACGATGGATTTGCGGAGAAAAAACTTTTTATATCCCTCTCTGACTCCGGCATTCACCGCTTCAGAAACCGTGCCGCGGTCAAGAGCCACCTCGCTGCCGAGGCGGATGAAAAATACCGCGAATCCGGTATCCTGACAAAGAGGCAGACGCTCCTTGCGGGCGATATCGGCATTGAGCAGATACTGCCGGAAAAAATCTGCGCCGAGTTCACTTTTCTCTTTTTTTCCGGCGCATTTGAGCGCATCAAGGACATCTTGCGGCAGATCGCAGGCGGCGGTGCCGCACATTTCACAGACGGCATCTTTTATTGAATCAAAGGTGACGATTCTCATTTGAATAACCCCATGCTGAAGGGAATTGATAACAGTGCTCCGAGGATGACGATGATAAGCAGAGCCGGGAGCAGCCACGGGAATTTTGCCATAATTTTATTATTGGTCTTTTTCTCTGCGCTCCATGAGGTCTGGCGGGAGGCTCTTGCCGCCGGAGTGCTTGGCTTCGGCGGTTCCGGCGGCAGAGGCGTGCCGGAAAGGAGCCGGGAGCGGATCTCCTGCAATTTCCGGTAAACACTCTTCCAATCAGCCGGACGCATCGCCGGGTCTTTGGCAAGCATGGAGTCGATGAATTGGGAAAGTTCCCGGTCGAAATCCGGATTCATCACGATCAGAGGAACCGGCGCCACAGAGAGATGTCCCTGTAAAATTTCTTCAATAGAACCGGTAAATGGAGCCTTGCCGCAGGCAAGTTCATAGAACATCACCCCGAAACTGTAGATGTCACTTTGCTGGGATGGCCCGGTCGCACTTTGAGAAATTATTTCCGGCGCAGCGTAGAGCGGAGTGATCATCACATCATCCGGATCGCTTACACCATTGCTTGAACGGGCAAGACCGAGGTC
>JAFVZG010000127.1 GCA_017508285.1 Lentisphaeria bacterium | reverse complement strand
TAAACGAGGCAAAGCCGAGAGCCTGAGCACAAGCGAAGGCAACCCGCTCAATAGTGAATAGTCCCATTTTTTGCTTGCAAAAAATGATAAAAGGTAAAAAGAAAAAGCAACGGCGGAGCAAAGTATTTGCCGAAGCCGATGCTTGCATTTTACGGAGGACTATTCAAATAACGCTATAAAAAAAAATGGTACCCGGAACGGGACTTGACGAGGCAATGCCGAGAGCCTGAGCAGAAGCGAAGGCAACCCGCATGATAGTGAATAGTCCAATTTTTTGCTTGCAAAAAATGATAAAAGGTAAAAAGAAAAAGCAACGGCGGGGCAAAGTATTTGCCAAAGCCGATGCTTGCTTTTTACGGAGGACTATTCAAATAACGCTATGAAAAAAATGGTACCCGGAACGGGACTTGAACCCGTACGCCTTGCGGCACAAGATTTTAAGTCTCGTGTGTCTGCCGATTCCACCATCCGGGCGCCGTTATAATATAGCCTGCGAACAGATCAAAATCAATGGTTCAAGCAGATTTTTTCTTACGACGGCGCAAAATAGTAAACAATTCCCGTAATTCAGGAACTTTGAAAAGCCATGCGAGCAGGAAAAATCCGCAACCGTAAACCACTGCGACAACGGTCAAAACAAGCAAATGGGCGGTAAATGTTGCCGGAAACAGGGTGGAAAAATGCGGCACGGCAAACCAGATGGGAATGGCGGGGATCAATGCGGTCATTACCGAGCGCACTGCAGAAAACAGGGTTCCGCGCCGCAAAGAAAATCCGTCTTTGGCAAGCAGATAGAGCAGACAGGAGTTATTGACGCAGGATGAGCAAACCGTTGCCAGAGCCAGACCTCCCTGCTTCAGAGGTATCATCAGAATCAGATTGAGGATAATATTTACCGATATGGCAACGAGGGAAACATAAAACGGCCGTTTCATATCCTGACGGGAATAAAATGCCGGCAGGAGAACTTTCATCGAACAGAATAACGGGATCCCCATGCCGTAAAATATTGCCACCAGCCGGGCAGCATCAAGATCATCACCGGTATAACGCCCGCCGAGACAGAGCACGGAAAGTATTTCAGCATGAAAGAATATCACCATTGCCGCCATCGGGGAACAGACGAACCAGACATGGCGCATACTGAGGTTGAGTTGTTCATTCATCTCCTGCCAGTCTTTGTCGGCGGCGGCACGGGTCATGGATGCCATCAGCACCGTGCCGAGCGACACGGCAAAAAGACCGATCGGCAGGTCGATCAACCGGTCGACATAGGTCAGAGCCGGAACCGCCTGATCTCCGAGATAGAGAGCCAGAGTGCGGTCGATAACAAAACTGATCTGCAGCACACCGTAAGCCATCATTCCGGGGGAAGCGAGTTTCAAAACCTTCCACGTTACGGCGAAAGAGGCAAATGCCGAGCGGCAGAAATCCGGGAATCTGCCGCATTCTTTGAGCATCCACAGCATCAGCAGCAACTGCACTGCGCCGGCAGCGGGAGTAAGCAGTGCCAGTAAAATCAATAGTGATTCAGGAGAAAGCCCGCTGAAAAATCCGATGAGCAGCCCAAGGATCATACAGAGATTGAAAAGCACCGCAGTCAATGCCGGGCGGACAAAAATTCCGGCGTAGTTAAGCACGGCACCGATAACACCGGTCAGACAGATAAAAAAAGCGTATGGCATTATCAGAGGGAGCAATTTGCAGACGCCCTGCACTCTGGCACTTGCCAGAAAAGCAGAATCGATGCCAAGCGGATCGGTCTGCAGCAAAATGGCTCCGAGAGAAACAACCGTCACGATAAGTGCCAAAACCGCACCGAGTACACACAACACTTGAGCCAGAACTTTCCGGACTTCCGGAATACCGTTTTCCCGTTCCTCCTGAGCGACAACGGGAATGAGAGCAGTACCCAAAGCCCCTTCCCCGAGAAGCCGCCGGAAGAGGTTCGGGATCAACAGTGCAGTAAACCAGATAGTGGCAGTCAGACCGCCGCCGATGGCAAGAGCTTCAAGTTTCACCCGCAAAAGGCCGCAGATACGGCTGGCGAGGGTGGCAAGAGATACTCCGAAAGTATTTTTGAGCAAGTTTTTACTGCCGCTCATATCATCACCTGCTCCAAATCCGTAAAAAGTTCTTTTCCGGCACTTTCACCGGGAGAGAAACATATTTCCGGCGGATTTGCCCCGCCTTTGCGTACTGATTTGCGGATGACTTCAAGAAGTTTACCGCTGACATAGTTGCCGTTACCGGCATCAAACGACAAGCGCAACCGGTCAGATTCAAATGGCATCGCCGCAGAAAAAGCGGCAAAATTATCCAATGCGCCGGGTTCATGGGGGTGTAAATCGATCAACAGATGCAATGGATACATCAGAGAATTACGGAATTTCAAAAGTTTGTCAGGAAAATTCGCCGCATTGCCGGGAATGCGCAACTCCAGAAGCACACTGAGATTGTATTTGGCAGTGATGCCGAAACAGCATTGTAAGATTTTTCTCAATTCACCGGCATATTCAGTATCAGAAACGGCACTTTCCCAATCCGGTTTCAATGCAACTTCCCGAATACCCAAAGAAGAAAAAAAGGCACATCTGCGGCTGAATTCCCGGTAAAAATCCATAAAAACGCCATGCCCGGCACCGACAAGAGAATTCAGAGTTTTTGCCTCATAGCGGCCGTTGAAACGCTGGATCTTACCTTGCCGCCGGGATGCAAACGGCGGTAATTCAACAGAGTCGAATAAAGCAGAGGATAATTCCAGAAAATCTGCTTTTGATGCTGCCGGCAATTCACTCAACTGCGCAGCCGACCCGATCGAAAAACCGTAACGCAATTTCACAGAAATCCAGCCTCCAGCAAAGTTTCCATAGTGACTCCGCCGGATTTTGCCGGAGTTTTTTCCAACTCCATCATCCGCAGAATATATCTGCCGACGACATCAAACTCCAGATTGACCTTCGCCCCCGGCTGACGGGAATAAAGGGCAGTATCCTGCAAAGTCACCGGAATAAGCCGTACCGACAGCATATCGGCAGCCGCTTCCACGACCGTCAGAGATACACCGTCAATGGCAATACCGCCTTTGACTACCGCCAGAGGAGCAAACTGCGGATCAAAAGATATCGCCAGTTTGAAGTCACCATCCGGCATCCGGCGGCACTCAAGCACTTCACCGACACAATCGACATGCCCCTGCACGATATGCCCGCCGAGGCGGTCACCGAGGCGCAACGCCCTCTCAAGATTCACCGTTGAACCGGAAACAAGCATACCGAGATTGGTTCGCCGCAAAGTTTCTTCCATAGTGTGAAAGGTCAAAACTCCACCGGCAGAATTTTCCAAAGTAAGACAGCACCCGTTGACGGCGATACTTTCACCATACACCGGGTCACTCAAAGGTTGATCCGGCTGAATGACCAGTTTATTGCTGCTGCGGGAAACGATCTTTCCCATCCCCTGAACCAAACCGGTAAACATGATCAGCACTCCCGCAAAAATCCATTGATGATAATATCGTCGCCGCAAGTGAAACTTTTTACCCGGTACAACTTGCGCGCCTCATCCATGCTCAAAGGTGATTCACCGCCCAGAGCCGGAATACTCTCTCTGCCGCCGAGCAGCTTCGGAGAGATATGAAATTCCACAAAATCAACGACTCCGGCATTGACTGCCGAAGATGCCAATTCACTGCCGCCCTCGATCAAAAGTACGGTCACGCCGTTTTTTCCCGCTTCAGTCAGATACTCATCCCACGCGGCGGCAGTCGGCAAATCCACGACTTCGGCTCTGCCATCGGGGAAATACTCGGTCAGATCTTCATTGGTAAGCGAAGATGAAACGATGATCCTCCGCGGCTGACACTCCCAGTTTTCCGGTTCACGCACCGTCAGCATCGGGTGATCGGTACGCAAGGTATTCCCTCCGATCATCACAGCATCAGCCAGACGCCGCCACTTCTGCACCCGGCGGCGCGCTTCACTGCCGGTCACCCAGCGTGATTCACCGTTGGCACAGGCGGTTTTGCCGTCAAGAGTGGTTGCCATTTTCAATATTACAAAGGGTTTTCCGGTGGTTATCCAGCGGAAAAAGTGTTTATTCAAATCCCAACACCCGGCATTTTCCACACCGCAAACCACCTCGATCCCGGCATCGCGCAATAATTTTTCAGCTCTGCCGGCATGTTTTGGGTTTGGGTCCATTGAACCGATCACCACCCGGGAGATCCCGGCGGCGATGATCGCTTCGGTGCAAGGCGGAGTTCTGCCGTAAGTTGAACATGGTTCCAAAGTGACATAGAGAGTTGCCCCCTTTGTACAACAACCGTGCCGCTCGGCATCATTCAAAGCATTGATCTCGGCATGCGCTTCCCCGGCTTTACGGTGAAAGCCTCTGCCGATGATCTCTCCGTCTTTGACCAGCACCGTTCCGACCATCGGATTCGGGTTGGTCAACCCCCAGCCCATTCCTGCCAGTGCCAATGCTTCAAGCATATAAGCGGAATCATTCATAAAGATTCCTCCGCCGAAAACAGGGCGTCAGCATAAAACTCCGGATCGAACTCCTGCAAATCTTCCGGAGCCTCACCGAAACCGGCAAAAAATGTCGGCAAATCAAACTCTTCATGCAGAGCGACCGCCATTCCGCCCCTGCCGGTACCATCCAGTTTGGTCAATACCAATCCGGTGACTCCGGCGGTTTTGCTGAATTCCCGCGCCTGACTGATAACATTCGCGCCCAGAGAGGAATCCACGGTCAGCCACACTTCGTGCGGGGCTCCGGGCAAAACCTTGTCGATGGAACGGCGGATCTTGCTCAATTCCGCCATCAGATTCTGCTGATTCTGCTGGCGTCCGGCGGTGTCGATCAAAAGAATATCCGCATTGCGGGACTTCGCCGCCATTGTTGCGTCAAATGCCACACTTGCCGGATCGGCACCGTGACGGGAAGCAATCACCTGACAGCCGGTGCGTTCACCCCACAACTGCAGCTGCTCAACTGCCGCTGCCCGGAATGTATCACACGCTCCGAGGATAACTTTTTTGCCTTCTTTGTGCCATCTGTCGGCAAGTTTGCCGATGGTAGTGGTTTTGCCGCTGCCATTCACCCCGACCATCAATATTACCAACGGTTCATTTTCCGGTGCAGCTGCCAGAGGACGGCTGCCGCGCCTGAGTATCGCACACACCTCTTCCTTTGCCACGCTGATCAAATCGGCATCGGTAGCGATCTTTCCACGCTCATAACGCTCCCGGATGCCATTGGTCACCTTTTGCGCCGCCGCCACTCCGAAGTCAGCGGCGATCAGCATCGCCTCCAGATCATCAAAACTGGCATTGCCATGGACTTTCACTCCGGCAAAAGCCGAAGTCACCGCCCGGGCTACCCTGGTGGCACTTTTTTCCAATCCCCGTTTGAATATTGAAAAAATAGACATATTATCTGCCGTTGTTTACCGTTTCAGAATTCTTGATCGAATTCAGCACGCCATTGATAAAGTTGCCGGATTCAGCACCGGAAAAATCTCTGGCGATACCCACCGCCTCATCAATACTGACCACTGCCGGAACCTCGTCAAAGGCAAGCATTTCCGCCACAGCCACCCGCATGATATTGCGATCCACTCCGGAAAGCCGGTCAAAATCCCAGTTGCGGCAGTGATCGGCAATGATCCGGTCGATCTTTTCCTGTTCGCAGGCGACTGCTTCATACAGACGGACAGCGTAGTTTCTTGCCCGGCGGGTAGTCCGGCTGTCATCCAGCGCGAACTCCTCTTTCACCGATTCAAGAAAAATATCAAACTCTGCGGCTCCGGGAAGTTCCTTCTTGCTCTCACAGGCAAAAAGGAACTCCATCGCCAGCTCTCTGCCCAGACGCTTGGAGTGCGCCGGGGTCATCTCATCTGCTGCCGGAGTGTTATGCATTTTTTATCGCCCGTGCCAGATTGACCATCTCAATAGCAGCGATGGCGGCATCGACGCCCTTGTTGCCGGCTTTGACACCGCTGCGGTTGATCGCCTGTTCCAGATTGTCAGCGGTGATCATACCGTAAGTGACCGGCACCCCGGATTCCAACCCCAGCTGCGCCAGACCTTTGGCAACCTCGGAGTTGATATAAGAGGCATGGGGAGTATCTCCCTGAATGACCACGCCGAGAGCGACTATGGCATCAAACTCTTTGCGTTCCAGCATCTGCTTTACGGCGAAGGGGATCTCGTAAGAACCCGGCACATACGCCACGGAAACATTTGCCGCATCTCCGCCGTGACGGACGATGGCATCCATCGCTCCGGAGAGCAGACGGCTGACCAGAAAATCATTGAAACGGGCACAGACGATACCGATCTTGATACCGGCGGCATCAAGATTGCCCTCGAAGATCTTTCCAGCATTCTTATCCATTGTTTAATCCTTTCATGTTTATATATCAGCGCAATTCGACTTTCAATTCCGCCGCCAGTTTTGCCCGGAGTTTATCCATTGCCGCATTGACCTCAGTATCGGTCAGGGTGCGTTCACGGTTGCGAAAAGTAAGACTGTAAGCCATACTCTTTTTGTGCTGTTTTTTCAAATCATCACCGACAAAGATATCAAAGAGCCTGACCGATTCAAAATTCGGTGCTTTGCACTTGCGGATAAAGTCGATGACCTCTCCGTGGGCAAGCGTTTCAGGTGCAACAAAGGCGATATCACGGGTGGTAGCCGGGAATTGCGCCAGAGCTTTGCAGCTCTTTTTGACATGTGTTGCAGCATCCAGCAGAGAAGAAACCTCCATCTGGGCGAAAAATACCGGAGCGGAACTGCGCCATGAGTTGGCGTGTTTCCCGTTGAGTTCGCCGAACATACCGGCAACTTTGCCCTCAAGAAGCAGCACCAGAGCGTGTCCTTCACGGAAACGGGCATCCGGTTTCTCCGGAGCAACGAAACGGTAATTGGTGACCGCCAGTTTTTCCAGCAATGTTTCCACCACACCTTTGATATCGTAAAAGTCACACAATGCTTCTCCCTCGGCAGAGAAAAGTTCCGGATGGCGGCGGCCGGTCATCAGGATCAGCAATTCATTGCGTTCTTCCGGAAATTTCGCCGGATTTTTGCAGAATGCCTTATCCAACTCAAAAAGCCGCAGATCACGGTTGCCGCGGGCGATATTGCGACCGACCGTACCCAGCATTTCGCCGAGCAATCCCGGACGCATCCAGCCATTGTCAGGAGAAAGCGGATTGGATAATTCGATCAGATCGCTCTTTTCAAAACGGCTGTCGCACAATGCCGAAGCAGAACCGACAATACTGTAATGCACACACTCGTCAAAGCCCATACCGATCACCAGATCACGCAAAGTACGCAGCGGCGCATAAGCATCTTCACTGTCAGGGTGGCAAACTTTGCCTGCGACCGGGATCATCGGGATCTTATCCAGACCGTCGATCCGGGCAACCTCTTCAGCAAGGTCGGCTTCACGGGTGAGATCCAAACGGAAAAGCGGCGCAGTTACCACGCAGCTGTCGGCAGAAATATTCTCCACTTTCAAATGAAGTTTTTTCAGAATATCCACGATCCGCTCATTGCTGACCGTAGTTCCGATCAACTCTCTTATTCTGGCGAAACGGCAGTTTATCACCGGTTCGGCGGGGCGTTCAGCAGCGACTTCCATCGCTTTGCTTGCCAACTTGCCTCCGGCGACCTCCAGAATCAACTGGCATGCCCGGAGTGAAGCTGTTTCCGCCATGTCAAAATCCACTCCGCGCTCGTAACGGTAACTGGCATCGGTGGAAACACCCAGTGAACGGCTCTCACTGCGGATGTGGGAAGATTTGAATACGGCACTTTCCAGAAGAACTTCCGTAGTAGAATCGGTCACTCCGGAATTCTCCCCGCCCATGATACCGGCAAGTGCCATGGGTTTTTCCGCATCGGCGATCACCAGATGGCAGGGTTCCAGCTCGATGACTTTGCCATCCAGCAAAGTGATCTTCTCACCGGCTCTGGCATTGCGCGCCACCACTCTGCCGCCGGCAAGGGTGGCACGGTCAAAGGCATGAAGCGGCTGACCGAGTTCCAGCATGACAAAGTTTGTCACATCGACCACATTGTTTATGGAACGCAGACCGACACTTTCCAAACGCTCTTTCAACCAGTCAGGAGATGGTCCGATTTTCACATCTTTGATGACCCTGCCGATATACCGGGGACACAATTCCGGATTTTCGACCGTCACCAGACCGGCAACTTCGATATCGCACTCAGGAACGGTGATTTCCGGCAGCTGTGCCGGAGTGGAGAGCAGACAGGATACATCCCGCGCCACGCCCCACATCGAAAGACAATCCGGACGGTTCGGAGTGATCTCCAACTCGATCCTGGTGTCTCCGGGATAAAGCTGAGTAAGAGCGACACCGAGTGCGGTATCCTCCGGAAAGATCATCAATCCCTCGTGATCGTCGGAAATGCCCAACTCTTTCTCACTGCACATCATGCCGCACGATTCGACCCCGCGCAGTTTGGAACGCTTGATCTTGAAATCCCCCTCTTCAGTATGAAACACCGTCCCGATTTTCGCCAGCGGCACGATTTTGCCCGCATCGCAATTCGGTGCCCCGCAAACGATCTGCAATTCTTCGCTGCCATCGGTAACTTTGCAAACCGAAAGATGATCGCTGCCGGGATGAGGCTCGCGGGAAAGGATCTTCGCCGTGACCACCCCCTCCGGGATCGTGGAATTTTTTTCGATTTTCTCGACCTCGATTCCCGCCATCGTCAACTTGTCACAGAGAAAAGCGTCATCGCAGTCAAGTTTCACATAATCACTGAGCCATTTTCTTGAAATATCCATTTTTGCACCTCAAAATTGTTCCAGAAAACGGACATCATTGTCGTACAGGAAACGCAGATCCGGTATCCGGTAGCGCAGCATTGCCAGACGCTCCAGACCGAGACCGAAAGCATAACCGCTCCAGATCTCCGGATCATAGCCGACATTTTTCAACACATTGGGATCGACCATACCCGCACCGGCGATCTCGATATAACCGGAATTTTTACAAACATTACAGCCCTTGCCGCCGCAGACCACACAACTGAAGTCATACTCCACACTCGGCTCGGTAAAGGGGAAAAAGTGAGGACGCAAACGGATCTTCACATCCTTGCCGAACATCTCCCAGGCAAAAGTCTGCAGCACACTCTTCAGATCCGCCATGGAAACACCCTTATCAATGCTCAAGCCTTCGATCTGGTGGAAGTTCATACCGTGCGTGGCATCCGGAGTATCCCGGCGGAAAACCCTTCCCGGAGCAACGATCCGCACCGGCGGTTCGTGAGTTTCCATGACCCGGATCTGTACCGGACTGGTCTGGGACCGCAAAATTCTGCCATCCGGAAAATAAAACGTATCTTTGGGATCCCGTGACGGGTGATCATCGGGAGTATTAAGCGCATCAAAGTTATGGTAAATATCCTCAATTTCCGGACCATCCACCGCAACAAATCCCATTCTGCGGAAAACCGAAACGCACTCATCCGCCAGCTGGGTTATCGGATGACGGTGCCCCGGAGCAGTGCGTCTGCCGGGCAGCGTCAGATCAATGGCATCTTTATCCTGTTTGCCGGCACCGCCGAGACGGGCGGCGGCGGCATCCAGCGCAGCCTGGATCCGGGTTCTGCCGGTGTTGAATGCCGTACCGGTGGCCTTGCGCTCCTCAGGAGGGACTGTGCCCATTTTTTTGGATAATTCCGGAAACAATCCGTTGCGACCGAGATATTCGATACGCAACGCTTCCAATGCTCCGGCATCCGCCGCGACAGCGGCTTTCGCCTCTGCATTCTCTGCGGCGCGGTTCACCGCTTCAATAATTTCATTCATACTGTTTTTCCTCTGAAATCCTGCCTTCAAATCAAATCTTTCCGGCAAAAAAACAAAAAACTGCTTGAAAGTGGTGAAAAAAGTCACCATTTCCAAGCAGTTGTGCTTTTTATGATAAGCAACCTCAGGCCTGGGTGACTTTCTCCACCAGAGCCTTAAATTCGGCCGGCGCAGTCACAGCCAGATCGGCGAGGACTTTGCGGTTGAGACCGATGTTTGCTTTCTTCAGACCGTTCATAAAGGTGCTGTAGTTGACGTTCAAAGCACGGCAGGCGGCATTGATACGGACGATCCACAGCTGACGGTACTGCTGTTTCTTCTGTTTGCGGCCCTTGTAGGAGTGGACCAACGCCTTATCCACCGCATCATAAGCGGTACGGATATTCCGGCTGGCGTTACCGTAAAAACCTTTAGCACGGGCAAGCACCATTTTGCGGCGTTTGCGTGACGGAACAGCACAAGTAGTTCTGGACATATTTGCAGTCTCCTTATATCAGAAAATTACAGACCATACGGCAACGCGACCTGGATACGGCGTTTCTCGGCGTGAGAAACGGCACCATCCTGACGGAGACGACGACGGCGTTTGGCATTTTTGCTGCTCATAAGGTGACGCGCACCCGCCTTGTTGTGGCGGAACTTACCGGTGCCGGTCTGCTTCAAACGCTTCGCGGCGCACTTTCTGGTTTTGAGTTTCGGCATTGTTTACATCCTTTATTTTTGATGTTATCCACCGTCAGGGTCAATGCAATACCCTTACCGGCGCGGCATCCGTATCACGGCTGCCGTATACTAAAACCCGCACTGCGGGATACTTCCTCAGTTTTTCGGTGCAAAATTCACCGAAATATTTCTGCCGAGCAACTTCGGCTTTCCGTCGGCTTCCGCATAAGGAGCAAGTGCCTCAGAGACCTTTTCCATCAATTCAAAAGCCATATCCTGGTGAGCCATCTCTCTGCCGCGCAGAGCCAGTGTGATCTTAAGACGGTACTTCTTATCAAGAAAGTCGATCGCCTTATTCAGTTTCGTCTCATAATCGTGCTGATCGATATTGATATGAAACTTTATCTCTTTGACTTTTTGGGCGGCGGTGTTCTTGCGCTGTGCCTTGAGGTTCTTTTTCTGCTCATAGCACAGTTTACCAAAATTCATAATCCTGACTACCGGCGGATTGGATGTATCGGAGACCAATACAAGATCCTCCCCTGCCTCCAGTGCCAACTCTTTGGCTCTGATGTAGGATACAACCCCCAGCTGACTTCCATCTGCTCCGATCAGGCGAACCTGATCCAATTGGATGCTGCGATCATTGGGTTTCAACAACTTGGCGATAAGAACACCCTCCTCTCAAACGGCATTTAATTTTTTCACCAAAATTCCGGAAAAACCCGTCACCCGACGGAATTTTCACACATCAAAACACTCTCAAACCGGTATGTAAGAGAGTGCTTTGCATATAATATATTACCAAATTACCTTATTGTCAACTTCTGCGCGCATTTTTTCAGCAAGATTCTCAATACTCATCTCGCCGATCTCACCCTCATTGCGGTTGCGGACGGCGACAGTGCGGTTTTCCGCCTCTCGCTCACCAAGCACCAGAAGATAGGGAACGCGCTCAGAACGGGCAGCCCGGATCTTTGCTCCCAGACCGGCTGCCTGAGTGTCGATGCCGACCCGGAACCCTTTGGCACGCAGCTGGGCGCAGAACTCTTTTGCAAGATCCAACTGTTTGTCGGAAACCGGCAGTATCCGCGCCTGCTCAGGAGCAAGCCACATCGGGAATGCTCCGGCATAGTGTTCCACCAGAATACCGAAGAAACGCTCCAGAGACCCCAGCAGTGCCCGGTGAACCATAAACGGACGGTGCTTTTTGCCGTCTTCACCGATATAGGTCATATCGAAACGCTCCGGCAGGTTGAAGTCGAATTGGATCGTGGTGGTCTGCCACTCACGACCGATGGCATCCCGGAGCTTCAGGTCGATTTTCGGCCCGTAGAATGCGCCGCCGCCTTCATCGACATCGCAATCCAATTCGCATTTTGCGACCGCTTTGCGCAGGGAATCGATTGCCTTATCCCAACGCTCCGGCTCACCGACCGCTTTTTCCGGACGGGTGGAAAGATAGGCTTTGATATCAGTAAAGCCGAATGCCCGGTTGATCGCCAGACTGAAGCGGAGAACTTCTGCGATCTCATCCTCGATGGATTCCGGGGTACAGATGATATGGGAATCATCCTGAGTGAATCCGCGCACCCGCATCAAACCGTGCAGTGAACCGGATTTTTCATAGCGGTAAACAGTTCCCAATTCCGCCCAGCGCAGGGGCAATTCACGGTAACTGCGGAGTTTGGAACGGTACACTTCGATATGAAAAGGACAATTCATCGGCTTGACATAGTAATCTTTTTCATCGATCTCCATTGCCGAATACATACCTTCACGGTAGAAATTGAGGTGACCGCTGGTCTCCCAGAGATTGCTCTGACCGATATGGGGGGTATAGAGCAATTCGTAACCGTTTTTGTAGTGTTCATCTTTCCAGAAAGTTTCCATCAGATGCCGCACCAGCGCACCTTTGGGGTGCCACAATACCAGACCGGGACCGACGCAATCAGAGAATCCGAAAAGATCCAATTCCGTGCCAAGTTTGCGGTGATCGCGTTTGGCTGCCTCTTCCAACTGGCGCAAGTAGGTCTGCAGCTCCTCCTGAGTGGCAAATGCCGTTCCGTAAATACGCTGCAGCATCGGATTTTTCTCATCACCGCGGAAATAACTGCCGGCGATACCGGTCAATTTGACCGCACCGATATCTCCGGTATTATCCACATGAGGGCCGCGGCAGAGATCCAGATAGTCACCGGTACGGTAGAAACTGATCGGTGAACCATCTTCAATATCAGCCAGACGCTCCAGTTTGTAATTCTGACCGGCGAGCAGTTCCTGCGCCTCTTCGCGGGAGGTTTCAAAACGCTCAAAAGGCAGTTTTCTGCCGATGATCTTTTTCATCACCTTTTCGATCTCTTTGAGATCTTCACTTACCAGACGGTGCTCCATATCAAAGTCATAGTAAAAACCGCTGTCAGTTGCCGGCCCGATATCAAATCTGGCATCCGGATAAAGCTGTTTCACCGCCGCCGCCATCACATGGGCGGCACTGTGACGGATAGTCTCCAAATCAAACTTGCTCATTATTTTTATCCCTTGAAATAATTGATTTATATTTTCAATACACTATAATAAAAAAGGTACAATCCACCTGCAGTGCTTCAGCATCCGGTGACACCCGCGCCGGTTGCGCGGGGTATACCTCCTTGTACAATGTGTTTCATCATCTCAAAAATCCAATGTTCCCTGCACCGGAGTATCCGGCAGCAATTCATACACCGGGCGGAAACTCTTCCGGTGGATCGGGGATGGCCCGAACTTTTTCAGCGCATCCAGATGTTCTCTGGTTCCATATCCTTTGTGTCTGGCAAATCCGTATTGCGGATACTCTGCATCATACTGCAGCATCTCCCGGTCACGGGTCACCTTGGCAATAATACTTGCCGCCGCAATACTGGCTGATTTCGCATCGCCTTTGATGATATTGCGCGACGGCAGAGTGAACTGCACCGGCAAACCATCCACCAGCACAAAATCTGCTTCTTTCAAACCCGCCACCGCCCTGCGCATTGCAAGATGGGTGGCACGCAAAATATTCAATTCATCGATCTCTTCAGCCGTTGCCGAAGCGACCGATATCTTTATTCCCGGCAGAGCGTGAAGTTCCTCAAAAAGTTCTTCTCTCTCCGCTTCAGTCAACTGCTTGGAGTCAAATACTCCCGGCAGAGACTCAACATCTGCCGGCAGGATGACTGCCGCCGCCACCACTGACCCTGCCAGCGGCCCGCGACCGGCCTCATCCACTCCGGCGATCCAACAAAAACCCTCCGCCCGAAGCTGCCGCTCCGACCGGAGGAGTTCATCGTCCTGTCCAAGGACAGCGATCTGCCGTGCCATATTTATACTGCCGGCAAATGATAATTACTTCGTGCGAAGTTCTTTGACGCGGGCGGCTTTACCGACTTTGTCACGGAGGTAGTAGAGTTTGGCGCGACGGACCTGACCGCGGCGGATAACCTCAATACCGGCGATACGGGGGCTGTTGATCGGGAACACGCGTTCCACACCCTGACCGGCCTGAACCCGGCGAACCGTAAAGGTCTCTTCGATACCGCTGCCGCGACGGGCGATGACTGTACCCTGGAAGTGCTGGATACGCTCGGTGGTACCTTCGATGATTTTGACGGCGATTTTAATGGTATCACCGATATTGAACTGGTAATCGGCTTTCGCCTCTGCTTTACGGATGCTGTCAACTATGTTCATTTTTTACCTCTTTATTAAGTTCTGAAATCAGATACTTTTCCCATAAATCCGGTCGCCTCTCGCGGGTAATCCTTTCCGCTTCACGCTTCCGGAACTCAGCTACTTTGCCATGATCGCCGCTTAACAGCAGATCCGGCACCTTCATCCCCCGGAAAACCGGAGGCCGCGTGTATTGCGGGTACTCCAAAAGCCCCATCGAATGGGACTCTTCGCGTGCGGACTCGTCATCCCCCAGCACTCCCGGCAAAAGCCTGATCACTGCATCAGCGATCGCCATTGCCGCGATATTGCCGTTGGAAAGAACGAAATCCCCGATCGATATCTCCCGGTCTACGACCGAATCGATCACCCGTTGATCCACGCCTTCATAATGTCCGGCGACGAGGATCAAATGCTCCTCATCCGCCAGCTCCTGAGCCAGTTTCTGGTTCATCACCTCACCTCTCGGCGAAGTCAGTATCACCGTACTCCCGGCATCTTTGACTGATTCGATCGCCCTGGTCAGCACATCGGGAACCATAAGCATTCCCGGGCCGCCGCCATAAGGTCTCTCATCAACCGTACCGCGGGCATCTGCGGCAAACTTTCTGACATCCACTGCATTGACCGAAATCATTCCTTTTTCAGCGGCCCGCCCGATGATACTTTCACCGAGCGGCCCCGGGAACAACTCCGGGAAGAGGGTCAGGATATCGATCCGCATAAACAACCCGCTTTTATCCGGCAGAACTCCGGCTCAATCCATCACATCGACAGAAACGCGTTTGCGCTGTCTGCCGGCGGCACCGCTCACCAGAGAACGGATCGCCATAATGGTTTTGCCGCGTTTGCCGACAATTTTCCCGATATCCTCTTTGTTGCAGCGGATCTGGATGGTCGCGCCCTCGCCGTTTTCCACAGTGGAGACAGCGACTTCATCCGGGTTGTCGACCAGTGATTTTGCCACATAATCGACGAAAGATTCCAATTCGCGCAGAGTACCTCTGCCGTCGGAAACTTTGCCGGAGCAACCCTTGCCGGAGCCAAAAAGGAAACCGAACAACTTCTTAAACATCGGAACTTACTCCAATTACGCCTCGGCGGGCGCTTCGCTCTCAGCAGCGGCAGCAGCTTCAGCAGCAGCGGCCTCTGCGGCAGCCTTGGCTTCAGCTTCGGCAGCGGCTTTCGCCTCGGCTTCAGCGGCGGCTTTGGCTTTTGCCTTTTTGGAGATATTGGCAGGACGGACACGATCTTTCAGAACGATACCGCCACGGGCGCGGTCGATGATATCTTTGACAGTATCAGAGACATCGGCACCGACACCGGTCCAATAATCAATACGGTCGAGATTGATCTTCTCTTCTTTGCTGCGGGGGTTGTAGAAACCGACCTCTTCGATGGCTTTGCCGTCACGGCTGGAACGCTGATCCATCACCACGATCCGGAAACAGACAGCGTTGCGGGTTCCGGTGCGTTTCAATCTGATTCTTACCATAAGAACTCTTGATTACCTCTTGTTAAAATTCGTTTCTTCACGTTTTACTTTTCCTTGTTCGCACTGCCGTAAAAAAGCACAGCTACGTTACAAAACCGGCTCATTCCGACCCCGGTTTCTCCTTTTTACGGGCACGACGAATCGACAGGCCCAGAGGATTTCGGCCATAGATCCATGCATATTGCATCTGTAAAAGTCTTATAATATACTTGCGTTTGCGAAATTATGCAAATTTTTTCTTCCGTTAATCCGGAAAAATCCCCTTTTTTTTGCATTCCGGCGGTTTTTTACAGAAAATGAAAGCGAAAAAACGCGCTCCTTTTCTGAAAAACCGCCGGATAAAGAGGGGTGGTATTATTCCCGGCTGATCACTTCTGCCGCTGATCCAGCACGCGTTTGGCTTTGCCTTCGCTGCGGGCGATCGTCTGGGGAGCGACCAGTTTGATCCGGATGCGCAGACCGATGACCGATTCAACGGCTTTCACGATCTTGCGCTGCAGATCTTCAAGGACTTTGACCTGATCGGAGAATACTTCCGGACTTATTTCCACATTGAGTTCGATATTATCCATACCGTTCTCGGTAGTAAGGATGATCAGGTAGTTGGCACTGACTCCGGGAACCGTCAGCAATGCCGATTCGATCTGAGACGGGAAGACATTGACTCCGCGGATAATGAACATATCGTCACTGCGGGCGGATATGCGGTCGATACGGCGGATGGTACGGCCGCATTTGCACGGCTCGGCGATGATCCGGGTAAGGTCACGGGTGCGGTAACGGATCATCGGCATGGCATATTTGCTCAAGGTGGTCAGCACCAATTCACCGAATTCACCGTCGGGCAGCACTTTGCCGGTATCCGGGTCGATGATCTCCGGATAGAAGTGATCTTCAAAGATGTGCATTCCCTCATGCTCGGTACATTCGATCGCCACTCCCGGACCGATGATCTCGGAAAGTCCGTAAATATCAAATGCTTCGATGCCGGCACCTTTTTCCAGTTGTTCGCGCATCCCCTGCGACCACGGTTCGGCACCGAAAACGCCGACGCGGATGGGCAGATCACGCATATCGATACCGGAAAGTTTCGCCTGTTCGATCAGGTGCAGGAAGTAACTTGGCGTACAGCAAATACCATTCACCCCGAAATCCCGCATCAGCATCACCTGACGCTGGGTATTGCCGACCGATGCCGGAACCACGGTCGCACCCAGAGCTTCACAGCCGCAATGGGCACCGAGTCCGCCGGTAAAAAGTCCGTAACCGTAAGCGACCTGCACGATATCATTGCGGGTAAGACCGCAACCGGCGAGACCGCGTTTCATCACCTCTGCCCAGACATCAAGATCATCCTGAGTATAGGCGACGACGATCGGCTTGCCGGTAGTACCGCTGGAAGCGTGCAGACGCACCACTTCGCTCATCGGCACAGCGCAAAGACCGAAAGGATAAGTGTCGCGCAGATCGATTTTTTTGGAAAAGGGCAGTTTCTGAATATCTTCAAGAGTCTTTATATCTTCCGGTTTCACGCCGTTTTCATTCATGCGGTTGCGGAAGAACTCCACATTATCATAGGCGTGGCGGACGATTTTCTGCAAGCGTGTCAACTGTACTTTACGCAACTCATCCTGAGGCATGAAGTCAGAAGCACAACACGGATCACTGTTTTGCACATTCATTTTAGGATACCTGTAATTTCGGGTTATCAAGCAATAAATTAGTCTTAATGTAGCACACTTTTTTGTTGTTTACAAGTGCTTTTCTTCCGGAGTTTCCGAAAGATAACGATGATAATCTTTCATTATCCTTGAAACATACTCTCTGGTGCCGGGGTAATCGATCTTATCCAATGCGCTTGCGGCATCTTTTGCCGGCTTCCAGCGGGCGGCATTTTTTGCTCCGGCGTTGTACTCTGCCAGAGCCAATTCCATCTGACAGCGGTATCCCTGCCAGTGATCCATAGCGCGCTTCAAATACCAGCAGCCGATATTGAGATTGGTTTCGACAGAATAAAGTTGTTTTACCGGCGGTTTGGGTTTCCGGTTCACTCTCGCCCAATCTGCCACTGCCCCGTCGGGAAGCAGCTGCATCAAGCCGACCTCTCCGGAGCCGCCTTCAGCGCCGGGATCGAATCCGCTTTCTTTGCGGATCAGTGCCCGGATAAGCTGCGGCGGCAGTTGGTATCTGGCGGCGGCAGCATGGATCTCTGCGGAATATCTGGTGTCATCAATAAATATTTTGCGGATAAATCTGCGGTCATGGCGAATACACCAGTAAAAAAGCGATGCCGCAAGGATCATCCACAACAGGAAAAAGCCCAGACGGGCAAGGGCATTTTTGCGCAACTGTTTACTTTTTCTGCTCATTGCCGCCGCCTTTCGGGAATCGCAGTTTATCGGCGACCACGCCGGAAACCACCTCCAATGCCGCACTCAGATCGGTGCAGTAAAAATTCAAAACATTCTCTTTGCGGATGATTTTCAAACCGGAAACTGCCCGCAGGGTCTTCAATGGAGAAATATCAAAATTCCGCTTCAATACCACCGCCAGAGCCAACGGGAAAAACATCTCCGCAGTGGCGGCATCCTGCGCATTGCGGCAGATAACTTTGCCGTGAAAGAGCAAATTCCCGTCGATATCATTCTCAAGAAAAGTCTCAAAAAAACGCAACGCCGCCAGCGGTTCTCCGGCGAACTCCGGATAACCGGCACTCCAGAAAAGCACTTTGCGCACCGGGATATGCCGCCGCAGCTTTTCACCGGCACCGCGGCAGTCAAGGGCAAACGCCTCTTTGCGGGGATAATCCATATACAACCCGATCACCCGGTCATCCAGTTGAGCCGCCCGGAGCAGGTGCCGGTCACCGGGCTTACCGTTTACGCAGTAAACTGTTATCCCATTGGATCTTTCCTGAATATTCCGGTCATTTATCCCGCTCAACTGCCGGATGTTTGCCACATCCTGACTGCCGGAAAATTCCAGCAGCGATGAACTTCTCCGGCACCTTGAATCACTGGAATACAGGATATTGCCCAACGAGACCTGATATTTTTCCGTCTGTGCTGCCAATACTGAAAAAGCAGCCGCACTCTGCGGATGGGTGCAAAGTGCGGCAAAATCCGCCCCGGCGGCGATCGCGCTGTGACGGGGCAGTAAATCAGCAAGTTTTTCCGTTTCGACGGCGAAAACTGCGGCAGCTGCAAAAAACATGACAGCCACCGGCAAAAATTTCCGCCGGAACCGGAAACCGGTCATCAGTTATTCTCCTGATTCTCCTGAGGTTTTTCCGGTTTTTTGGGAAGTTTGACCTCGATGTGCAATTCACGCAGCTGTTTGAGAGTAACTTCGCTGGGAGCATTCATCATCAGGTCTTCCGCCTGCTGGTTGAAGGGGAAAGCGATAACTTCGCGGATATTGGGCTCATCTGCCAGCAGCATCACCAGACGGTCGACACCCGGAGCGATACCGCCGTGCGGGGGCGCACCGAGTTTGAAGGCATTGATCATGCCGCCGAATTTCTGATCCACCACTTCCGGGCCGTAACCGGCGATCTCAAAGGCGCGGTACATGATTTCGGGGCGGTGGTTGCGGATGGCACCGCTGGAAAGTTCCACGCCGTTGCAGACGATATCATACTGCCAGGCGAGGATATCCAGCGGTTCTTTGGTATTGAGGGCATCCATTCCGCCCTGGGGCATGGAAAAGGGGTTGTGAGAGAAGATGATCTCACCGGTCTCTTCATCCTCCTCAAACATCGGGAAGTCAACGATCCAGCAGAATTTGAATTCATTCTGGTCGATAAGATCCAGACGGCGGCCGAGTTCAGGGATGACGGCTCCGCCGATCTTGCAGGCGACTTTCTCTTTGTCAGCGAGGAAGAAGAGGGCATCGCCGTCTTCCACCTTGCCGGCGGCTTTCAAGCCGTCGATAACTTCACGGGAAAGGAATTTGACGATGGGGCTTTTTTCCGTACCTTCGCTCCAGATGATGTAAGCCATACCTTTGGCACCATTTTCCTGAGCGAAAGCGATCATATCATCGAAAAATTTACGGGGCTTGCCGGCGACTTTGGGAGCGCGGATGGCACGCACCACACCGCCGTTGGCGACGGTGGAGGCGAAAGCCTTGAATTCGCTGTCGCGGAAAAACTCAGAAACATCGATCATTTCCAGCGGGTTGCGCAGATCCGGCTTATCGGAACCGAAACGGCTGATCGCCTCACGGTAGGGGATGCGGACGAATGGATCGGTGGAAAATTTCTTGGTGGAGAATTTTTTCAGGATATCCTGCAGCAATCCTTCGACCACCGCAAAGATCTGATCCTGCTCCACAAAACTCATTTCGATATCCAGCTGATAAAATTCACCGGGACTGCGGTCGGCACGGGCATCCTCATCACGGAAGCAGGGAGCGATCTGGAAGTAACGGTCGAAACCGGAAACCATCAACAGCTGCTTGAATTGCTGGGGAGCCTGCGGCAGAGCGTAGAACTTACCCGGATGCAGACGGGAGGGAACCAGATAGTCACGGGCACCTTCCGGACTGCTGGCAGTCAGGATCGGGGTCTGGAACTCGGTGAATCCGGCGCCGGTCATATACGCGCGGATGGCGGCGATGACCTTGCTGCGGAGGATGATATTGTTGTGAAGTTTCTCTTTGCGCAGATCGAGGAAGCGGTATTTCAGGCGCATCGCTTCGGGAGCGTTGTCATCCTTTGCCACCTGAAAGGGCAGCACATCGGCTTCACCGAGCATCTCCATGCCGGTGGCGGAAACTTCGATTTCGCCGGTGGCAAGTTTGGGGTTGACGGTCTCTGCTGAACGGGCGACCACCACGCCGTCAAACTGGACGACGCTTTCGACGCGCCACTTATCCAGAGCCTGATAGAAATCCCGCTCCGGATCGATCACGATCTGAGTCAGACCGTAGTTGTCGCGCAGGTCAATAAAAATGACGCCGCCATGGTCACGGACGCTGTGAATCCAACCGGAAACGCGAACCTCTTTTCCGGCATCTGCTTTGCGTAATTCTCCGCAAGTGTGAGTACGGTACATAATCTGTGAAATCCTTATTTTGTTGAAGTTTACAGAATATTATCGTTATAATATAACACCGCAAAAGGCAATTTTCATGCTCTTTTATGCAAAAAGGTAAAAAAAAGCGCAAAAAGAATAATTTTTCATCGCCCTGCTTGCCTATTTTCTTTATCTGTGCTATATTATATAGTATAGATTTGCAACTGTAAAAATCTGCAACCCATCAGGAGAAAAAACAAATGAGAAACAGTTTACTCTCACATGTGAGAGTAAAGCCCATGGGCTTTACTGCCTTTCTGGCGCTCTTTATCGCCGCTTTACCGGCATCCGGAGCGGAAAATCAATCACTGCTGAAAAACAGCAACTTTGAGGAAAAAACCTCCGTCGGTCTGCCGCTTCACTGGTCGCCGCGCGCCAAAGATCTCACCAAGATCCAGGTGATCCCCACCGACAAGGGCAATGCGGTCAAAATGAGTGCCCAGCCCGGGGAAAGAATGTTCCTCATCCAGTGGTCAGTGCCGCTTACTCCCGGCAAACGCTACCAGATATCCTATGAGGTCAAAAGCGACAAAAAGAGCGAACACCGGGTCTACTGCGAGTGGAGAAATGAATTCAAAAAACTCACCTGCAACGACGGCAGCTGGAGCCAGACCACCGATCAGTGGCAGGAGCAGAATTTCTCATTCCTCTATCCGGCAAAAGCCTCCGGTCTCTATCTGGTCATCAACCCGGATAAAGGCGGCGAACTTGAGATCCGCAATATCAATGTGCGCGAATCGACCGATGCCAACATCCTGAAAAATGCCGATTTTCTGATCCGCAACGGCAAAGGAAAGATCAAGAATTGGAGCCACCTCGGTTTCAAAGGTTCTTCCATAAGTGCGGCAGATAAAGTTCTCACTCTCAATACCGCCCCCGGCGGCGGAGCCTGCGTGGTCGCCCAGTGGGATATCGCCATTGAACCGGGCAAAGCCTACAAAGTCAGTGCCGAAGTCCGGGCAAAGACCCCCGGCGCTTTCCGCACCTACTGCGAGTGGCGCATTCCCGATCCGGCGAACCCCAAAGCCAAAGGGCGGCTCAGTTCCTACGGCGGCTGGTGGCGCAGTGTCGGCACTGAGTGGAAGAAAGACTCCATCGTGGTCAACTTCCCGGAAAATTGCCGTGGCGCCTATCTGGTGCTTGCCGGCAGAACCTCTGCCCAGATCGAATTCCGCAATGTAAAAGTGGAAGAGCAAGTCAGCAATATTCCCAAAGAAGCCGCTGTCGCCGGCGGCAAATGGAAACTGTCGGAAGATGCCAAATTCACCGTAGAAAATGGCAAAGCGATCCTGACTATCGCTCCCAAAAACGCTAAAAAAGCGACCGTCGATCTGACCGGGATCAAAGTTGAACCGGGTAAACGCTACGCATTTGTTTACACCATTCAGGGAAAGGGGGCAGCGGGATCCGATACAGGGTTCCATCCCTTTCGCATTTCGGTGACGTTCCCCGGAGTCCGCAACGACGGAGCGGCTTGGGATGACACCCAGAATGGAGTGCGCACCAAATCAGTGGAATTCACCGTTCCGGCAAAACTTGCCAAAAAAACTGCGACCATCTCCATTGAGACCACTACCCGCGGAGCTATTGCCCTGCGGGATTTTGCCATCAAAGAATTGCCCCCGCTTCAAGCGGCTCTGCTCTCGGTCAAACTTTCCTCACCATTTTACCGCAATACCCTCTATGCCGGCAGCGGCGAAAAGAGTATCACCGGTACGGTCACTGCCAAAACTTCCGGAGCGGCAGTGCAGTTGTTTGATTGCAAAAAACAAGCGGTCGCCACTAAAAAGATCGCCTTGAAAAACGGGAAAGGAACTTTCTCCATCCCCGCAGACAAACTGGCTGACGGCACCTACACTTTGCAGTTCTCGGCCAAAGTCGGTGCAAAAGATGTCTCCGTTTCGCAGGAGATCATCAAACTGCCCAAACGCAAAGTGCAGGTCGAATTCAACGGCAAAAACTTTATTGTCAACCGCAAAGTATTCTACCCGGTCATCAGCTGGAGCATTGCCGGAACCTCTGCCGACCGCAGTGATGCCGATATCGCCAGAGGCTTCTATCATGCGGCAAAGAATGGTTTGAACAGCATGATCTTCCGCGTTCACTCTTCGGAAAAAGCCCTGCGCTATCTGAATATCGCCGACAAATACGGCATGAAACTCTTTTTCGCCGTCGGCAATCCCCCCTCAGCCAATGCCAATACCGTTGCGCTCTGGGAACATCAGATCTACAGCAAACTTTCCCAAGAGGTGCTCGATCACCCGGCACTTCTGGGTTACTTTCTCGTGGATGAACCGTATTGGCGCGGTATCCCCTCCAACGGTCTGATCGCCGCCTACAACATCCTCAAAAAGATCGACCCCGCCCGCCCGGTGTGGATCAATGCCGCTCCCCGCGGCACCGTCGAAGTACACAAAGAATACAGCAAAGCCGCCGATATCTACGGTGTGGATGTCTACCCGATTCCCCAGCCTTCCAGTCACTCCGGTCTGGATGACAAGGGTATGACCAGTGTCGGCAAATATGTCTACCGCATGAATGAAGCCTGCGGCGACAATAAGCCGATCATCATGGCACTGCAGGGCTTTGCATGGGGAGTTTACAGCAAGAAAAATGCGGTATACCCCACCTTTGACGAATTGCGTTTCATGACTTACGACTCCATAACTGCCGGAGCCACCGGCGTATCCTACTGGGGCACGCAGGATGTGCAGGAAAAGAAATTTTATACCGGTGTGCTCTATCCGGTCGCCCGGGAACTCCGGCAGATATCCGGGATCCTCTGCTGTGAGACCCCGGCAAAGATCGCTTATGACCGCAACATTCTGCGGGTAACGGCAAAAGAATACAAGGGTAAAGTTTATATGATCGCCATCAACCTTACCCCCAACACCGTCACTGCCGCCATCACCACCACCGGCAAAAACTTCACGGTGGTCAATGAAAAACGCAACATCTCCGCTGTCAATGGCAAATTGACCGACAGATTCGCGCCTTACGCAGTGCATATCTATGCTGAAGGAGCTTTGCCGCCGCCGGTGGTACTCACCCCCGCAGTCAATACGGAATTTGAGGAAAAGGGCAATACCGTCTTTGAATTTATGGAAGAAAAACTTTCCCGCATCCCCTACCCCGGCAAAGCGAATTGGATCTGGGCTGACGGTTTTGCCACCCCGTTTGCCAAAGTGCGCCTTGCCAGAGAATTCACCGTCAGCGGCAAAGTGAAAAGTGCCAGACTCATCATCTCTGCCGATGATGTTTATCAGGTGTGGATCAACGGGAAACCGGCGGATAAGGATTTCCCCAAATCCGGCACCTGGGAGATCGCCGATGTGCTGGATGTCACCGCTTTGCTGAATGAGGGAAGCAACACCATCGCCATTCTCGGCGAAGATGGCGGCACTCTCCCCTGCGGAGTTATCGCCGACTTGCAGATCAGCTGCACCGACGGCAAAGTTATCAATCTGATCACCGACAAGAGCTGGAAAGGTGCCGCCGCCGGAAATAAAAACTGGGATAACCCGGCAGAATTCAACAAGTGGCACAATGCAGTCATCATTGCGCCTTACGGTGCCGGTGCATGGGGCAACCGGATGAAAATGAAAAACAACAACGTTTCAAAATAACATCCCAAAACAAAGGAGAAAAAAATGAAACTGTTTTTGCAATCCTGTGGTAACGGGAAGCGGTCAAAATTCACTTTGATCGAACTTCTGGTCGTGATCGC
>JAFVZG010000126.1 GCA_017508285.1 Lentisphaeria bacterium | reverse complement strand
CCGGATTTGACGAAGATCAATTCATGGCACGCCATGGTTCTGGTGACATGCCGCCCCTTGCCGTTGGAAATAAACAAACCGGCGATTTTGAATTTGATATTTTTCATGTTTCACTCCTGTCTCCATTTTCTGTCTGCTTGGGAAATATAGTCTCTGTCTTTATCAAAATCAATTTTTAATACTGAAAAAACATCTTTTTTTGTACTGATTTTCAGGATTTTATTTTATTTTTGTCTGTTTTGTCATCTTTTTTGCCAGGTCTGCCATCTGTAAATATCCCGGCGCATGTTATATATTAAGCACAGATAATAAACCGTAAAAAGGAGGAAGGTATGAAAAAATGTTTGCGTTTTTCTCACGATGTAAAAACCGAACTTAAACCCTGGACTCATCTTGATTTCGGCGGCGGGGATGATTGTGATGATTTCAATTTCGCGGTGGTCGGTGACCGCGCCGGAAGGCCGGCAAAAGGGGTCTTTGAGGAGGCATTGAAAAAGATCAACCTGATGAATCCGGATTTTGTAATGAGTGTCGGCGATTTCATTCCCGGTGGTTGTATGGAAGATATGTCTGAAGCCTTTTTCCGCTCTCAATGGGATTTTTTCGAGAATATCCTCAAGGATTGTGAGCCGCCATTTTTCCGCGTTCCGGGAAACCATGATATTGTCGGCGAGGATATTCCGGAATTTCCGGAAGTGGATAAATTAACTGAAAGATTGTGGAAAGAGCAATTCGGGGTAACTTACTACTCTTTTGTTTTCAAAGATGTCCTTTTTCTCTGTCTCAATTCCATGGAAGGGTGGCACAATATCAGTAAGGAGCAGTTGGAGTGGGCATTGGATACTTTGCATCAGAATTCCGGTGTCCGCTGGACGATGATTTTTTTGCATGACCCCAAAACCTGGATCAGTGAGAATTTTGCCGTTCTGGAAAAGGAACTTTACTTTCGCAATTATACCGTTTTTGCCGGAGATATCCACCAATACACCCGCTATCGCCGTCAGGGGCGTAACTATTATATGCTGGGATTGACCGGCGCAGAATCTCAACGCGCCGGAATTCCGGCAAAGGGAGTTTCCTTCGGGGAGTTTCAGCAGTTGGCGTGGGTAAGTTTCAAAAATGGCGAACCGCGGGTTTCGATTTTGGAACTGGAAGGCATACATTATGATGATGTGGTGACGATTCCCAAATTGACCTGGCTCACACCGCGCTATTTCCGCGGGGATAAGCCGATAACTTCAAAAGAGGCAGATATTCTGGAAGCAAAAGGCTTGAAGATCCACCGGGAAATCGGGAAATATGATTTTTGATGATTTTGAATAACAGATATGAAAAACAAGGGCATTTGCTGCTGCTGATTTTTTTTGCAGGTTGCGGCAAATATCGGATTTGTCACCTTTTTTACTAAAAATGTCATCTATGCAGCAAATGATTTCTGCTATATATTAATTATGGCATGATAAGTATTCCTCAAGGAGTTACAATTATGGAAAATGTTTTTCTCAAAGATAATTTTTTCGCTGCCCGTCAGCAGAAAAACATATCTGTCACCATTCCAAGCGCGATCAAACGCTGTGAGGAAACCGGCAGAATAGATGCCTTTAAGCTGCAATGGACTTCGGAAAGTGACAAACTTCCGCCGCATGTCTATTGGGATAGTGATGTTGCCAAAGTCATGGAGGGCATGGCTTATGTGGCAAAGGATAGTCCGGAGATCGCCGCCAGATTGGAAGAGCTGGTCGATCTGGTCATTTCGGCGCAGCAGCCCGACGGTTATATCAATACTCACTTTACTGTTTTTGAGCAGGATCAAAGGTGGAAAGATCTGACCTATAAACATGAACTTTATTGTGCCGGACATCTGACTGAGGCGGCAGTTGCCCATTATCAGGCGACCGGCAGCCGTAAATTTCTGGATGCCATGTGCCGTTACTGCGATTACATTTGCGACTGTTTCGGTGAAAACGGTAAACCGGGGTATCCCGGTCATCAGGAATTGGAACTTGCTCTGGTGAAACTTTACCGGGCGACCGGAGAACGCAAATATCTTGAACAGGCGAAACGCTTTATCACCCGCCGGGGAACTCAGCCGAATTATTTGGTGGAAAACGAGAATGTTACTCTGCAAACCCTGCGCTATTGTCAGGCCCACAAACCGGTTGCCGAACAGAAAGAAGCCGAAGGTCATGCGGTGCGCATCCTCTATCTTTGTTCCGGTATGGCAGATGTGGCAGAGGAGACCGGTGATGAAGAGATGCTGGCTGTTTGCGAGCGTTTCTTTGATGACATATCCCAAAACAAGATGTTTATCACCGGCGGAGTCGGCAGCCGTCAGGTCGGCGAATTTGTCGGCGGCAGCGGAGATCAGGTTTCTGAACGCAGTTATGCCGAGAGCTGTGCCGCTATGGCATTGGTGTTTTTTGCTTCCAGAATGTTGAAAATCACCGGCAAAGTCAAGTATGCCGAAGTTTTGGAAAGAACTCTTTTCAATTGCGCAATGAGCGGGTTATCCATTTCCGGCGACCGTTTTTTCTATGCTAATTTGCACGCCTGCCACCGGGGGATGGATCCGGGCGGTCATGTTTGTTGTGAGCGTCAGTTATGGCACAGTGTCAGCTGTTGCCCGACCAACTACTGCCGCTTTCTGCCGCAGATCGGCAATTTCTGTTACCGGGTAAAAGATGATTTTCTGGCGGTGGATATTCCAGCGGCAGCGGAGATCGTGAATGAAAAGTTTGCCGTTGAGGTTATTTCAAACTATCCGTATGACGGTAAATTTTCTGTAGTCGTCAAAAAGGGCGGCAAGTTTGATTTATCGGTGCGTATCCCATTGTGGTGCAAAAAATATCAGACGCCGGATCAAGGCAGCGTCAGTAACTCATATTGGAGTTTAAGCAAAGAATTTGCCGATGGAGAAAGGTTTGAATTTGAGTATGATATGCCGGTGGAAAAGGTCTTTTCAACGGTTCCGTCGCTAAGCAGTATGGCTGCTCTTATCCGCGGACCGCTGGTTTACTGTGTCGAGCTGCCTTACGATCACGAATTTACTCCAGCTGAAGTTATTTTGAGCGATGATAGTAAATTCCAGTTGGCAGCGGCAGATGATTTGCCGGGAAATTGTGTGGAAATCCGCTTCAACGCTTTGCGTTTGACCAAGCCGGAATCCCTTTATTCCACAGTGCCGGGCAAATTGTTTGATATCCAGGTTTCTGCCATTCCCTATGCTTACTGGCAGAACCGCAAAAAGTCGGAAATGGTGATTTTTATGCCATATTATTTGAAAAAATAACCCAAAATAAGGAGGCCCTATGAAAAGAAATGTTACCCTGATCGGATCATTGACAAGCAGAGCTGTTTCATTATTGCATCCAAATGGTACAGATGAGTACGGAAAAGTACGGATAGGTACGGAGCAAAGAGTACCGCTCGGTTTTTTCACGCTGATCGAGCTATTGGTCGTTATTGCGATAATTGCCATTCTTGCAGCAATTCTGCTGCCTGCGCTCAATTCTGCCCGCGAGCGCGGCAGGATTGCCAGTTGCCTGAATAATCAGAAGCAGATGGCTCTTTATTTTGCGGCATATATCAATGATTTTGACAAATATCCGACAAGATCTCAAACCAATCATGCCAGAAAAGATGCTTTTGAGGGATCCAGTTCATGGTTCCAGTATTTCCGTGAAGTTTACTACAGTGATAATACTGCACCGCTTTATTGTCCATCGGTTCCTGTGCTTGGCATGTTTGGTGCAATAGATTCGCAAAATTGCGGGAACTACGGCAATTACGGGTACAATGATAAACTTTCCGGAGCTGCTCCGGGGCATGTCAAAGAACCGGCAAAGGTGCTGCTGATCGCCGACAGTTATCTGCGTTATACCGATGTTACCAAGACTGCCTCTCTGGTATTTGACCGGTGGTGTGTGCATCTGCGCCACGGCAGGGCGATGGAGAATCCCGATGTTGGCGGAGGGATATGGGCTTATTGTGACGGGCACGCCGTATCTGTCGATGTGAAAGATAAAAATGATGGTACATTTAACGGGGCATTCACATTATGAAAAAGTTTTTTCCCTTATTGATTCTAATGGCAGCGGCATCTCTCAGTGCCGCGCCGCAACTTTTCAACAATCCGCTGTTTTCCCGATTTGAAAACATTAAAGAAAAATCTATTTCAACTTTCCGCAAATTGGGGATCACGATCGCCGACGGTACTGCACGACCTGCCGGATGGGATATTACTTCCAACAGCATGAGGGTTTACGGCGGCAGTATTTCTTCCAGTGTGGCAAGAAACCGTCTGGTTGTAAAAATTACTGCACCGCAGCAGGATATCATCATGTATATGGGCAATCGCCGTTATGATTACCGGAAGTATAAAGACAGTTTTTTGTGCATGCTTCCGTCGGCGACCGGGCAGGGGAGTTATTCTCCGGTATTTTTCGGTTATGATCAAAAGGGCAAATGTATTTTTTACCGCAAATTGGATGCGGTCACGCTGTATAAAAATAAAATGCCGGATAAGGCGGTATTTCAGTTGAAAGATCTTCCGGAATGTACCAATGTGGCAGTCGGTTTTGCCATTCGGGGAAGTGCCGTATTGTATGCCGCATCAATGGTCGAAGTCACCGCTGCAGAAGCGGCAGAGATAAAAAAAAAAGAACTCGCTGAACGGGAAAGATACAAAATAGGCAACGGCTCTTTTGAAAAAGGTCTGGAAAACTGGGAGTTGAAGTGTCATCACGGAGCCAGAGGAAAGATCGAAGCCGTTGCCAATGGTAAATCCGGCAAGGCATTGAAGATCACCAAGCTCAATGGGGAAGGTTTTCTTCAGCTGGTCTGCAAACAGCCGGTGAAGGTCATCGCCGGGAAAAAATATACACTCCGGGGATTTTATCAGTGTGAAAATTCTCCGTTGAGTACGATGATGCTTTTCCGGGTGACTCCGACGGCGGATGATAAACATTTCCGCTACGATGATATTGACCGGTCTTTCGGGCATACCAGTCAGTCGCTGCTGATAAATTCTGCGCCCGGCTTATGGAATAAGCGTCTGGTATCTTTTCAGGCGAAAAATGAAAATCCGGTCTATATCAATGTGGTGATCGACGGCAATCCGGCAAGCGTGGTGCTGGATGAATTGGTCTGGGAGGATCACGGGAAGTTTTTCCGTCCGGCGCCGAAAGGTCTGGAAGTACGCAAAACCTTCCGCTATACTGAAAAAGAGGTATACGATCTTCTGAAAAAACGCCCGGAAGTCAATGCGCATCTGGCAAAACGCAATGGCAGAATGTCTATGATGCTCAACGGCAAAGAGGTTATCCCCGCGCTCTATAAAAGTGAATCCTTCGTTACTGATTATGTGTACAACCGCTATCCGGAATTTTCCGGTGCCGGGGTGAAACTTGTCAACAAAACAATAAGTCTTAATGTCGTTTCTCAAGGTCGTAAAAAATATGATTTCGCCATGATCGACAAATTGCTGATGTATGTTTTGCGCAATGACCCTGATGCCAATATCTGGATCGGGTGGACATGCAATGAGCCATACCGCGGCTGGGGAGAAGCTCACCCGGATGAGTTGTGGCGCAATCAAAAGGGGCAATTGGGTTACGGCATCTGGGGGAATTGTGACGGTTGGGTAGATAAATTCAGCGATCTTGCCAAGATCAAACTTTCCGCCAATCACCGGTCAAAAAATCTTTATCCGTGGCCGTACCCCTCTTATGCCAGCGAATTGTACCGGCAGGAGATCCGGGAAATTCTGACCGATCTGACCCGTTATGTGATGAATTCACCTTTCCGCAAAGCCATTGCCGGTTTTCATATCGGCGGTCTGTATGACGGTCAATTTCAATACTGGCGGCATGATTTCGGAGCCGCTGCTCAGAAAAAATTCCGGAACTTCCTGAAAGACAAGTATAAAACAGTTGCAGAACTCAACCGCCGCTGCCAGACATCATACCATTCTTTTGAGGAGATCAATGTGCCTTTGCCGATGGCGTTTGAACAAAAACGACCCCCGCATCTCGGCAAGGGGATTTTTCCTGACTACAAGATGTTCCAGCAATCGGAAACCTTCGGCATCAAGCATGAATTTGCCGATGCCGTCCGCAAGGCAGCCGGTAAAGAGGTGTTTGTTTCAGCTTACGGTCATCCGATGGATTACCAGACTGAAACATTTTTCAAATATCCCGGTAAAGGTATAGATATTTATGCGGTTCCCTCATGGTACCCATTCCGGCTGCCCGGTTATCCGGTCGGGGCAAAGCCGGATGGCGGATTTATTTACCGCAATAAGATCTGGCTGAATGAATTGGATATACGCACCTGGACTGAGCCATCGAAAAGTGAAGTTTACGATATGTGGGTTGGTTCCATGATCACTCCGGAGTGGTGGCAGCAGGCGCAGCGCAAATTTGTCGGCGTTTCGCTGGCGGCAAGACAGGGGTGGTGGTATTACTCTATGTACCGTTACTTTGACCGCCCGGAAGTAATGGCAGATATCAAACATATCAGTAAAGCTGCTCAAAAAGTGCTGGATGCCGGATTTATCCCTTTCCGTCCGGATGTGTGTGTTGTGCGTACAGAAAGAAGTTCCGGTGTCAGCCGCAATAATCTGCTTAACAATGTCGGATACCCCATCTTTTTCCAGATGATGGAAATTTCCGGTGTTCCCTATGATTTGCACAATCTCAATGATATTTTGAGCATCAGAGAGCTGCAGGATTATAAGATGTATATTTTTGCCGATACCAATTATATTTCCGGTGCCGACCGCAGGAAATTGGCAAAGGTACTGAAAAATGGCGGCAAAGTTCTCTATTTTCTCGATGCTCCCGGTTTTGTGGATGATACCGGCAAGAGTGTGGATAACATCCGGGAACTTACCGGATTTGTTGCTTCCACAAAAGAGCGTTTTGACCGGGCACGGGCGATCAATGTGCCGTCGCATCCTTTGAATAAAGGAGTGCCGCCGCTGCTTTCCACCGGTGATGTGCGTTACAGTTCACTGGCTGTACACGGGGTTTCGCCTCATTCGCCCCGTTATCAGGTCTTTGATATTGAAGATGCCAAAGACGGTGAAATTCTTGCGCGTTACACCCATAACGGTAAAACGGCGGCGGCGATCAGAAAATTTGACAACTGGGTGTCGGTCTATTCATCCGGGCCTTATGCGTCACTTCCGGAATTTGTCAACAATCTGGCGGCAGAATACGGTTGCTACCGGGTCGCTCCGGCGGCTCAGAGCATCCATATGAATGGTAATTTTATCTCCATTCACGGCGTGCGTACCGGCAATTTGCCGTTGACATTGCCAGTCGGGGTGAATAAAGTTACCGATCTTGACAGTAATAAAGTTTATATTCCGGTCAATGGCAAAATTTCTGTAGAAGTCGTTTGCGGCAAATCGATCTGGCTGCTGCTGGAAAAGTGATCCGGTAAAAAAACTCCACCGGGATAACCGATCCCGGTGGAGCAAATGAAGCGATATTATTATTTACTGAAGAGTTTATTTCTCATCATCCCAAGCGGTGTTGCCGAGAATACCGTCATTGAAAAACACCGGTTTGCAGCCGTATTCAGTAAGTATTCTGGCGGCACAATCCATGCGTTCCATGTGATCGGGCAGGTAGTTCGGATAATAAGGGAAGGTGTACTGCTCGTGGCTGGCAGTCATGTAAGTTTCCGCTCCGCAGCTTTCTCCGGCAGTAAAGGTGTTTTGGAATTTGCCGGGAATATCCGCCAGAGGAACCAGATTGCAGGTAATGCCGGTCGAGGCAAAGAAGAAAATACCCAAAAGCGGATCAAAGTAGGTTTGATGTTTGAGCAGATACTCTCTTTCTTCGGCAAATCCGTAGTGCAGATCCAGACCGACAGTTTGGGGCATACGGTCGATGCCTGAGGCACTGCGCTCCTGAACCGCTGTCATATTGCCGCCTTTTTGCCGGTCGGCAAGGCTTGGCCCGCCCATGACCCGCAAGCGGGGAGTGGTGCTGTAAGCGTTGACTCCGCGGCGGATCATCTCCTGCGCGCATGCCGGATGGATATTTGCCCAGTGGATGACCGGCGGCGGGATAAAGCATTCGCTTCCGGCAAAGCGGTTGATCTCATTTTGTACCAGATCCCAGTCTTTACCGAATTCCTCAGCGGATGATTCCGCATAAGGGCGGTCAGGGAATTCACTGTAACTGTGGAAAGAAAACTTCAACCAGTCGGCATTTGCCTGAAACTCGCTTTTCCAGATATCCGGCATATCTTTGAGGAGAAATTCATGATGGGCATTGTGGTAGAAACAATTCAGTGTGAATTTTGTGCCGTATTTGTCATGGATATCTTTCAAACCTTTGAAGTAAAAGTGGTCAAAAGCATGTTTGGGGCGTTCCTTCGCCAGATCGGTGAAGACAAAGATGTTGTCATCGATATAAAACTGGTAGCGTTTAAAAGATTTTTTATCCCAGACCAGAGTCAGATTCTGTGAGTAGTTGCCAAATGGCGTTGTCGCAGTCGCGGTGACGGTGTTGATCTTTTTTGTCAATGGCACATCGGCAAAAAATTGTCTGCCATCCATGGTTGCATTGATGCCGTTGACGGTTACCGGATATCCGGCGGATGAGACTCCTTCGATGCGGATAAGCAGAGAGTTTTCGCTTTCGATGCCGTGATTATGATTGAGAACAGCTCCCTGACGGAAATTGGTGATTTCGATCATGATAGAAAATCCTTATTATTTATCCCAAGCCTTATTGCCCATATATCCTTCGGAGAAAAACACCGGTTTACAGCCGTATTCGGTGTAAACTTGTGCCATGCGGTCAAGCCGCTGGAGATGATCCGGCAGATAGTTGGGATAATAGGGGAATGTATACTGCTCATGGGTGGCGATGTTGAATATTTCAAACTTATATTTTTCGCTCAACTCAAAAATCTCCTGTGCTTTGGGGAGAATATTCTCCATCGGGATGAGATTGCCGCACATCCCGCCGAGGAAGAAGGTGAGATTGAGCAGCGGATCATAGCAGCAGCGGTGTTTGTTGAGATAGTTGCGCTCTTCCATAAAACCGTAGTGCAGATCAAGACCGAGAGAACCGGCTTCTTTATCAACTCCGGAAGCACTGCGCTGTTGAACCACCGTCATATTGCCGCCTTTTTGCCGGTCGGCAAGGCTGGGGCCGCCCATTACCCGCAACCGGGTCGTGCTGGGGTAGCATTGGACACCGCGGCGGATCATTTCCATCGTGCATGCCGGGTGGATATTTGCCCAATGGATCACTACCGGGGCAATGTAACACTCTTCACCGGCAAAGCGGTAAATTTCATTTTGCACCAGATCCCAGTCTTTCCCCATCTCTTCGGCGGAGGCTTCGGCGTATGGGCGGTCGGGGAATTCGCTGTAACTGTGGAAAGAAAACTTCAACCAGTCGGCATTTGCCTGAAACTCGCTTTTCCAGATATCCGGCATATCTTTGAGGAGAAATTCATGATGGGCATTGTGATAGAAACAATTGAGAGAGAATTTCGTGCCGTATTTATCGTGAATATCCTTCAACCCTTTCAAGTAGAAGTGGTCGAAGGCACTTTTGGGGCGTTCTTTTGCCAGATCGGTGAAAACAAAAATATTGTCGTCAATATAGAAGTTGTAGCGTTTGAAAGATTTTTTATCCCAGACCAGAGTCAACTCCTGTGAGAAGTTGCCGTAAGGAGTGATCTCCTCTGCCGTGACCTTGTTGATTTTTTCAGTAAGATCGATTTCAGCGGCAAATCGTCTGCCATCCATTTCGGCTTGCACGCCGTTGACTTTTACCGGGCATCCCAATTCACAGATACCCTCAATTTTCACTTTTAACGCATTGTCAGTTTCACATCCGTGGTGATGGTTGAGGATCGCTCCCTGACGGAAATTGGTGATTTCAATCATTTTTATTCTCCGATATTAATAACACCGTTTTGCTGAATATTTTTACCGTTTGATTTAATGTACAGCCGAATGCAAATATTTCAATAAAATAATCCGCTTTTCAGGTGATTTTATTCAGATAAGTTTGGCAAGCAAAGCTGCGGTGGCAAATTCGGTGCGCAAAACCCGCTGACCGAGGGTAACGGCAGTTGCTCCGGCATTGGAAAATAATTCGACTTCGTAATCGGAAAATCCTCCTTCCGGGCCGACCAGAAGTACCAGACGCTTGCCGGTGAAGTTTTCCGGAACTTCACTGGCACGGGGATGACCGAATATTGCGGCATCGGCATCGGCGCGCAGCAATGGAAACTCATCCTCGGCAAACGGTTTGAAACGGTTGCGGTAAAATATCTCCGGATAGATGGTGTCTCCGCATTGTTCCAGAGCCAGTTGAATTTCCCGGTCGACCGCTTCATCCTGCAGAACGGATGACTGCCAGTAACTTTTTTCGACTTTACGGGAGTGGATGAACCAGATTTTTTTTACTCCCATAGTTATCGCACAATGCAGGACTTTGTGGAAAGTTTGCGGTCTTGGCAGAGCGCAGACCAGAGTTATTTTTGCCGGTTCCGGCGGCGGGAGTGTGAATGGCGCAACATCCATAACGGCATACTCCCCGGTAAATTCGGCAACGGTGGCACTGCCGATATTGCCGCCGGTCATTCCGGCACGGAAAGTTTTTCCGTTTTCCAATTTGATGATGTCGCGCAACTGCAAAAAACGCCGGTCGGATATTTTTACCCGACCCGGCGCAATAAAATCGTTGTCTTTAAGAAGCAGAAGATTCACTTTATCGTATAAATCCAGTTTTTGCCGTTGAATTCACGGGAAACCGCACCGCCGTTGAGGGCGGCTTTATCCAACAATGAAGCAACTTCCACCGCGCGTTCCGGAACTCCGGCAAGATCGGCGAATGCCTGACCGTCACCGGCGAAGCCTTTTTTGTTTTCAAGGGCAGCGAGAACTTTTCCGCGCAGGGCAAGGAGATCTTTTGCCGCCAGTTTATAAGCCTGCACACCGGGCTGGTGGAAAGCATTGATGTTGATGAATTCGGCGTAGATCGCTACGGCACGCTCATAAAGAGCGATGATTTGTCCGAGTTCATAAACCGTCAACTGCGGGATGCGGATGGTGATGGTCTGTCTGCCTTTGCTGCGCAATGCGGCACTCAAACCTTCAAAGAAACCGTGGAGATAATCTCCCATGGTGATCCCGTCATTGATCTCCAGTTTTTTTGCATCATGCAGAACTTCAATGAAGGTGGCAAAGAAATCATCTCTGCCGTCATTGAGCTGCTGGATGAATGCATGGGCATCGGTGCCGCCTTTATTGCCGAAGACATTAAGACCCTGATTGACAACTTTACCGTCGAGATCAAGTTCCTTGCCCAGACTTTCCATGACCAGCTGCTGCAGGTAACGCGACAGCAGTACCAGCCGGTCGCTGTACGGCACGATCACCATATTGCGGTCACCTTTGCCATTCCCGGCAAGATACCACATGGCGGCAAGGAAGAGTGCCGGATTATTCTCTTTTGAACGGGTCCAGAGATCCATGTCGCAGGCTCCAGCAAGGAATTTGCCGAAATCGATGCCGGTAAGTGCGGCGGGCAGGTGACCGACGATCGCGGTTTCACTGGTGCGGCCGCCGATGGATTCAGCCATTTCAAATATCTGCAGCCAGTTGTTGGCTTTGGCATACTGATAAAGCGAACTATCCAGCATGGTCACTGCGACAGCGCACTTTGCGAAATCCAAACCGCAGGAGGCATAAAAATTCTCCATGGCGATCATATTGTTTTTGGTTTCCTGAGTGCCGCCGGATTTGGAGATGACCAGATGGAGGGTCTTCTCCGGTTCCATGACTTCGAGCAGATCGGCAAAGCCGGAACTGTCGGTGTTGTCAAGGAAGTAGATCTTCAAACCGTTGCGTTTGCTTTTGGGCAATTCATTCCAGTAAGGCCCGTTGATGGCAAACTGCATCAATTGCGGACCGAGGGCAGAACCGCCGATACCATTGACCACTACAGCATCAAATTTGCCATCGGCAATGATTTTTGCAGCGAAGGTCTCTACCGCAGAAAATGCCGGACTTGCCGGATATGCCATCCGGTCAGTGAAGTGGGTTACTTTGCGTTGTTCATCGGGGTTTTTGATTTTACCGGCTTCGATATCGGCGATACCTTTCATCGCTTTATCGAAGTCAGGAGCCATTTTTGCAATATCATCGCCGTTGAAATTCATGCCGGCAAAGTTGATGGAAAATCCGCTTTTGCCGTCAGTCAGCGTGTATTCGCCGGAGCGTTTCACCCAATCCATTTCTGCAATACTCTCCGTAAAATTACTCTTCGATCTGATCGGCAATGGAATCGTCGATCACATAGTTGGCAGTGACCTGCTGAACATCGTCGATCTCTTCCATGCGGTCGACCAGACGGAGAACCTGAGAGGCGACTTTGGGATCGGTGATGTTGACAGTCATTTCCGGTTTGCGGGTGACTTCTGCGACATCGGTGGGGATGCCTTTTTCGGTAAGAACGTTGGTCAGAGGTTCAAAGAATTCGGGATCGGCCCAGATCTCAGCTTCACCATCTTCGACAACAAGGTCATCGGCACCGGCATCCAGCACGACATCCATAAGTTTTTCTTCATCCGCCCATTCGCCGGTGATGATAAAGTGAGCCTGCCGTTTGAAAAGACGGGCGACCGCACCGGAACCGGCCATATTACCGTTGTTGCGTTCAAATGCCATGCGGACATCGCTGATGGAACGGTTGCGGTTGTCGGTCAGGCAATCGACGATAACGGCGACACCGCCGGCGGCATAGCCTTCATAGACGATCTCCTCAAAGACGACATCGCCGAGTTCACCGATACCTTTTTTGATGGCGCGTTCAATGTTGGCATTGGGCATATTGACCGCTTTTGCAGCGGCAAGAGCAGAGCGGAGAGCGGGGTTGCTGTTGGGATCGGCACCACCGTTTTTGGCGGCGACCATGATCTCTTTGCCGACGCGGGAGAACATTTTTCCTTTTGCCTTGTCAGCGGCCTCTTTTTTATGTTTGATATTCGCCCATTTACTGTGTCCGGACATGATAAAATCTCCTGTTTTTTTGTTGATGTAAAGAAACGTTCATATAATTTAACTCCTTTTAATCATTAAATCAACCCCTTGGATCCCTTTTTTACGTTTGAATTTACGCTTTTTGTGAATTATATTATCTCATACGACAAAAAATTACCATTATGCGGAGCAAAATATTTTATGAAAAAGATTCTGGTTGCCGGCGGCGCCGGATATATCGGCAGTGCCTGCAGTGAATATCTGCTGGATAAGGGATATGAAGTAACTATTCTCGATGCCTTGATAACCGGTCATCGGGATGCGGTGGATGAGAGAGCTGAATTTATTTATGCCGATCTTGCCGACCGGGAAAAAATATTTGAGATCTGCCGTAATGGTGAATTTGATGCCGTGATGCACTTTGCGGCATTCTCTCTGGTCGGTGAATCCATGACCGATCCGTCAAAATATTTCCGCAATAATCTGTGCAGTGCCATAAATCTTGCTGATGCCGCAGTGGAAACCGGGGTGAAAGCATTTGTTTTTTCCAGTACGGCGGCTACATTCGGTATTCCGGATGAGGTGCCGATCAGCGAAAAAGCCTCGCAGATCCCCATCAATCCCTACGGAGAATCCAAACTCTGTTTTGAGAAGATTTTGAATTGGTACAGCCGCATTTACGGTTTGAAATATGCCGCATTGCGTTACTTCAATGCTGCCGGAGCAACCGAAATTCACGGTGAGGATCACCGTCCTGAAAGTCATTTGATCCCTCTGGTTTTGCAGACGGTGCGCGGAAAACGGGAAAAGTTGATGCTTTACGGCGATGATTATGATACTCCCGATGGCAGCTGTATCCGCGATTACATCCACATTCTGGATTTGGCGCAGGCCCATGAAAAAGCCCTCTATGCTCCGGAAAGCGGTCACTATAATCTGGGTACCGGCAATGGATTGTCGGTAAAAGAGATCATCGCCGCCGCCGAGGAGGTCACCGGTAAAAAGGTCAATTTTGAAGTTGCTCCCCGCCGGGCGGGTGACCCGCCCCGTTTGATCGCCTGCAGTGACCGGGCGCGGAAGATGCTGGATTGGCATCCGCAGTATGAGTCGGCTGCTGCGATCATTGAGTCTGCCTGGAAGTGGCAGTTGAAACATCCGGATGGTTATGAAAAATGAAGTTTTTTGAATTGGGGCCGTTTACCGTCTTCGATGTGGAAACTACCGGGATGAGTCCCGGCCGTGACCGGATCATCCAGATCGGAGCGGTACGCATCGACAAAGATGGGTATATTTCCCGCTTCAATTCTTTTGTGAATCCCGGCAGGAGTATTCCGTCGCAGCTGGTGTCGGTTCATCATATAACCGATGAGATGGTCGCTGCTGCGCCCAATTTTTCCAGAGTGGGGCGGGAATTTCTCGCTTTTGCCGGAAATTCAACTCTGGTTGCGCACAATGCCCGGTTTGATCTCGGTTTTCTTCAGGAGAGTCTGGCGCGCACCGGTTTGCCGCTGTGGAAGGGTAAGACTCTGGATACATTGCGTTTGATCAAAACAACGCATCCGGGATTGCCGAGCTACCGTTTGCAGAGTTTGCGGGCGGTGTTTCAGTTGAATGACGGGGATAATCAGCAGGCTCACCGGGCAGATGCCGATGTGGAGTGGACTTTGCAGATTTTGGAAATCGCTTTGGATGCGGCAATAAAGAGTTCAGCCGCCAATAATTGATGAGGTGAAATGTGAAAAAGATCGTACTTAAGCTGTTGGGCTGGGATGCTCCGGAAAAGAGTGTGTTGTTCGCTGTCGCACTGATGATTTTCGGCGGTTGGATATGGTTGAATTTTGTCGCTTTGCTCGGCGGTATGCCGCAGGTGTGTTTCGGAATAAATGGCGGCTCCCTCAATTTGTGGAGTTCTTCTCTGGTTCTGCTGATCATATTCTTTCTTTATCTGCTTTTGTGCGGCTGGGGATTCGGTTGGAAATACCGTGGTGAATTGACTTTTCTCAAACGCTGGAAATGGCAGTTGCCGACTACGATCGGTTTGATACTTTTTCTTGCTGCGCTGATTCAGGCAGTGGAAGTGCTGTTGATTTGGGAAGGCTCGGTACAGACAGAGGATGCCGATGGTTTTATTACTCTTTTTCCCGGAATTGTCGGAGTGATCGTTGCCTATTTCGGTTTTGCCGCATTGATTGCGGTATTTTTCTGTTCAGCGAAACTTATCTCCAATGCCTCAAAGGTTCCTTTGCGGCAGCTTTTCGGCAAGCGGGTTGTTGCGGTATTGGTTCTTTTTATCCTGAGTTTTGTATCTTTTTCATTATTGGCGATCCGTGCCGGAAATAAAGCAGACAAGCAGTTGGAATCTGCGGCGGAACTTTTCGGCAGAGCGATTTCTCCTGAGGCATTGAAAGAGTTGTATCTCGCTGAAAGAGAGGAAAATCCTGAGTTCTGGAAAAGGGTTGCCCAATATTTTCTGGATACCGATGAGTTGGCAGAGGGTAAATTCAAATCACTGCTGGCTGATCCTCAGGGCAAGTTTTCCGCTGAAGAGATGGCAGAACTGCAAAAAGAGTTGAATTCCAATGCCAAAATCAAGGCGTGGGAGAGGTTGTTCAGCAGTGAGATCCCGCCATTGTCAAGGCGTTATATGAAGTATGAATTGCTTAGTATGCCGCTTCCTGAATTGCATGTTTTTCAGCGTTTTTGCGCCATTGAATATTGGCGGATCCGTTTTGCGGTGGCAAACAAAGACCATCGGGCGGCACTTGCAGCGGTCAGCCGGATGGAAAATGTGCGTAATGCTTTGAAAAATGATCATCTGCTGCTTGCGGTGATCCAATTCGAAAAGTGTGAAAAACTCCGTCTTGATGCTCTGACTGTAATGCTGGATAATTTTTCTCTCTCTCCGGTTTATCTGGAAGATTGGCGGCAGAAAGAGGAACAGCACAGGGAGGAACTTCCGGAAATCACCGCCAGAGTCATGTTCAGTGAATTGGTCACTATGCTGGATTGGTGCGATGCCTTCTGTAATGGCGAGTTTTACAGTGACACTTTTGATGAAAAGGCTCCGTCTCAGCGGATGTACCGCTGGTTGTTGCCGGGGTTGTGGGCCTCTCTCAATAATGCCCGGATGCAATATATCGCAGCCTTTGATAAGAGTGCCGGGGTCACCGCTGATAATTTGAGCAGTTCTTTCCCGAAAGACAGTGTATACCGGGTACTTCCTGAAGCATACCGGAGTCTGGCATCGAGAATGGATTCGCTGCACCGGCGTTATGAGGAGTTGGAAAAACGCTGCCGCTGAATTGCGGATTTACCACCAGCGGCGCGGAATTTGCAGGGCATCAGATATCCGGTCACGGATCGGGTGATCCGGATGATTCGGGCTCAGCCGGTTTTTGACAAACGCAAAGGCGATATCTTCTTCCGGCATATAAAATGCTTCGGCACCGGCGGCACCGCCGTGTCCGCAAAAGAGGCGGCGGTCATTATCCGGCCCGTTAAGGATTATTCCCAGGGCAAATTTTGTCCACTCATGCTCTTTTACCGGGTCATCCGGGGCACGGTAGAGACGGGATGTGACCAGGTCAAAAGTTGAGGCTTTGATCACTCCTCCGCGTAAAGAGGCGTAAAACTTTGCCAAACCTCTTGCGCTGGCAAAGCCGTTGAATGATGGAATACAACAGCGGCGTATGAGCGGATCATTCATTACTTTTGCTTCCCATGCCGGAGGATTGCCGATCAATGAGTCATCCACCGGCACGATTTTTTCCTCCTGCAGATCATCAATGCCGAAAACCAGAGCGTTTTCAATATTGAGGGGAATGGTTATCCGGCTTTTTATCAACTTCGCCAGAGGTTCTCCGGTAAGCAATTCCATTGCATGGCCGACAAGGTGGGCAAAAGTCAGCGGGTGGTAATGGGTTTTTGCTCCCGGCTGATTGCGGGGCGTCATGGCAGCAAGATTGCGGCACATTGCATCCCAGTCATACAGCGGGGTGTCTTTAGGCAGCAGATACATTCCTGCCCGGTGGGATAAAGCATGGTCAAAGGTGATCCCGGCTTTGTCTGCGGAATTGAACTCCTGCCAAACCGCAGCCAGCGGGGTGTCAAAGGAGATCAAACCTTCTTCAAAAGCCTGCCATGCCAGAGTGGATAATACCGGTTTCCCCGCAGAAAAAATCGGAAAAAGGTGATCTCTGGATACTTTCTGTCTGCGGCTGCGGTCAAGAAATCCGGCGGCAATATCCACGACGATCTCATTGTGATGGCGGATCACCAGCTGACAGCCGCACTCGTTGCCGCTGGCGACCTCATCTTCCAGTATTTCCTGCAATACTCCGGTAATATTCTGCCAATCAAAAAACATAAATCAACACTGTTTCCCGCAAATAGTATTGCTCAAACGGATAAAATCATCGACGGTCAATTTATCCGGACGCAGCTCTGCGGAAAAACCGCACTCTTCCAAAATCTGCAGACTTTTTTCTTTGCTCCCCAGATATGAACCGAGGACTTTTCCCATCTGTTTGCGCCGCTGATTGAATAACGCCCGGACAACTCCGGTAAAGATCTCTTCGATTTGCGGCGACAATCGCGTTATATCCCGTAACCGGAATGCCACCAGAGCTGAATCCACTTCCGGCGGCGGGCAAAAAACCTGCGGCGGTACGATTTTGTCGATCGTCACATCGTAATAAAGCTGGGTTCTGACTGACAAAGCCCCATAGGCTTTACTTCCGGGGGAGGCGGCAAGACGCTCTCCCATCTCTTTTTGCAGCATGAAAAACATTGAAACCGGCAAATTGCTGCTTTCAAGAATTCTGGCAATGAAAACTGAACTTATGGCATAGGGCAAATTGGCGATCGCCCGGAATGTGGTTCCCTGCGGGAAAAGTTCATCATAATTTACTTTGCAGGCATCCGCTTCGATCAAGCGGAAGTTCTCTGCACCGTCAAATTTTTTGCGCAGATAATCAGCCAGCCGGTGGTCAAATTCGATGGCGGTAACCTGATATCCGGCTGAAACCATCTTTTCGGTCAAAGCTCCGAAGCCGGGGCCGACCTCAAGCACATTCTCATTTTTGTTTGCTCCGGCGTTGCGGATGATCCAATCCAATAAATTGCCGTCAAGCAGAAAGTTCTGCCCCAAACCTCTGCCGGGGCGCATTCCCAGAGAGTCGAGGGTCTTGAGTAATTCCTGTTTATTCATGATTCAGTGTTTCCCGCATCCGCAAGAGCCGCTGCAGCAATGCCCGGCAGCCGGACACTGACCGGCGGAAGCGCAATTATGCTTGTTTCCGGCAGCGATGGCACCGATCAAACTTGGCTGTCTTTCCGGATCATTTGCTCCGCATGAGGGGCACTCTGCCGGGGAATCAAAACGCGGGAGCAGTAATTCAAAATCCGCTTCACAATGCTGGCAATGGTAACGGAAAATGGGCATAATGACATTCCTTGCTTTGTAAGAAGTTGATTTTTTTCCAAAACGACACTATATTATCAAGCATCATAAAATATAATATAGCACCAAAAGACGGGGTTGTAAATGTCTGGGAGAAAAAAATTCTTTGACCGCTTCAGTGCGCGTTTTGAATCGCTTGATGCCACCAGCCGTCAGGCTGGATTGGCACTTTTGATGCGGGAACGCGGTTTTTTTGAGACGGTTGCCAATGCGGTGGAAGATGGTATACTGGTGGTGGATGCCGGACTGCATTTGCGTTATTTCAACCGGGCGGCAAAGGAACTTCTGGCATTGCCGGAGAATACTTCGGCATTGCGGTTGAGTCAACTGCTGCCGGATATCGACTGGCGGCAGATCCTGCCGGAAAATGCTTCAGATTGGCAGCAGTCTGCCCGGCAGGAGTTGCAGATACTTTACCCGCAGCCGCGTTTTTTGCAATTTTATCTGACACCGCTTGGCGAAGATACCGGAGCGGCGGCAGTGATTTTGCGAGATGTTACTGAAAGCCGCCGCCGTGCTACCAGTGATCTGGAAAAAGAGACGATAAAAGCGGTATCGCAGCTTGCCGCCGGAGTGGCGCATGAAATCGGCAATCCGCTTAACAGTCTGTCGATGAATCTGCAGATATTGGAGCGGGATTTTACCGATTCTGAAGAGGAGGTTTCTTTGACAGAAGCGGTGAAAATGATCCGCCGGTGTGCCAGTGAAGTAGAGAGGCTTGACAGTATAATCCACTCATTTCTTTACGCCATCCGTCCGGGGAAGGCGAATTTTTCTCCGGTGGATCTGCGGGAAACGGTTTTTGAGGTGTTGAATTTCATGCGTCCGGAAATCGAGGCGCGCAAAGTTGAAGTCAAGTGCCAATGGGCGGAAGTGATGCCGTCGCTCAATGGAGACCGCGAACAATTGAAACAGGCATTTTACAATATCATCCGCAATGCAGTTCAGGCGATGAGCAACGGGGGGGTATTGGATATCTACGGATATGCCGCCAGTGAATTTATCGTGTTGGAGTTTTCCGATTCCGGCAAGGGTATGTCACCGGAGGATCTGCGGGAAATGTTTGTACCTTTCCGCACCGCCAAAGCCGGCGGCAATGGAGTCGGCACGATGATAATCGAGCGGGTGTGCCGGGAACACGGAGCGGAATTCGGGGTGGTTTCAGCCGAGGGCAGGGGGACAGTGTTCCAGTTGAAGTTCCCCAATGGGCGCCGGCGGGTACGCATGCTTCCCGGAAATTGAAAAAAAGTAGTTGAAAACAGTTGTTTTTATGACTTTGTGTGTTATATTATCAAAGTCGGTTGGATTTTTTACCGTAAAACATTAAAATAAAAGGAAACAGAAAATGGCTTTGGAACTTAAAAAAGATGCGGCATACTCTTTGTTGGTGCCGACCAGTATGGGTGTGCGGCTTACTCCGATAAACGGTCAGCCGTTTCATTGCAGTGACACCTTTCAGATGCAGGTGACCAGTGCGGAAACCAACGTTGCCAGCATCGCCTCTTTCCTCGGCTTGAAGGTCAAAGTGCTTACCGCTTTTGTGAAAGACAGTCCGGTCGCCCGGATGATCAAAGACAATCTTGCCGGCCGTCACATGGATTATGAAGGCCCGGAAATCGAGCAGGGCGGTCCCTGGGGATACCGTCACCAATTCAACCTTGCTGACAGTGGTTACGGCAGCCGTGGTCCCCGGGTGCAGAATGACCGTGCCGGTGAAGTCGGCAGACTGCTCAATGTCAAATATTTTGATTTGGAGCGCATTTTCGGTCAGGAGGGTGTGCAGATCGTTCACCTTTCCGGTTTGATTGCTGCGATGAGTGAAGATACCAGCCGTTTCTGTCTTGAATTGGCGCGTACTGCCAAAAAGTATGGTTCAAAGATCAGTTTTGACCTCAACTACCGGGCATCTTTCTGGAAGGGCCGTGAAGAGGAGTTGAGTGCGATTTTTGCTGAGATCGCTTCACTTTCCGACATACTTATCGGTAACGAAGAGGATTTCCAGTTGTGTTTGAAGATCAAGGGCCCCGAAGCCGGCGGCAAAGGTATTGCCGAAAAGATCGACAACTTCAAAGAGATGGTCGAGCGGGTCAAGGTCGCTTATCCCAATGCGGTTGCGTTTGCTACCACTTTGCGTCAGGTGATCAACACCAATGCGCACCTCTGGGGAGCGATCACCAATGTTGACGGAGTCTGGCAGGTTGTTGAACCCCGTGAGATCCACGTGCTTGACCGTATCGGCGGCGGCGATGGTTTTGTCGGCGGTTTCCTGTACAGCATCCTCAAGGGCTGGGAGCCGGAGAAGTGGACACAATTCGCCTGGGCGACCGGAGCATTGGCAACCACTCATCTGACCGACTATGCTCAGCCGGCAGATGAAGAGCAGGTCTGGAGCATCTGGAACGGTAATGCCCGTGTGAAACGCTGAAAAGCGTTGTGAACAAAATCAAGGGGCTGTTGCTCACCTTTTCACAAGGTCTGGCAACAGCCCTTGTTTGTATATAAAATATGTTTTTCGCTGTACGGTAATAGCAATATATCCTTTATACGCCCAAAATAATTTACCGGGATATAAAGCGGGAAAGAAAATATTTGAAAATTTTTTTATCCGCAGTTGAATTTAATAGAAGGGTGTGCTATCTTATTTTTAGTGGCACGAGCAACAAGACGCATGTCACAATTTTACAAAACAGGATAACTATATGAAGATGCTGGTGTTATGATAAGATGTAAAGATATTGCGGCAATGGTCGGCGTTTCCCGTCAGGCGGTGACGGATATTCTTAATAACAGCCGCCCCAACTG
>JAFVZG010000015.1 GCA_017508285.1 Lentisphaeria bacterium | reverse complement strand
TTTCATCCGTGGTGGGCGGCAAATCCGGCGGTGAAAGCTGATAACGGCGCATTGGCGGCACTTTACACCAATAACGGCAATGCGCTGGCGGCGGTGCTGAATGATTCAGATAAGCCGGTAACTGTAACATTGACCTTTGACGGTAAATTCAACTTGAATGACCGGAAGTGCAGTGCGGTATTTTCCAAGAAAAATTATCAGCTCAATGGACGAAAACTTGTACTTACTCTTGCTCCACGGGAAGGAGAACTTTTCCTGTTCGGGAAGTGATTGTAAAATGGAAGAAAATTATGAAAAAACAACCTGTTTGTCTGCTGGGTATATTGGCATCAGCAGTTTGGTTGACTGCTGCTGAACCGGCCTATTACCTTTCATTTGACAAGACCCTACAGGCTGATTTCGGTGGAACTGGCACTGCTTCGGTAACGACTGTTGACAGTGAGCAGGGGGCTGTCGGTATGATGGGAGTATTGACCAGAAAATCCGGCAAGGTCACAGCAGATAAACTGTTGGTTCCGGGATTGAAAAGCAACGCTTTTATTTCCGGCAAAGATGCTTATGGAAATATCCACACCGCTGTTTATAAACCGGTTCCGGCTATGAATGGCAAAGAGTGTACTGTCAGTTTTTGGCTCAAATCGGAAAACTGGATGGGAGATGATAAAAATCAGCATGTTTTTGTGTCAGCTTCCGGAGCCGGTTCACAGCGGTTGTTGATCTATCGCATACCATATCAATCACGGCTTGCGGTATTTCTTGGCAACTTGAATGATTCCAAATCTGCCACTGTGGTTTTTACCAGGGTGCCTTCATGGAAACCTGGTCAGTGGCATCAGGTCACTGTTTCATGGAATGAACGGGCTCTTCAGCTTCACCTTGATGGTGTAAGTCAGGCTATGTCGCCTTTGAAAACTCCGCTGGAGAGTGATTTTCATACGATTGCGATCGGAGAACATTTTGGATCCAGTGATCCCGGTCAGACTTTGATCGACGAATTGCGGATTTTTGATAAGAAATTGTCAGAAAAAGATTTGCAGCAGGAATTTCTGCGATTGGCTCCGGAGCTGCCGGCAGCTGCTGTACCGGCTGAAATCAATGTCGGCAAACGTACCGTTAAAATCGACGGTACATTTGCTTCGGGGGAATATCCGTTTTCCACTGTCGGAATGAGGGAGTTGCGTTCAAGGTCGCTTTGCATTGAGGATATGCGGGCTGCATTCAGTTATGATGATGAAAATTTATATGTCGGATTTCTTTCTCCAGGTAAATCTTTGAAAACTTCCGCAACAGGTCATGACAGTAAGGTGTGGTTGGATGATTCTGTCGAATTGCTAATCGATACCGGTAAAGATAAATCAGAATTGCATCAATTGATTTTCAATTCTGCCGGGGTATGCTATGATGGATTGAACGATAACGCCTCATGGAATGCTCCTGGAGTCAGAACTGCTTCAAAAATCGACAATGATGTTTGGATCTTTGAGGCGGCGATTCCTTGGAAATCACTGGGGATAACGGTTCCGGATAATTGTCAACTTAAAATAAATGTGTGCCGTAATACTCCTGTTTCCCGTAATACTCTGGCAGGAGTGCGTTCTCAATATGCTGAAGTGGAACACTTTATTCCGGTAACATTCTCTGCTGATACTCCGGATTTTCATCTTAATTCGCTGGGAACTCCCGGTGATGGAAAACTTGATATGCGTTTTGAAGCTCTCTCTCAAACAGGCGGCAAATTGAAAGTCCGGGCAGAAGCTCCGGCTCCTCTTTATGCGTTTGAAAGGGAAACTTTTGTTGAGCTGCCCGCCGCTTCCGGACGCAAAGGTGTTATTACCGGAGAAAGACTGCCGGAAAAACCTCTGTTGAAAATTTCTGCTGAATTAAACGGTAAAGTATTCTACCGCAATACTATTCCCTGCGGCACATCTCAACCGGTTTTGTTGAGCCATATATACACGGATATCAAACAGAAACAGCTTGTGTCTGTTTTCAAAAATCAACGGTTGGATGCCGGTGAATGTCAGGTCAATGTGATTTTTTTTGATCGGGCTAAGACCAGAAAGATTTATGAAAAGAGTGTGAAAATCAATGATTCGGTACCGTTTGTTGAAGTTCGTATGAGCATCGCTTCTCTCGTGCCGGGAGATTATCACATCGAGCAGCAGATTTTTGATCCTGACGGTAAATATCTTTTCAGTGAAAATGATATCTATATGATCCCGCAGGGAGAGGGGATGTGGGCAGGTACATCTGCCGGTATTTCCGATGAAGTTCCTCCGCCGTGGACTCCGGTGAAAGATGTAAACGGTACTTTTTACTGCTGGGGCAGAAATTATAAATTTGGCGGCGAAGCCTTGATCTCCTCCATTATTTCACAGAACAGAGAGTTGCTCAACCGCCCGGTCGCATTGAAATTCAATGGTAAAGCTCTTGAGTTTGATATTGTTAATACCGTTGCCAAACCGGATTCCGTGACCTATACTCTGCTTGCCAGGGATAAGTCGGTGGAAGTTACGGCTTTTGCTGAATATGACGGTGTGGTCTGGTTTACGGTCAAACTTCCTGATGGAGCTGTAAAACCGGCTTCTCTGGTGTTGGAATTGCCGCTTGACCGTAAGTATGCAGATGGCTTTGATGACAACAACAATTGCTTTGAAAAGATTTCTTTTATCGGTAAAAGTGATTTCCAATTTTATATTGATCCGGTTGCCAATCCTTTTTTCTGGTGCGGCGGTAATGATATAGGTATTTGCGGCGGCACCCATACTCATCGCGGCAGATATGTAAAAGACAAGCGTCGGGCAATGAGTATTGCCGGCAACAAAGATGAAGTACTGATTTCTCTCAATCTGGTTGATTCTCCGATCAAAGACCGGAAAGAGCGTCAAATCAGTTTTTATCTGCAGCCGACCCCGACCAAACCTTTGAATCCGAAACCGTGGAATATCCGCGACCGGATCAACAATATGGTGGTATTCAATGTCCCCCGTTATTTCAATACCATGCGTCCGGGGCAGCTGGATGATTTGAAAAAGTGGTCATATCACTACCGGATGATCATTAAACCATATACTGCCAAAGATGTCACATTCCAGTATTATTTTGCTCCCAAGGGGGCAGGGGCTTATTCTGCTGAATGGAATTATTTTGGTGATTTATGGCACAATTCTTCACCTGTGCTGGGTAATTATGCCGGTAAAAGTTCAGACTTCAGTAAGAAGCCAAAAGCGTGGACTTACGGGTGTTTGAACAGCCGGAACTACCTGGATTTTCAAATTGATTCCATGAAGTATTATCTTGATAATCCTCATGTCGATGTTCGTGATCTTTATTTTGACCTTTCCTGGCCCCGCAGCTGCGGAAATAAGCTCCACGGTTGTGTCTGGGTGGATGAATTCGGGTATGAGCATCATGACAATGATTTGTTGCCTTTGCGTGAATTCTACCGCAGAGTATGGCATATGGTTCGCCGGAAAAATCCGGATACATTCATCATCGGGCATTTGATTTCGACCCGTACTCCGGCGGATTCTTACTTTGATGTGATCGCCGCCGGTGAGATGTATGAAGATCGCCTGCTGAATAAAGGGAAAATAAGTTACTTCAATGTGCTTGATCCTGAGCTTATGCGAATTGCTTACGGTACCCGTACCAACGAAGCATCGGTTGCACTTATCGGACAATTCAGTCAGGCTGTCGGCCGTTTCCTGCCGGATAAGCTGAAAACGTTCTCTTTTGATGAACCGGCTGTTGATCTGGCGGTCCGTCATTTCCTGACTTATGAGTTGGTTTGCGGATTGTCGGCATATTATTACTGCGGCAAGAGGCGTCCCGGAGAGATCTATGCCGCGTTTGACCAGTTGGGCAGCACCCGTCCGGAGTTTCATCCGTGGTGGGCGGCAAATCCGGCGGTGAAAGCTGATAACGGCGCATTGGCGGCACTTTACACCAATAACGGCAATGCGCTGGCGGCGGTGCTGAATGATTCAGATAAGCCGGTAACTGTAACTTTGACCTTTGACGGTAAATTCAACTTGAATAACCTGAAATGTAATGCTATATTTACCGGGAAAAATTATCAGTTGCAGGGAGATAAAATGACGGTAAGTTTAGTTCCCAGAGAGGGAGAATTATTCTTATTCAAAAGATGACATATAGAGCAAAAGGAGCAGAAAGATGAAAAAATCATTTATGGCAGTCGCCGCATCAATGGCATCGGCAGTATTGCTTACCGCCGCTGAACCGGTATATTATATATCGTTTGACAAGACGCTTCAGGCGAATTACGGCGGCACCGGCAGTGCTTCAGTGACGACAGGTGACAGCAATCAGGAAGCGGTCGGAATGAAAGGAGTCCTCTCCCAAAAGTCCGGTAAAGTCACTGCCGATAAACTGCTGGTGCCGGGGCTTGCCGGTAATGCCTTTGCTTCCGGCAGGGATAAGAGCGGCAATACCCACAGTGTATTTTACAAACCGGTTCCGGCGATGAATGGTAAAGAGTGTACCATCAGTTTCTGGATCAAGCCGGAAAACTGGTTCGGCAATGACAAAAATCAGCATGTATTCGTTTCCGCCTCCGGTCCCGGCAGTCAGCGGCTTTTGATCTACCGCATACCCTACCAATCCCGTCTGGCGGTCTATCTCGGCCCTCTGAGTAACAGCAAGGCGGCAACGGTCATCTTTACCCGTGTTCCCTCGTGGAAACCGGGGCAGTGGCATCAGATCACCGTTTCATGGAATGAACGGGCGGTGCAGCTGCACCTTGACGGGGTGAGCAAAGCGATGGCGGCTTTGAAAACTCCTTTGGAAGGAGATTTCTATACTCTTGCGATCGGCGAACACTTCGGCGGCAGTGATCCGGGGCAGACATTGGTCGATGAAGTCAGGATTTTTGATAAGAAGCTGACTGAAGCGGAGTTGACCGGCGAGTTTCAGCGATTGGCTCCGAAACTTCCGGCGGCAGGCAACGGTTTGCACCGGTGACGGCAATGTTCCGGCGGCGGTGCCGGATGATTCAGATAAGCCGGTAACTGCAACTTTGACCTTTGATGGTAAATCCAATTTGAATAACCGGAAATGTAATGCTATATTTACCGTGAGAGTTATCTGCAGAAAGGGCATCGGCTGACAGTGACCTCCGCTCCCGGAGATGGTGAGTTTTTTGTTCAGATATACTAAAATAATATTTTACATAAGGACTGTGTTTTTGTGGGTATTGACATTATCATCCGTAATCGTCAGGGGGAAATACTGAACTGCGCCGATCATAAAATTTCGCAGGAGATCCTTGAAAAAAGCGACGGTCAACTGAAAATAAGTGCGATGATCCCCATTGTGGAAATCACCGGGATCTGGTATCCTGCCCACTCTGCTATTACCAGAATGAAGTTGTTCTGGAATGTTGAATTTGTTTCCGGAGCCAGTTATTCCATGCCGGTTCTGCTCTTTCTGGATCAGAATTCAAAGGCGAATTACGCCATCGGTCTGACCAATGGCATCGATGATTGCCGGATCACCAGCAAGATGAATCAGGAACTTTGCGTCTTTGAGGTCAGTTTCACGATCGCCATTTCGCCGGAAACTGAACCGTTTGAGGTGTTTTTTGACGACTCGCGCCGGGAGGCGTCTGAAGTTCTGCAAAGTTACCGGGATATGGTGCTGCCGGTGATCCCGGAGTATCCTGCCGGAGCGTGGGAGGCGGTGTATTGTTCATGGTATGCTGTCCATGCGGCGATCACCGATGAGTATCTGCAGGAAAATGCCGTTGAAGCCCGCCGTCTGGGATTCGGCACATTCATTGTGGATGACGGCTGGTGTTTCAGTGAAAACAAGCGGGTGACGCCGCAAACTCTGCCGGATTGGTACCGGGATATCGGTGACTGGCAGTGGTCGGAAGAAAAATTGCCGGAAATGAAAAATACCGTGCGCAAAGCACAGGAACTCGGATTGAACTATATGTTCTGGGTCGCACCGTTTTTTTCCGGCCGCCGCAGTGAATTGGATAAGAGTGTAAGCAAATATCTTACTGAATTGCACGAGGGGCAGAGAGTTTTTGACCCGGAAGATGCCGCTGCCGCCGGAAAAACGCTGGCAAGTATTTGCGATATATTCCGTCAAATGGCTCTTGACGGATTGAAAATCGACTTTGTCGATGCCGTAATCCCCGATCCCGATCATCCGCATTGCCGGGCGGTGAAAAAGTATATGGAAAAACTTATCGGTCGGGTAAGAGAGCTTAAACCGTCGGCTCTGATCGAATTCCGGCAGGGGTATGCCACTTTGGTTAATGCTTCTTTGGCAACGGCGTTCCGCGCCGGTGATGTGCCGTTTGATTATATGGATAATTTCTCCCGGTGTGTGCAGCTGCGTATGATTCTGGGCGACTGCATCCCGGTGCACGCTGATCCGGTCTACTTCAATCCCGATGAACCGGTCACGGCGGTCGGCCGCCACATGATCGCTTCTCTGGCTGGCGTGCCGATGCTCTCAATGGAGTTGCGCAATATTTCAAAAGAGCATAAAGAGGTGGTGAAAAACTATATCGGCTTTTATACAGCCCACCGCAAAACGCTCAATTTCGGGCATTGGAGTATGGATCTGCGTAATGGTTTCCCTGCGGCAGTAAAGTGCTGTGACGGTGGTGATGAATGCGTGGTCATAATCAGTGACACTGGAGCATTGGAAGATGCATTGAGTGATTGCTGCGGCAAGGTCGCGGTATTGAATATGAGTGCCAGAGAATTCACTGCTTCAGGAAGCATCTTTGATGCTGCCGGCAATCAGTGTGCCGGGAACCAAGTCCCTTCCGGCGGCAGAGTGGAATTTTTGCTCTGAATACAGTAAGTTACGGAGAGAAAAAACAATGACATTCGGTATTGCAGCGATGATCATTGTCGGTGCCAGCTGGACTATTTTCGGCGGCGTAATGGGCAAAGCCCCGAAAGAAGCGGTGAATATTTCGGTGCTGATCTTCTGGACTTTGCTGTCGGCACTGCTGGTCAGTCTGGTGTGCGGATTTTTTCAGGGATTTCCGCAGGCTTCGGCAAATGGCCTGTTGATCGCATTCGGGTCGCAGATCGTTTCAGGACTTTTCAACTTCTGGCAGCTGGAGTTGATGTCAAGAGCCATGCAAAAGGGGCATAACGGCATAGTTTGGAGCATCGTGCAATCCGGATTCATTTTCCCATTTTTCATGGGGATAATCTTTTTCGGAGTTCCGCTGACCTGGGTGCGTGCGGCAGCTTTGCTTCTGGCATTGGCATCCATTGCGCTATCCGGCATCTCTCAGGGCAGGGCCGCTGGCAAATGGGTCACTTTGGCATTGCTGGCGTTTCTGATGACCGGGATCAGTCAGTCGGCGAGCAATTTTCCCTCCTACTTCAGTGAAGCAGAAAGTGTATCGAGCATCTGGCGCACGGCGGCACTGGCTTGCGGATTTATTCTGGGTGCGTTTACCTGCAATCTCGGTTCGATATCCCGTTTCGACAGGGAGATTGTTGCCGGTGCCAAAAGTCTGACTGTCTGGAAATATTGCCTGATCCTTGAAGGCATAGATATCGTCACCAACTACTTTTTTCTTTATCCGGGCATGGATGCTCTCTCCCGGGCATCTGCCGGAGCGGTCGCTTATCCGCTGATGGTTTCATCCTGTCTGCTGGTCTTTGATCTTTACTCACTGATCGTGTTGAGAGAGAAGCACTCTTTTATCCAGTGGCTGGCTCTGGTGCTGTGCATATTGGCAGTGATCGGATTGTCTCTGCCGTAAACTGCTTGTTTTTTTCCGGCAAACGCTTATATTGATTGTAACAGATCAAGTGATTGCAGAGGAGAAAAATTTATGCAGAAAATAGAAAAACTTACTGCGGCAGCTTTTCCTGTGGCAGTGCGTAACGGTGTGGTGCTGGTGGATTTTTTTGCCCAGTGGCATGGGCCGTGCCATAAACAATGGGATGTCTTAAGTGCGCTGGCAGATCAGGATCGCTTTCCGGAAGAGGTGAAAATAACTAAGGTCGATGTGGATGAAGCCCCGGTGATCGCTGCTAAATTTGAAGTGGATATGATCCCTACGCTGGTCGTATTCCGCGACGGTGAAGAGGTCGGCAGGATCGTCGGTGTCGCCGGAGAAAAAGAACTTCTCAATCTGGTTGCCCCGGCCGGTGAAGAATAAATATCACCACTCCCATCCCGGCAGGGCATTTTTTACTGCTGAAAATGGTTTGCTGCCGAAAAATCCCCGGTAGGCAGATAATGGCGAGGGGTGGGCATTTTCTATGAGCGTATGCTTTTTCCGGTCGATCAATGCCGCTTTTTTACGGGCAAATGAACCCCAGAGAATAAAGACCAGTCCGGATTTTTCTTTATCCAGGGCGGCAATTACACTGTCGGTGAATCTTTCCCAGCCGAAGTCGGCGTGACTTCCGGGGCAATGGGCATCGACCGAGAGTACGGCATTGATCAGCAGAACCCCTTTTTTTGCCCAGTTACCGAGATGCCCGGAAGCGGGGGCGGGGATTTGAAGATCACTCTCAAACTCTTTGAAAATATTGCGCAGAGACGGCGGCAGCGGTATGCCTTCGGGAACCGAAAACGCCAGCCCTTCGGCCTGTCCGTCACCGTGGTAGGGGTCTTGACCGAGAATTACCACCCGCACCTTTTCCGGCGGAGTCAGGGCAAAGGCATTGAATATCTTGTTTTCCGGAGGGAATACCTGCGTCAAACTCCGTCTGGCATCGGCTTTTGCCAGAGGCAATTCCCAGAGGGCATTGTCAAAACCGGCGTCGTTGAGAAATTTCTGCCAATTTTCCGGAAGAAGTGCACTCATTTGATCTCCTCCGGAGCGCAATAGAAACTCAACGGATGGATATTATTGGGGAAAAGCCGGATATTCTGCAACGCTGAATCCATCGCCCAGAGCGCATCATTGCAGAAGAGGAAGGTGTAGGGTTGTTCATGGTGGATTATCAACTCCATCTCTCTGGCAATAGCGATCCTTTTTTCCATATCAAACTCTTTACGCATCGCTTCGATCAACTCATCCAGCCGGGCGTTTTTGAAAGAGATGAAGTTGTCTCCGCCGATCATACTCTGGCTGGAGTGGAAAATCTGATACAGATCCGGCTCGATACTGTTGCGCCAGCCGAGCATACAGCTTTCAAACTCCTGCTTTTTCAGTTTTTCCAGAAGTACACTCCACTCCACATTCTGCAATTTCATATCAATACCGGCTTTGGCAAAATCCTCTTTGATGATGAGCATGGCACGCTGCTGCATGGTACTGCCGGATATCTGCAGCATGGTAAAGGAGAATTCTCTGCCGTCTCTTTCCAGGATACCGTTGCCGTCACGGTCTGCCCAGCCGGCTTCTTTTAAAAGCTGTCCGGCTTTTTCCGGATCAAATGGATGCGGTTTGAGATCCGGGGCGGAGTACGCTGAATCCGGAATGATCGCACCTTTGGCGATGGTGGCGCATCCGTAGAGCAGTTGATCAAGTATTTTCTGCCGGTTGACCAGCATGGTCAATGCCCGGCGGGTGGTACCGTCGCTGAAACAGGGGATTTTGTGATTGTAACCGATGTAACTGTAACCGTTGCAGTCGGGATAGCGCAATTTTTTCAACTTTCCGGAGGTGAATTCTTGAATGCCGGTGCGGGTCATCCACTGTTCTGCGGTGAGGCTCAGCATATTTATCCTGCCTGCCAGCAACGCCTGAAATCGGGTGTTGGGCAGTTTTATGATCTCGAAAATACGCTCTTTTACGGGAGGTTTTGCCCCGAAATCATTGCCGAGGTACGCCGGATTGCGTTCCAGACGGATCCTTCTGGAACTCTCCCAGCTGCGGAATATGTACGGCCCGCAGCTGACGATCATCCGGTTGCGTTTGTGGTCATTGTTGAATTTTTCCCCGTCAAAATCGCCATCCGGCGCATAGAAGTGGCGCGGCATGGGGAAAAGACCAAGCGTGGCGGCGATCGAACCGTAAAACTCTTTAGCCCAAGTGATGGTCAATTCGTGATCATTGATGACTTTTACTTCCTGCAGATCAGCGTAATAAACTTTCTGCGGCGCACAATTTACTTTGGGGTCACGGATGATATCGACCGTGAATTTTATATCGCTGGCAGTGACCTCTTTTGCCGGATGAGTTTTGCCGGTCACCGGGTCGGTGAATGGCTGCCACATGACACCTTTGCGCAATTTTATATGATAACTTTTGCGGTCGGGGGAGATGGTGAAACTCTCTGCCAGCTGCGGGCGGAACTTTTCCGGGTGCTGCCAGTCTCTTTCGGCAAGGGAGAGTGAACACAGTGCAAAGATCTCTGCCGCCGATGCTTCATTGAAGATCAGCGGATTCAATCCCGGCGGGTCTGAGGCGATGATCGATACCAGTTTCCCCTGATCCGGTGCATCTTTGACAAAATATTCCCGGTTGGCAAAATCCCCATCCCGCTGATGAATTTCCGTTGAGACGGCGGCGGAAGCTGATGAGGAAATTTTTTCGGCAAGCAGCAGACTTGCCTGACGGGAACGGTCAAAACTGACAGTCAGGCAATAGAGCAAAAAGCATACTGCCAACAGTAAAAATGTGTTGAGCAGAGCCGGGATCTTCCGCATGATTCACCTCTGGGATATCCGGTAGGTCATAATGCCGCCGAGCAGCTGAAAGACGATGTTGGGGATCCAGAGCAGATACTGGGGGTAGAGCCAGGTGAATTTATCCAGAGATTCAAAGAGGATGATGCTGAAAAAGTAGACTGCCGCCAGAATAACGCTGATAAAAAGTCCGATAGAGGTTTCCCGGCGGCTTGTTTTTATCGCCAGCGGCATGCCCAGCAGCAGAAATGCGATGGGTGAAAGGGCAAAGGCGATGCGTTTATTCAACTCTATTTCCAGATTGGTGGTGCTTTGATTCTGCAGTTTTGTCCGGCGGATCTCTCCCATAAGTTCTGTCAGAGGCATATATTTTGCCCTTTCGCTGATCTTCTCAGCATTGATCTGTTTGCCGTAGTTGAATTCAAAGGAGAAGGTTTCCGAATATCCGCGGGAAATACCGCTTTTGGATTCCTCCGTGCGGTCGGTGAACATGCAATCGTAAAGGGTGAAGTGGAGCACCATGGCATCCTGATCTGCCCGGATCGTACCTCTTGAGGCGTTGATCTCCTGCAGGATATTGCCGTCTTTATCGGTTTTACAGAAAAGCACTCCGCGCAGTTCACTGTCTCCCGGCCGGTCATCGACAGATATCACGATATTGGTATTGCCTTCGCGGTAACTGAAGGGATTGCCCGGTTCAAAAAGAGCCATCGGCCGCTGAGCGGCTTCATTGCTGAGCATACTGCGGGATTTCCACAATAATGGCGGCCCGATCTCCACCTGCAAATAGAGGCACAACGCCGTCATCAGAAAAGTCATCATCAGTATCGGGCTGATGATTTGTATGATGCTTACTCCGCAGGCGCGCATGGCGGTGATCTCATTGTCAGCCGACATTCTGCCGAATATCAGCACTACCGACACCATTACCGCCCACGGCACCGTAAAGGTCAGAACACGGGGCAGGATGTAGAGCATATATTTGCCGAATACCGACAGCGGGATGCCACGGGATACGAATTCCAGAATTTTTATCATATTTGCTCCGGTCATGGCAAAGGTCAGTACCAGAATAGCCATCCCGAAGGTTATCAGAAACGATTTTGTCACATACCAATTCAAACAACGCATGACTTCTATTTTCTCCTGCTGAATTAAATTCTGTATACCATAGCACCGGTAAACGGTTTTTTCAAGCAAATCCGCTTGAATTGCAGAGAGTTTCTGGCTATATTAAGTATGAGTACCTGGAATTATTGTAAGAATCGGATAAAGAGAAAGGTTTTGGGTTATGCACGGAGTTGTTGTTGTCGGTGCGGCAGGCAGAATGGGATGCCGTCTGGTGGCAAATTTGATTGCTTCCGGAGAGTTGGATCTGGTCGGAGCCGTGGAATTTGCCGGTTCCCCTTTTATCGGTCAGGATGCCGGTCTGGTTGCCGGCTGCGGAGAATGCGGAGTGAAAATCAGTGATTCTCTTGAGCAGATCCTCGCTTCCGGAAAAGCTGAAGCGGTCATCGATTTTGCCACCGGCGGGGTCATTGAAGCTGCGCAGATGGCGGTCAGGGCAAATTGCGCAATGGTGATCGGCACCACTGCTTTGAGTGCCGGTGACCGGGCGGAATTGAAACGGCTCGCTGATGAGGAAAACGGCAGGATCGTTGCTGCCAACAACATGAGTGTCGGAGTCAATCTGCTTTTCAAACTGGTCAAAGATGCCGCCGCTTTTCTCGGGATCGATTACAATGTTGAAATCGTGGAAATGCACCATAATAAGAAGTTGGATGCCCCCAGCGGTACCGCTGTCCGGCTCGGAGAAGTTGTCTGCGAAGCCAGACAGTGGAGTTACGATCAGGCGGTCAGAAATGGCCGCTCCGGTATGGTCGGCCGCCGTCCTGCAGAGGAGATCGGGATGCATGCTTTGCGCGGCGGCGATGTGGTGGGAGATCACACGGTGATCTTCTCTGCCGAAGGTGAACGCCTTGAATTGTCTCACCGGGCATCCAGCCGTGATATGTTTGCCAGAGGGGCACTGCTGGCAGTGGAGTTCCTGCTCGGAGCTTCCGCCGGTCTTTATGATATGCAGGATGTGCTGAAACTGAAATGAGCCGCCGAAATGAATTGAAACATGCTCTGCTGCAGCATCTTCTGCTTCACGGCAGGGCAACCCGCCCGGAATTGGTCGCGCTGACCGGAGTCCGGGCTGCTACCGTTTTTGAAGCGGTCGACGGGTTGAAAGCTCTCGGTATCGTGGAAGAACCGGAAAGACGGGGCAGAAAAACCGGAAGGCGTGCTCCGGAGTTGAGCTGCGCCCCGGATTGCTGTCATGTGGTCGGTGTCGATCTGCGTTTATCCGGCTGTGTCGGAGTTATAATCAATGCCGCCGGTGAAGTTATTCACGAGGTGGAACACCCCGCCGGTTCCCGTCAGACTCTGCTGTCGGTAAAGCGGGAGATATTGGAAGTGCTCCAGCATTTGCGCGATCTGTCGGCCGACCGCTGGCATCTGGTCAAAGGATTGGGTTTTGCCGATCCCGGTTTGGTGGATGTGGAACGCAATTACTCCATCCGGGCGGTGAATATTCCGCCGTGGCAGGAGTTGGAGACCGGCAGAATGTTGAAAAATGCCTCCGGCTTGCCCTCCCGGGTGTGGCCCGAAGCGATGGTGAAGACCCGGATGGAGTATCTGCAGCGTCTTCCTGAACCACCGGAAAGTCTCTTTAATCTGGTCACTGATGACGGTATCGGCGGCGGATTTGTCAAAAACGGAGAGTTGTTTACCGGCAGTTCCGGCCGTTCCATGGAGATCGGTCACATCGTTGTCCGCCCCGGCGGAGCGCGCTGCCAATGCGGCAACAGCGGTTGTCTTGAAGCGGTCGCCAGTCCTGCCGGGTTGCGGGCGGGGATCACCGAATCCCGCATTGCCGGAGTTGACCTCGGCGGTCTGCCGGAGAAGTTCACCATGGCGGAATTTTCTGAATTTGCCGCCCGCAATCGGGGAGTGCGGATCATTGCCGACCAGTTGTGCCGTGATTTGGCGAAGGCACTGAGCGTGGCGGTGATGCTGCTCAATCCGGAGATGATCGTTATTTCCGGGGAATTTGCTGATCTCGGTGAATATCTTACCTCATCTTTGCGCCGGGAGTTGGAATTGCGCTGTTTCCCGGAGTCGGTGAGGGAGTTGAAAATCGAAATATCCACTTTGAAAACATCTGATACCGCCCGCGGAGCGGCGATGATGATGCGTGATTTGATTCTTTTGGGGGAAACCGGAAAAAATGAAAATCGTTGCCGATGACCGAATCCCGTTTTTGAAGGGGGTTTTTGAACCGTGGGCAGAGGTCGTCTATCTGCCCGGCAAAGCGATCACTCCTGATGCGGTCGCTGATGCCGATGCTCTGATCGTCCGCACCCGTACCCGTTGTGACCGGGCATTGCTGGAAAATTCCTCCATCCGTCTGGTCGCTACTGCCACTATCGGGTTTGATCATATCGATCCGGCAGGGCTGGAGGCATTGGGGATAAGCTGGAGCAATGCTCCGGGGTGCAATGCTGACAGTGTGAAAGATTATATTTCCAGTGCTCTGGCGGCGATGCCGGGGGATTTGGAGAATAAGACCATCGGCATTATCGGAGCCGGTCATGTCGGCAGCCGGGTCGCGGTGGCGGCAGCGGCATTCGGAATGAGAGTTTTGCTCAATGACCCGCCGCGGGCGGAAGCTGAGGGCGATGAAGGATTTACCGGTTTGGATGAATTGCTGGCGCAATCTGATATCGTGACTTTGCATGTGCCTCTGGAAAAAGGGGGTAAATATCCTACCGTCAATATGGCAGACGGGAGTTTTTTTGACCGGATGCGTCCCGGAGCATGGTTTTTCAACAGCTGCCGGGGCGAGGTGGTCGATGAAAAACCATTTTTACAGGCGGTCGCCAACCGGAAAATTGCCGGGGCATTGATGGATGTCTGGCCGGGTGAACCGGTTCTGAGTGCTGAATTGCTTGAGGCGGTCGACTTCGGAACTCCGCATATTGCCGGATATTCCGCCGATGGTAAAGCCAATGGCACGGCGGCGGCGGTTCAGTTTGTCGCTGCCGGTCTGGGGATAGAGGAGTTGAAAAACTGGCGGCCGGAAGTTTTGCCGGAACCGGTTTATGCTCCGGTGATCGATCTGACTGGTGTTTCCGGCAGAAGTGCCGCTTTGAAAAAGGCGGTTCTGCATGCTTATGATATCCGTCAGGATGCTGCATCTTTGCGGCGGGCGCCGGAAAACTTTGAAAATTTGCGCGGCAGTTACTGGTGCCGCCGGGAGTTTTCGGCTTACACGGTATGCAATGCCCCGGTTGAGGCGGTGGATGGACTTGAAAAATTAGGATTCAATGTCGAATAATTAAGGAATTTTTCTCTTATGAATTACGCTGAAACTTTGTCTCCGGAAACCCGTAAACGGGCGCGGATCTATGCTTATTTTGCGTGTGTTTTCGGGTGTGTTTCTGAAATCATGCTGGATAGCAGTGCGGTAATCATCATTTTTCTTACCATGCTTGGCGGCAGTGATATGCTGACGATGCTCTGTGCCGGTTTTTCCGGCGTATCCGGGGCGCTTCTTTATATTCCCAGCGGTGTGCTCATTGCCTGTATCGGTGCCAAACGGATGGTCAAATACTCCTGTCTTACCGGGTGTGCCGGATTTATTATCATGGCATTGGCGCCATTGGCGGGGGAATGGGGCAAATATGTAGCGACCGCCGGATGCTTTATTTACTGTATTCAGCGCAACAGTTACGGTGCGGCGTGGTATGTGCTGCTGGATGTTTTTCTCCGTCCGGAAGACCGGGCGGGATTTTTCGGGATGATGCGTTTCATCTATACCGGGGTGGTCGGATTGCTGCTCTTCTTTATCGGAGTGTGGATGAAAACCAATCCGCCGATCATCTTTTTGCAGATCGTCATTGCCGTAACCGGATTGCTGGTAATGGGCAGATACTATTGTGCTTCCAAATTTCCGGATAATCTCCGGGATGCTCCGGAGATACCGGATATCAGAAAAGGATTGGGTATTTCCATGAAAAACGGGCCGCTGACCGCCTATTCGGTTTATGTCGGTCTGCTGACGGTGGCTTATACTTCGCAGATCCCGCTGACATACCTCTATTTGAAGCAGTATGTCAATATGAATCCCGGAACGGTTCAGATCATATCCAGTGTCGGGATCGCCGGTTCTCTGGTCGGCTACTTCTGTTACAGCCGTTTCCTCGGGAACTTCAAGTTGAAATATCTGGAATTGCTGACTCATCTGCTCTATATGGCAGTGGCATTCACCCTCTTTTTTCTGGATAAATCCGTGCCGGGATTTGCGGTGTGGGTCGGTATGGCGGTATTCTGCAATCTTCTGGCTTTCAGTATTTACATGTGCAACAATTCCGCTGAAATGCTGGCATTGGCGCGTCCCGGCAACAAGACCATGGCGATCGCTTTTGTCAATACCTATATTTCCGGCGGCAACACTGTCGGCAGGATCGGCACATCCCTGATCCTCGGCACGGCGATGCTTGCTCCGGTATGGGAATTCGGCGGCAGGCTCATCAGCCGTTATCAGACCTTCTTTCTCATCAGCGGAGTGATGCTGGTGATATTGCTTTTTTTACTGCCGACTCTGCCGTCATTCATTCCGAGTCACGACGATTATTACGAGCCGAAAAAATAATAATTATTGTCCCATTTGTTGTGATAAAATCCACCGGGTGCAATCAAATCGTTTCATGTTTTTGACAAATCATAATTCGGTCTTGTATGTATGTTTCACAAAATTCGGGAGATTACCAAATAATAAACTGTTGAAACTTTTCAACCGGCGGATTATATTAGATAGCGGAGAATGAAAAAGTTTCAGGAGGATTTGATTATGAGTGGAAAAAAACAACCGGATGGATTTGATAAGTTGACCCCCCGTGCCCGTCAGGTGCTGATGCTGGCAAAGCGCGAATCCATGCGTTTCAATCACGGTTATGTGGGAACTGAACATCTGCTGCTCGGCTTGCTGGCTTTGGGCGAAGGAGTGGCGGTGGAAGTGATGCGTGAAAAAGGTTTGAATCTGGAAGCTTTGCGGTTGGAAGTGGAAAAGAGCTGCGGGCAGGGTGAAGCGACCATGCTCGCCGGAGACCTCGCATTGACCGGCGGGTTGAGCAAAGTCCTTGATATCGCCGCTAAAGAGGCTGCTTCCATGAACTACAACTTTGTCGGTACTGAGCATCTGCTGCTGGGGATCCTGCGCGAAGGCGGCAGTCAGGCAGCGCGGATCATGCGCAATCTCGGTCTGGATGCCGGGGAGATCCGCAAAGCAGTACTCAAAGCCCTTGATCCTGATTATCTGCCGGAAAATCCTGCCGGCGACCCATCACCTGCGGAAACCCCCGGCAGGGAGGCTGCTGATAACGGGCAATTTACTGCACTGGAAGCATTCGGGCGCAATCTTACCGCACTTGCCTCTGCCGGGGAACTTGATCCCGTTGTCGGCAGAAGCGATGAGATCGAAAGAGTCATCCAGATATTGTGCCGCCGTACCAAAAACAATCCGGTGCTTATCGGAGAAGCAGGCGTGGGGAAAACTGCTATAATCGAAGGTCTTGCGCAGGCGATCGCGGATAAAAAAGTTCCGGATCTGCTGGCTGATAAACTGGTGTACTCCATTGATTTGCCGCTGATGGTGGCAGGAACCAAGTATCGCGGACAGTTTGAAGAGCGCATCAAAGGAGTTATAGACGAAGTCCGCAACTCCGGCAGAGTCATCCTTTTTATTGATGAACTGCATACCATCGTCGGTGCCGGCGGTGCCGAGGGGGCTATGGATGCGGCAAACATTATCAAACCGGCTCTTTCCCGCGGGGAACTGCAATGCGTGGGCGCGACCACGTTGGATGAATACCGCAAAGGTATTGAAAAAGATGCGGCATTGGAGAGGCGTTTTCAGCCGGTGATCGTCAATCCTCCGTCGGTGGAAGATTCAATAAAGATACTTCACGGTCTGCAGGAAACTTACGAAAAGCACCATCATGTCAAATATCTGCCCGGTTCTCTGGAAAATGCAGTGAAACTGGCTGACCGCTATATTTCCGGTCGCTTTCTGCCTGACAAAGCGATAGACATCATGGATGAGGCCGGTTCGAGAGCGCGGATAAGTCAGGTGATCCCCCCGCCGGATACCGGAAAATTGGAAACCAGATTGACTGCCGCCGCTGAAAAGAAATTGAAGGCGGTTGCCGATCAGGATTTTGAAGCAGCAGCCAAATTCCGGGATGAAGAACGCAAAATCCGGAAAAAACTGGATGATATGATTTTGCAGTGGCGCAGTGAAAAAATCAACTCCTGCACGCCGGTGACTCCGGCAGATATCGCCGTTGTCGTTGCCAAATTGACCGGGGTGCCGGTTCAGCAGATGGAAGAGGGCGAAAGTGCCAAATTGCTGCGTATGGAGAGCGAATTGAAGCGGAGTGTCATCGGGCAGGATACGGCGGTGTCAGCGGTATCCAGAGCATTGCGCCGTTCCCGGGCTGAGTTGAAAAATCCCTCGCGCCCGATCGGTTCATTTATCTTCCTCGGGCCTACCGGGGTGGGTAAAACATTGCTTGCCAAGGCACTTGCGGAATTTATGTTCGGCGATCCGGAGGCTCTTATCCAGATCGACATGTCGGAGTATATGGAGAAATTCAATGTTTCCCGGCTGGTCGGTTCTCCTCCGGGATATGTCGGTCACGGCGATGGAGGGGAATTGACTGAAAGGGTGCGCCGCCGTCCTTATTCGGTGGTGCTTTTTGACGAAGTGGAAAAGGCCCATCCGGATGTCATAAATATGCTTTTGCAGATTCTGGAAGAGGGCAGGATCACTGACACTCTCGGCCGCAGGATCGACTTCCGCAATACCGTGGTCATCATGACCAGCAATGTCGGAGCCGCGGAGATCGCCGGTACCGGCACGCTCGGTTTCGGCGGGGCAGGCAATGATTCTCTGAAAGTCGAGGAGAAATTGCTGGGGATCGCCAAAAAATATTTCAAACCGGAGTTTATCAACCGTTTGGATGAGGTGGTGATTTTCCGGCAGCTGGATCAGGAGGCGTTGATCCGGATCATTGATCTGGAACTGGATAAACTCGGCAGTAAACTTGCCGATCAGGGGTTGACCCTGGCGGTCAGTGAAAAGGTCAAAAAGTTTCTGCTGGAAAAAGATTTTGAACCGGAATACGGAGCGCGTCCGCTGCGCCGGGCGGTGGAGCATTGGATCGAAGATCCTCTGGCAGAAGAATTGCTGAAGGGGGCTTTTGCCGGTGCATCCGGGGTCAGGGTCGAATTGGATAAGCAGAAGATCCTGATCTTTCCGGAAAAAACGGAAAAGTGAGGCTGAGTATGTTGTGCCCGCATTGCGGCGAAGAGAGTTTCGCAAAAAAGAAGAAATTGACCGAAAACTGGAAGGTTACCGGTGAGATCGAGGTTTGCGCTCTGTGCGGGAAGGAGTGGAAAACGGCTTCTTCCGGCTCTTCTTCTTGTGCTGATGAGAAGGTGAAGGCCTCCAGAAACCGTCTCGCCGCCCTGCTTGGCGGTGAAGAGATCAGAGAATTCCGGTTATCCGGCAGTGCCGACCGCCGTTTCTGCCGCAATTGTCAATATTTTATGCAGCATCCATTCAAAACGGTATGCGCCTTGAGTGACCGTGAGACCGATCCGATGGGCGAGTGCGAAAGATTTGAATGCAGAAAAGATTCCTGAATTTCTGACCGGATATCCGGGGTATTGATCCGGAATTGCCGGAGCGTTATAAACCCAGTTGGCGTTTGACTTCGGTGCTTTTCTTGTAGAGCAAAGCGGTGCATTTGCGGCTGGGAAAGGTGACATTGCGTCCGGCAAGGGGCGCGGATTTGCCGAAAAGTTTCTCTTCTTTTGCGGTCGCTTTGTGAGCCTGCGGGGTGCCGAATTCCTGAGAATTGGTCTGATAAACTCCGTTTACGGTCATTTTTCCCGGCATGATAAAGAGCAGATCACCGCCGTATTGCCGGGATTTTTCCAACAGGGCATCTTCGATCTGATAAGGATGGACTTTCGGTCTTGCCGAAACTTCAAATCTGCCGACCAGAGTGTACTCATCAAGATTTATTTTCTGCCGGTCTGTGCAAAGAACGGTCTTCGCTGTCGGTGAAAATTTCTTCCCGGTATAGTCGATATTCATGCATCCGGCAACCAATGATATCACGGCGATAATAAAGATATTTTTCATACGCACCTCTCAGGGATTTATCATGTTGGCTGATAATATAACACACATTGCCGCCTGATTCCAACTTTTTTCGCAAATAATGCTTTTTATCCCGGAAAAATCGTAAAAAAGGTTGTAAAAAACGGCACGAGGCACTATATTATGGAAATAACAGTATAGACTGGAAAAAAAGAGTTTTTTATCATAATCAATTCATTTCAAGAAAGGTTGGTCGTAAAATGGCTGAAAAGTTGAGTAACTCCATCGTGCTGGAAGTCAAGGACAGCGGCGTTTGCACTAAAGAATTCGCGGTCAAAATCGATGCTGAAACTGCCAAAAATGAGCAGAAAAAGGTCGTCTCTTACATTGCCGGCGTCGCCAGTATCCCCGGTTTCCGTCCCGGTAAGGCTCCGGCGGGCATGGTTTGCAAAAAGTATGCCGCTGAGATCAATGAAGAGTTGCGCAACCGTTTCGTCGGTGCAGCGGTCGCCAAAATCGAAGCCGATGATGCTCTGGATCTGTTCTCTTTGCGTTTCAAAGAGTTCGGCGAGATCAAATCCGGTGAAGAGTTTTCTTTCACTATGGAAGGTATTGTCGCTCCCGAGATCAATACCGGCGATTACAAGAATCTGAAAGTCGATGTCCCGGTCGATGCCGTTGAAGAAAAAGCGATCGATGAGCGTCTGGATATGTACCGCTCCATGTACGGCAGTTACGCCGATGTGGAAGGTGCCGCTCAGGCCGAGGATATGTTGAAAGTCGACTACAAAGGCGCATACGATCTGCCGGAAGATGCTTCCGCTTCTTTGAAACGCCAGATCGAAGCCAAAGATGCTTTCATGTGGCTCAATGAGCCGGAAAACATCCCCGGCTGCATCAAAGCCCTGACCGGTGCCGAGATCGGCAAAGAGTACACCTTTGATGCTGAATATCCTGCCGACTACCGCGAAGCTGAACTCGCCGGTAAAAAAATCTCCTACACCGTCAAAGTTTCTGCGGTTCAGCGCCGCAAACAGTTGACCGATGCCGAGTTGGTCGAGCGCACCGGTGTTGCTGATCTGGATACCCTGCGCGACAACATCCGTAAAGGTATGGAATTGGATGCCAAAAATCAGCAGCGCCGCAATGCCGCTGAGGCGGTCTTCGCCAAACTCAATGAGCAGGCCGGTGAATTTGATCTGCCCGAAGCTCTGATCGAAAACGAAGTTCAGAAACTTCTGCAGCAGAAAGCCCGCGAGATCGTCAAGAGCGATGAAGATGCCGAGAAATTCAAAGCTGAATTGGCAGATCACCGTGCCGCAGTTGAAGCCGATGCCAAAAAAGCTGTCCGCCGTGCTTTGATCCTGCGCCAGATCGCCAAACTTGAGAATATCACCGTGGAAGATAAAGAACTTGATGAGCAGCTGCAGATGATGAGCCGTTACTATGGCTGCAAACCCAACGAATTGCGTGATATGCTGGAAAAATCCGGTTCCATCGACGAGCTGCGCGCTGATATCGTCAACGGCAAAGTTCTGGAGAAACTCACTGAAGCAGCCATCGCATGACGGTTGTTTCTCGTAACAGGTCAAAATATACAGGTGCGGGGGAGAAAGGTCAGGATTTTATGAAAAAAACCAATTCTTATCTGGTGCCCACGGTCATTGAACAGACCGGGCAGGGCGAGCGCGCATTTGATATTTACAGCCGGTTGCTCAAAGACCGGATCATTCTGCTGGGCACTCCGATCGACGATCAGGTTGCCGGATTGATTGTGGCACAGCTGCTTTTTCTTCAGGCGGAAGACCCGAAAAAAGATATTGAATTGTATATCAACAGTCCCGGTGGTTCTGTAACTGCCGGGCTGGCGATCTACGATACGATGCAGTTGATCTCCTGCGATGTACGCACCTATTGTGTCGGTCAGTGCGCCAGTATGGGGGCGGTGCTGCTGGCAGCCGGAGCTCCCGGCAAGCGTTTCGCTCTGCCCAACAGCCGGATCATGATCCATCAGCCCTGGGGCGGTGCGGAAGGCACTGCGGCGGATATCGATATTCAGGCAAAGGAGATTTTGCGTTTGAAAGAGATGCTCAATAAGATCCTTGCCACTCATTCCGGTCAGCCGTTGAAAAAACTTTATAAAGACACCGAGCGTGACTTTTTTATGAGTGCGCAGGAGGCTTGTGATTATCATCTGATCGATAAAGTTCTGCCCTCCAAAAAGAAATAAGATTACAGAATAATGGCAAAATCCAAAGATAAACATATTTGTGCATTCTGCGGTGTGGAAGCTGAAAAATCCACCCGCCGCAAAGATCTCTTCTTTGTCCCCAGTATGTATGAGGGATTGGCGATCTGTTCTGATTGTCTGAATAAAGGTTATGAGATCATTCAGGAATTCGGCGGAGCGCAAAAGAAAGATGCTGCATCCGCTTCTTCGCCTCTGGCAGAGTTGACCGTTCCTTCCCCGAAAGCGATCAAAGCTGAGCTGGATCGTTTTGTCATCGGTCAGGATCAGGCAAAAAAGGTGCTGTCGGTGGCGGTTCACAACCATTATGCCCGGCTGAAAGCCCGGTTTATGGGTAAAGATCAGAATCTTCCTGAAGAGTTGGCGGAAGTCGAATTGGATAAGAGCAATGTCCTGCTTCTCGGGCCTACCGGCAGCGGTAAAACCCTGCTCGCGCAGACTCTGGCAAAGATGCTGGATGTGCCTTCTGCCATTACCGATGCCACTACTTTGACCGAAGCCGGTTATGTCGGAGAAGATGTGGAAAATATTTTGCTGCGTCTTTATCAGGCATCCGGTAATGATCTGGAAAAAACCCAGATCGGCATCATATATATTGATGAATTGGATAAAATTTCCCGTAAAGGTGAAAATGCTTCCATAACCCGTGATGTTTCCGGCGAGGGTGTGCAGCAGGCTTTGCTGAAGATCCTTGAAGGTACTGTCGCCAATGTTCCGCCGCAGGGAGGCAGAAAGCATCCCAATCAGGAGTTTTTGCACATTGATACCAGCAATATCCTCTTTATTTGCGGCGGTGCGTTTGTCGGTTTGGATAAGGTGGTCAAACGCCGTCGCGGTCGCAGAGTATTGGGATTCGGAGACAACACTGCCGGCAAAGAGATCCTGCCGGAGTTGGATGAAAAAGCCGATATCGGTAAACTTTTTGCCGAGTGCGAACCGGAAGATCTGGTTCACTTCGGTTTGATTCCGGAACTCATCGGCAGGCTTCCGGTGCTGACTGCTCTGGAGCCGCTGGATAAAAAAGCGTTGGTCAGGGTTTTGCGTGAGCCGAAAAATGCTCTGGTTAAACAGTACCGGCGGCTGCTTGCTATGGAAAATGTGGATCTGGAATTCACCGATGGTGCATTGGAAGAGTTGGCTGCGCAGGCAGTGAAACGCGGAACCGGAGCTCGGGGATTGCGTTCTCTTATGGAAAAACTGATGTTGGATGTGATGTTTACCGCACCCGATAAAAAGGGGAACTGCCGTTGTTTGATTACCGCCGAGGTCGTGCGTGGAGAAGCAAAAGTTGAACTTGACCGTGCCTGAAGAGCCGGATTCTGAACCAACTGTCATTCTGCAGGATGATGAGAGCAAAAATCCCGATCCGGATAATTTGCTTGCATCGCTGCCTTTGAAACCTCAGGAGCGTTACAAATTCATCCGCAGTATCGGTTTCGGCGGGATGAAAGGTGTGCTGCTGGTGAATGACCGGGATACCGGCAGGGATGTCGCCATGGCGATAATGCCGGATTTCCGTGACCGGCCGTTGCGGGATCTCAACCGTTTTGTCCGGGAAGCGAAGATCACTGCCAAACTTGAACACCCCAATATCGTGCCGGTTTACGACATCGGAATAGATGCTTCCGGGTCGCCGTATTTTATTATGAAGTATCTGCGGGGGTGTACGCTTTCGGTTATTTTGCAGCGGCTCCGGGCAGGAGATCCGGAAACGGTGGAAAAGTTCCCGCAGCTGCGTTTGCTGCAACTTTTTTTGCGGGTATGCAATGCGGTGGCTTTTGCTCATTCAATGAATATCTGCCACTTTGATTTGAAGCCCGGGAACGTGCATGTCGGAGACTTCGGCGAGGTTCAGGTGATCGACTGGGGGTTGTCAGGAGATATCAGCACCGGAGTCGCCGGACAGATAAAAGGTACTCCCGGATATATGGCACCGGAGTTGATTTCCGGTAAAGGTACTCCGGATAAAGCAGTGGATATTTATGCTCTCGGCGGTATATTGTATGCGATATTGACTCTTGATTCGCCTTTCGCCGGATTGCCTCAGGCAGAGGTTTTGCGGCGGGCGGCTGCCGGAAAACTGGTTCCGCCGTCGCTGTGCGGTCAGCAAATTTCGCCGGTATTGGAGGCGATCTGCCTGAAAGCTATGGCATGGGATCCGGCTGAACGCTATCAGAGTGTGGCAGAGATGCGTTCTGATATCAACGCACTGCTTTCCGGTTACGCGACCATTGCGGAAAAAGCAACGGTTCTGCGCAATACCATGCTCTTTTTACGGCGTAATATTTATCCGGTCATTATTTTCCTTTTACTTGCGGTATCCGGATATCTGGCATATCTGGCGTGGTATTGGTATACTCACCGCTGATTTTTAGGGGTATTACTATGCAGAAAGTTGCAGTTCTCGGTGCCACCGGTTCGATCGGATGCAATGCCGCAGATGTGTTGTCGCATAACCGGGATGAATTTTCAGTTTACGCTCTGGCGGCAAAAAATAATCTTGCTGAATTGGAAAGGCAGACGGATTTGTTTCATCCGGAGCGGGTCATCACCGCTTCAGAAGAGAAGTTTCCGGCTTTGCAGGCGATGATCGGCGACCGGACGGTGGTCGGTTGCGGCATGGAAGCGATGCTTGACGCCGTTCAATCGCCGGAGGTGGATATCGTGCTGTGTGCGATCGTCGGAACTTCCGGCATATTACCGGTATTGAAGGCTCTTGAAGCCGGTAAGCAGGTGGCTCTGGCAAGCAAAGAGGTGCTGGTGCTGGCAGGTGAATTGGTGATGAAGGCCGCCAAAGCCTCGCCCGGCTGCGGGATAGTGCCGGTGGATAGCGAACACTCCGGAGTATTCCAGTGTCTTGCCGGCCGCCGCCGTGAAGAGCTGCGCAAGGTGTGGTTGACTGCCAGCGGCGGACCATTTCGCACATGGGAAGCTGAAAAAATCCGGAACGCTTCTCTGACCGATGCTCTGGCGCACCCGACCTGGAGCATGGGGCGCAAAGTTACGATAGATTCAGCCTCTATGATGAATAAGGCTCTGGAGTTGATCGAGGCGAAATATCTTTTTGATCTTACTGCCGATCAGCTGGGAGTTATTATCAATCCTCAATCAGTGGTTCATGCTCTGGTGGAGTTGAATGACGGATCACTGATCTCCCAGATGTCGATCCCGGATATGCGTATGGCGATCGCTTACGGGTTGAGTTATCCTCAAAGGCTTTCTTTCCCAGGCAGTCATCCGGATCTGGGGGCGATCGGGAAGTTGGAGTTTTTTACTCCGGACAGCAAAAAATTTCCTTCGCTTGAATTCGCCGATGCCGCGTTGAGAACCGGCGGTACTCTGCCGGCGGTGATGAATGCCGCCAATGAGGTGGCTGTCGACCGGTTTTGTGCCGGTGAGATCAACTTCGGCGGGATATGGCGGATCGTCGGCAAGGTGATGGATATGATCCCGGTTGAACCGCAGGAATCTCTGGCGCAGATATTGGCAGTAGATGCCGAGGCACGGGCAAAAGCCGCAGAATTGCAGGTGTGATGAATGGATACGGTGCTGATGAAACGAAAAACTTATCTGTTGATCTTTCTGGCGGCACTGGTTTGTCCGCTGCTGCTGATGACAGCGAATCTGACTTATGATGAGTGCTGGAGTGTGATAAACTTTTCCGGACTGGGATTATGGCAGATTTTTACTGATTTATCCCTGCCGAATAATCATCCATTGAATACGCTTTTTTTACATTTGACGGTACCGTTTTCCGGGAATGTGTTGTTGTTGCGGTCGTTTTCTCTGATCTGCGGAGCATTTATTCCGGTTTTATGTGGAGAATTGGCATTCCGCTGGAGTAAAAACAACCGTTTTTGTGCATTGATTTGTGCTGCTGTGCTGGCAGTTTTATCAATGCCGCTGGCAGCTTACAGCGGGGTTGCCAGAGGGTATGTGCCGCATGTGTTTTTTTTATTGCTGACCCTTTTGGCGATGACCTTTGATGAAAAAGCGGTGCAAAAAGCGGCGGTATTGATGACTGCCGGTGCGGTTGGAGTGATCCTTTGCGTACCGAGCGGGGCGTTGTTTCTGCTTCCGGCGGGGATTGGTTTTCTGATCTATGCCCCGGAAAAAATGCGCAAAAGCCGGGAGATGTGGATCGCCGCCGGTGTGATCGCCGTTTTTTGCGGGATTTTTTACGGAATGAATTTTACTGCGCTGCGTTCCGGTCAGAGTTGGGGGGTGAAGATCGACTCATGGCAGAGTTTCGGCACTTTTCTTATGCCGGTGGCAACGGAACTGATACTATCTGCGGCTCTTGTCGGAGTGTTACCATGTCTGTATAAAGAACACAAACGGTGGTATGCGGTTTTTCTGGCGTTGCTGCCCTTGTTTCTGGCATACTTTTCCAATGGCGGCCCGGCAAGATGCTACATTTATCTGGCAGCATTGATCGCGGTCGGCGGAGGGATCGGCTTGAGCAGGATGTTTTCCCGAAAGCGCGCATATTTTGCGGTCGCAGTCGCCGTTTTGCTTGGGGGGCTGTCTTTTGCCGGTCAGCTGTCAAGGTGGCGTTTTGTGGATTATCCGGCAGTGTTTGAGCGGCATTTGCAGGAATTGCCTTCCGGCATGGCGGCAATATACCGGGCTTCCGCCGGATATCCGGTGCGCTGTGTGAATAATGAAAGGTCATTGCATGGATTCCAGTATCCGTTTCTGAGTGGGAATATCCGGGAAATGGCGGTTTTTGAAGCGCAGGATTCAGAAATCAACGGTTTGGATTCCCGTGGCGGTGAAGCGGTCATGCCGCTTGCGGCAAACGGGAGAAAGAGTGAATATTCCGGAATGAAGTGCCGGGTTTACAAACTGACGGCAGTTGACCGCTTTGAAGTTGGCAAAAGCTATTTGCTTACCTTTGCCGGGGGCGGGAAATTGCCGGAAGAATTATCCGGCAGCGGCGAAGTTCTGTTCCTTAATCCGTGGCTTTTTCTCAATGGCAGAGTTGCGGTATTCAACTGCCGCAAAGCAGTCACCATCCAGCCGGGAATATGTCGTATCCAACAGATCGGAGAGTCGGAATGAAAAAATATTTTTGTCTGTTGTTTTTCTGCGTTATATTCTGTTTTGCTCCCAAAGCAGAGGCGGTCGATCCGGCGACGGTTACGGCGGCGGCCCCGAAAGCGGTGGAATTGGCAGGTATCTGGAGCCCGCATGCGATAAATGCCTTGCAATCCTGCGGTATCGGTTTGATGAATATCGGCAGATCTGCCGCTTCCATATTGCTGCTGCCGACCGGACTTTTGCAGTGTACTCTCGGTGCGCCCTTCGGGATGTTTGATGATGGAGTGAATAATTGCATCCGTGGCGGTTGTGCGCCTTTTGAATTGGTTTATGAGGTGATTATTCTGCCGGTAAGGCTCGTAAGTTTGGGAGCGGTGCGCTGAAGCGAGTGAAAAATTCTGCGGAACTGCTTGAATATTGCGCCCTCCGGGGTTATATTTTCCGGTGAAGTAAAAATGCAGTAAAAATAACAGGATCAGACATAAAAGATGTTTAACAGGGATAATGCAGTTTGCGCCGTCGAATTCGGTACATCCAAGATTTGCGTACTGATCGGAGAGGTCGGCGACCGCGGAGAGGTCACCTCTATTCTCGGGCAGGGGATGTGTTATGCTCCCGGTGCCGTAATAAAAGGGGAGATCGCCGATGTGGAACGGGCGACTGCGGCACTGAGCAAAGCTCTGGAAGATGCTGACCGCAATTCCGGCAGAAGATTGATCAACTGCCGCCTGCTGACGATGCTGGTTTCCGGCTGCGGTATTGAATCCCGGCAGGCTGACGGTATCGTGACGGTGAAAAATCCCGATGGTATTATTACGGAAGCCGAGAAGCAGGAGGCAAGCGATAATGCAAAAATCATTACGCTGGATAGCGGCAGAGAGATAATCAATACCTCCGTTTCCCATTATCTGGTGGATAACCGCCGGGTAAGCAATCCCCTGCATCAATCCGGGCGGCATCTTAAAGCGTATGTGCACATTATTCACGGGGTCGCCAGCCGTATCGCCAATTTCCGGGAAGTCATTGTCAATACCGGTATCGAAAATATCCGTATCGAGCCGGTTTTTTCTTCGCTGGCAGCCGGGATCGGCATCATCAGTGATCTGGAAAGGGAAAATGGTTCACTATTGGTCGATATCGGTGCCGGAACTACGGAATATCTGGTCTATTTCGACCGCGGCGTTTGTGCTTCCGGCGTTATTCAACTTGGAATGGAGCATGTAGCCAACGATTTGGCTGTCGGTTTGAATTTACATATCGATGCCTGCCGTAAATTGTTGGAAAGCGGCTCTCTGGAACGGGCGGTCAGAGAGAAAAAGAGTACTCTGGAGTATCCCGGTCTGGCTGGAAGAGTGCGCCACATTCCGGTTTCAGCATTTGAGGTGATCGTCGATGCCAGGTTGAGAGAGATTTTGGAATTGGTCAACCGGCAGTTGCGGGAGAAGAAGGTACCGCGGGCTTTGGGCGCCGGAGGAGTGCTTACCGGCGGCGGTGCGGAGTATTTCCGCAGCCGTGAATTATTCTGTGATATTTTTGATATGGATTGCCGGATCGGGATCCCTGCTGATGCCGGTGGAGCGGTGGCGGATCTGGGTTCGCCGCGTTTCAGTGCGGTGTGGGGTGCGTTGAAGGTGGCGGCATTTTTCCAGCAGAATTTTCTCCGGCCATCCGGAAACGGCATATTCGGAAGATTGAAACAGATCCTGGATCGGAATGGCAGGTGATAAGATGAGTGTCAAAATTTCTGTTCTGGCACTTGGCGGTGCCGGTTGCCGGATAATCCGGGAATTCGCCGGTGATCCGGCATCAGCAAATTTCAATATACTGGCGATGGATAGCGATCTGGAAAGTTTGAAAAATTCCGGTGTGCCGGAAGACAGATGGATACAGGCGGGAAAATTACTGCGTTCCGGGCGCGGCTGCGGCGGAGATGTCATTGCCGGGCAGCAGGTCGTTGCCAATGAACGCAAATTCCTTACCTCCATGCTTGCTGACACTCACTTGCTGATCGTTACCGGTGGTCTCGGCGGCGGTCTTGCCACCGGAGGATTATCGGTGGTGCTCGGGGTGGCTGCCAAATTGCGTATCGCCTCTGCGGTGGTGGCGACACTGCCCTTTGATATGGAAGGATTTCAACGCCGCCGTTTGGCGGATGATAAGTTGAAAAATGATATTCTGCCGGTGGCAGATGCGGTTATCGCCTTGCCAAATGATCTGCTCTTTTCCACTCTGGAAGCGGAAACGCCGATGTCAGAAGCCTTTCAATTGGCAGATAAAGAGATGGCAAAGACTCTTTTTGCGGTAGCATCCATTCTCGGCGGCGGAAATCTTTTCAGTGCAGATTTTGCCGCATTTACCGGGGTTTTGAAACGCCGCCACACGCTCTGCGCTTTGGGCAGCGGAGTTGCGGATTATCAGGATGATGCTCCGGAAAAAGCCATGCAGGCGATGCTTATGTCGCCATTGCTCGGCGGGCCGGAAACTCTGGATACGGCAGATGCATTGGCATTCTCACTGCTCGGCGGGCCGGAGTTGTCGATGGGCACTGCCCGGTCGGCATTGGAGTTGTGTGCCCGGCAGCTCGATCCGAAAAATGAGAAAAACATTCTTCTCGGGGCTTCCACATCGGAGGATTTCGCCGGTAAATTGCAGCTTTCGGTGCTGGCGGTACGCTATCTTGATCCTCTGGATTTGAAAAGTCCCCGTAAAAATTCCAGCCGGAGAATTCAGGAAAGCGGAGTTGTTGATGAGCCGGGAACCCAGATGGATCTGCCGAATTTGATCGTTGAAGACAAGGGGATCATGGAAAACACTCTGCCGGTGATGTTGAATGGCGAAGATTTGGATATCCCGGCATTCAAACGGCGCGGAATTGTTATTGATGCCGGTAAATAAAATATAAAAAGATGAAAAAATTTTGAAATAATTAAAATAATTCGGGTTCCCTAATCGTTTTATGGTTGAAAGCACTGAATGCAGTGCCCTGAACCGGAAAACAAAAAGAAAGGGTAAAAAAATGAAAAAGAATGCAAAAGTTTTGTTGGTCATCGTGGCGATGGCTCTGGGAGCCGGTCTTTTTGCCGCTCCTCCGCATCACGGCCGCCGGGGTCACGGCAGACATCACGACCGGGATGGTTTGGATCTTGCCAACGGCATCGTTGATCTGGTGCTGAGAGTTGTTGCGCCCAGACCGGCACCGGTGGTCGTTCAGCCTGCGCCGGTGGCAGTTGCGCCTCAACCGGTGGTCGTTCAGCCTGCGCCGGTGGCAGTTGCGCCTCAACCGGTAGTTGTTCAGCCTGCGCCGGTGGCAGTTGCGCCTCAACCGGTAGTTGTTCAGCCTGCTCCGGTAGTGGTTGCTCCACCTCCGCCGGTGGTGATCCGGCAGACACCGGTGGTGCAGTACCGTTATAATTATCCGGCACCGCGTTATCATCACGGCAATCACCGGCGCCCGGGAGGGCATCGCCGTTAACAGAAAAAGAGTGTTTAATGAAGTTTTTTCAGAAACGGGAGCAGAAAAAACTGCTCTCAGAATTAAAATCACGCCGCCACGCCGAAGATGACTTGCTCTCTCCGGCGTTGCGCATACAATTTGACAGGATCATCGACAAACTGCAGAATGCTGAATGTGACCGGCTGCCCGAAGTGATGGATGAGGTAAAAAAAGAGGTCGCTTCTTCTGCTCTGCCCAAAAGAGGCAGAGTTTATGCGTTTCTGGATCTGGTGGCTGTGGTCGGATTGGTGGCATTCGGTTTGCGCGGGTTGTATTTTCAACCATTCCGGATACCTACCGGGTCGATGCAGCCGACTCTTTTCGGCGTGCATCATCAGCAAGTGGAAGGTAATGCCAATCCCGGTTTCGGCAAACTGCCGGGGATATTGAATAATCTTGTCTACGGGGCGGCAGATGCCGGTTTGATCCACCGGGGCAATGGCGGAGAGGTCAAGCCTGAATTCCGGGTAGTTCCCGGCAGGATTTTTGACGGTGTGGAATTTATGATCGGTAAAAACCGGTATACTCTGCCGGGTAATCCCCGCCAGGTGCTGGATTATTCTGCCCTGGGGGAAAAGATGTTTTTTCCCACAGGAGAGAGGATCAGCAGCGGTTTTGTCACTCTGGGTGACCATCTTTTTGTCGAGAGAGTATCCATCTATCTGACGCCTCTGAAACGGGGTGATGTGGTGGTTTTCAATACCGAAGATCTTTTTGTGGAGAATACTCCATTGGTTCAGACCGGCGGCTACTACTATATCAAGCGTCTGGCGGCTCTGCCGGGTGATACGGTAAAAATCGTTGACAACCAGCTTTATGTGCGACCGGCTGGAGAAAAGGTGTTCCGCCGGATACAGGAACTGGATAGGCGTTTTGAAAAGGTGTACTCCATGAAAGGCGGCTATCACGGACATCTGGATTCCATGGGGGATAAACCATTTGCCTTCGGCGAAGAGTATACCATACCGGAAGATCAATATCTGATGCTGGGCGATAATTCAAAATTCAGTATGGATAGCCGTTACTTCGGCACCGTTCCCCGTAAAAATCTGATCGGCAGGGCATGGATCGTGTTTTATCCGTTAAGCCGCCGGGTCGGAGTGGCAGATCGCAATGAACCATTGGATGAGACAACCGGAGCGGCAGGGAACGCCACATTCCCGCAAATGTCACTTCAATAGAAAATGGAGGAAATATGAGTTTCAGAAGCAGTTTTATGCGTTGGCTGAGAACCTGTTTCAAGGTGATCACTTTCAGCGGCAAGCGTTATGCCGGGGATCAGCTTGGGCAGCAGGCGATCGTTTTGACCTATTATACGCTTTTTTCCATAGTGCCGCTGGCGGCACTGCTGTTTGGTATTGCCAAAGGTTTCGGGCTTGACCGTCATCTTCTTGAAGCGATCTACTCCCGTTTTCCGGCGCATCACGAATTGGTTGACTACATCTGCGAGTTTGCCGATAAAACTTTGCGTCAATCCTCAGGCGGAGTAGTCGCCGGAGTCGGTGTGATCGCTTTATTCTGGACGGTCATATGGTTGATCAACAATATTGAAAAGGCTTTCAATGTGGTGTGGGGATTGCCGCCGCGCCGGAATGTTTTCCGCAAATTCAGCAGTTATCTTTCACTGGTATTGATAACTCCGGTGATGATGGTGGCGATCAGTACTTTCGGTGTGATGCTCCGCAACCGGTTGAATGCCATCAGTGACAGTATCCCCAGTTGGAGCCTTACCCGCTGGCTGCTGGAAAGCATGGCAAATGTTGCCCCGGTGATCGCCAGCTGTGTGTTGTTTTTCATAATCTATTTGTTTGTACCCAATACCAAAGTCAGGTGGCGCGGAGCATGTGTGGCAGGAGTCATGACGGGTATCTGTTTTCAATTATTGCAGGATAGTTTTCTTTTTCTGCAGAGCAGTGTATTTTCTTACAACCGTATCTACGGAAGTTTTGCGATACTTCCGTTATTTCTGGTGTGGGTCAACTGGTCGTGGCAGATCATTTTATTCGGTGCGGAAATCAGTTTTGTCCAGCAGCATCTGCGCAGTGGAGTATTCAATGACTCCAGCCGCAAGATGAGTTTCCGCTTGCGCCGGGAGCATCAGCTGGCGATACTGCATCTGGTTTTTTCGGAGTTTGAAAAAGGCAACGGACCTTTGTCTGAAACTAAAATCGCTTCCCAGCTGCGCTTGCCCAATGAGGTGATGCGATCGGAAATCGGCGAATTGATCGATGGCGGAATGCTTTGCCGGACGATTTCCTCTATCGGGGAAGTACAGTTTGTGCCCGGCATAGCTCCGGATAAATTTACCGTATTGGACTTTTTGAAAGGGCTGAATGGGGCAGGGGATGTGGAAAACGCCGACTTTGCCAGGATCGATGAACTCTTTAACAAAATGGAAAATGTGGTAAAGAACAGTGCATTGAATGTCAAAATCCATGAAATTTGAAAGGATATGAGATAATGGACAGTAATTGGAAAATCGAAACTCTCGCCATTCAGGCGGGATATGAACCGGAAAACGGTGCCGCCAGAGTGGTTCCCATCGTGCAGAGTACCACTTATAAGTACGACGATGTTCAGAGCGTTGCCGACCTTTTTGACCTGAAACGGGAAGGATTTTTTTACACCCGTCTTGCCAACCCGACGGTCGATGCTTTTGAAAAGAAGATCGCCGCTATGGAAAAAGGGGTGGCGGCAGTTGCGCTCAGCAGCGGTCAGAGTGCCAATGCTTTTGCTTTGATGAATATCGCCCGTGCCGGGGATCATGTGCTGGCGTTGTCAAGTTTGTATGGCGGCACCGTGTCGCTGTTTACCAATACCCTGAAAAAAACCGGTATCGAGATCACCTTTGTTACTCCTGACATGGATGAAAAAGCGGTTGCGGCAGAGATCCGGGAAAATACCAAAGCCCTTTTTATTGAATCGCTTGCCAACCCGGCTCTGGTGGTCGCTGATTTTGAAATGTATGCCAAAGTTGCTCACGCTGCCGGTATTCCGCTGATCGTGGATAATACTTTTCCCACGCCGATATTGTGCCGTCCGTTTGAGTTTGGAGCGGATATCGTGACCCATTCTACTACCAAGTATATTGACGGTCATGCCACGGCGGTCGGCGGTATCGTGGTGGAAAAAGGCGGATTCAACTGGTGCAACGGCAAGTTTCCGGAATTTACTGAACCGGATAGCAGTTACCACGGTTTGATTTACACCAAAGATTTCGCTGCCGCACCGTTTTCGGTCAAGCTGCGGGTACAGTTGGTGCGGGATTACGGTATTCCGATGATGCCTTTTAATGCGTTCCTCGCCAATCTGGGCGCGGAAACTCTGCATTTGCGCATGGAGCGTCACAGTCAGAATGCTCTGGAGCTGGCAGAGTTTCTCAAAAATCATCCTAAAGTCAGCTGGGTGAATTATCCGGGGTTGAAGGATAATGCCGAATATGGCAGAGTGCAGAAATACTTTAAAGACGGTATGGCATCCGGAGTATTGTGTTTCGGGGTGAAAGGCGGCAGATCTGCCGGAGAGAAGGTGATGAATTCTCTGAAACTGGCAGCGATCGTGGTACATGTCGCCGATGCCCGCACCGGAGTTCTGCATCCGGCAAGCATGACTCACCGGCAGTTGTCGGAGTCGGAATTGGAAGCCGCCGGGGTTTCACCGGATTTGATCCGGGTTTCGGTCGGTCTGGAAAATATCGAAGATATCAAAGCTGATTTTGATCAGGCATTGGCAAAAGCCTGAAGTTGCACCGGATCGTGAAATTCGGAACAAAAATAATATTCCTGACTTTGCTGCTGTGGAGCATTTGGCTTTGCGGCGGCGAAGTCTCTTTTGTTGTAACGGCTGATTTGCACGGCAGATTGGATAAACTGGCTTTGCTCGCCCCGGAAATAAAGCGTTATCCGGAGGCGGTAAAAGTTGATCTCGGAGATTTCTTTCAGGGGAATTTTGAAGTGATCAGCCGGAATGGGATGCCGGTGATCGAAGTATTCAATGATTTGAATTACGATATACTGATACCGGGCAATCATGATCTGGAGCATCCGGTCAGGGGCATATCCGGCTGGCATAAGTTGTTTCGCGGTAAAATCCTTACCGGGCAATGGGAGTTATCCGGTTTTGCGACTTCTGCGGCAACGGTGGTCACAAGAGGGCAATACCGGATCGGGGTGATCGCTCTCGGCGATGTCGGGTTGAAAAAACGCCGCCGCTGCTGGGATGAGCTGGTTTACCGTGATGAGGTGCAAACTGCCTGTCAGGCGGCAGATTTTCTGCGCGGCAAGTGTGATGCAATGGTGCTTATGGGGCATATAAGTACCGGAAATTATCCGGTGATCTCTGCAATATTGAAAGCCGTGCCGGAAATAGTTGCCGTGGCCGGTGCGCACTCTCACCGGCATCTGCCCGGCGGGATCATCCGCAATGCACTGGTCGTTCAGCCCGGAGCTTATGCGGAATCAGCAGTATTGCTCAAATTGCATTTTGATGATCGCACCGGTAAATTTACTCATGCTGTCAGCAAACTTATTCTGCCCGGCAAATCTGCTGATAAAAAATTGCTTGACAATTGGGAAAAACTGCAGGAGCAGTGCGCTGCTGAGGGCAAGACAGTATTGGCTGAATTCCGTAATGTTGAGCAGTTCGGCAGAATTTGTGCCCGGATCGTGCGTCAGGCGGTCGGGGCACAGATGGCGATAGTCTGTTTTGATCCGGGCAGATTTCAACCATTGATGAATAGTCGCGGTCTATTCCGCATATTTCCTTACGGCAACCGGATAACCCTGGTTAAGGCAGATAAGATGGTGGTGGATAAATTTCTTAAGAAACGGAAGAGGAAGAACGAAAAATTTTTTGTTTCCGGCAATGCTGTTGACGGGGTATTCACCCTGGCTGTATCAGATTATATTTTTCTGCGTGAACCGTTATTGAGGCATCTGCCGGGGAAAATAACCCCGTTTTTTGAGCGGCAAACCATTGAAAGTGGATTTTCCACAGGGAAAACCGGGGAAATCCGTGCAGAATAAGTTGAAAAAATCTCAACCGGTATTAAATTATATCAAGTTGAATATAAAAGTTTTGCCATGTGAAAATTTTTCGGAAAAATATGAAACAACAGGAACTTCTGCCGCAATCGCTGATATTGGAGACCCGCGGGGGTGTCTGCCGTGGTATTTTATTGGCAGCGGCACTTTTTATTTTTTTGACGCTGCCGTGGTTGATTTCCCGGCCGGAACTTTTTCGGCAGGAGGGGATTTTTGCCGCCATTGCGGCAGAGTATACTGACAATCTCTGGGATCCTTATGAGGGGATCACTGCCAAAGCTCATAATGTGATGCTCAGTGATGCGTGGCCGCTTTATCCGGCGGTGGTATCGCTCTTTTACCGTCTTATGCCGATGGAAAGTGCCTTGCGTCTGGTGTCGGTGCTGATGCTTGGAGTTCTTTCACTTCTCGCCGGAATAACTGCTGCGATCCGCAGCGGCAAACTGGCAGGGGTGGTCGCCGGAGTTTTTTGTTTCAGCACGGTATTTACTTTGAGCAATGGCATTTGGGGCGGGCCGGAGACAATGGCGGCATGTTTCCTTTTTGCGGCGCAACTGCTCTTTTTTCACTACGGCAGCCGGTATGCGGATTGGAATTCAGCGTGGATATCGGCAGCAATTTTTCTCAGTCTCGGTTTTTTGACTGCCGGTCCGGTGGTCATAATATTTTTTATTTTTCCGCTGGTATTTTTGCGGCGTCCGCTGTCTTTTGCCGGAAAATTCCGCACTCCGGGGTTTCTGGCAGGGGTGATACTGCTGTTGATAGTGGTATTGGCATGGGCTCTGCCGATCGGGTTGAATTGGCGGCAGTATGCCGGTAATTCCGGGGTGGAAATGGTGAATGTCGGCGGATTATTCAAAGATATTCTTCTCTTTCCCGCGAAGTTTATTTTCCGGATGCTGCCGTGGAGTCTGATTATTTGGATGCCGTTTTGTGTGGCATTGCAGGCGATCTCTCCGGTGCCGGTATTCAGCCGCTATTTGCGGACACTTTTTTTCTCAATGCTGGCTCTTATCTGGCTGATGCCCGGCGGTTCGGTTTACCGGTTGTTTTTCCTGCTTGCTCCGCTGGCGGTATTGCTCGGCTTGAATTACGAATTGGGTATCCGCCGGTATTCAGCGGTTATCCGGAAAGTGCTGGTTTGCTGCGGGGTATTTTTCCCGGTATTGATAGCGTTGATCCTTGCGGTGACTTTTCTGCCGGAAAGGTTTTTGCCGGCTCTTGATCATCCGGAAGGTTACTTTTTCCGCAACAGCAAGGGTTATCTCTATTTGATGCTGTCGGCACTGTCGGCATTGGCGGTGTTGTGGGGATTTTTCAGTTTCGGCAACAAACGCTTCCCGGTATGGGTATTGATCGTGCTGCTTGCTCTGGGGATCGGGGTATTCAATGCGGCGGTGCATCTGCCTTACCGGATGATGGATCGTAACTGGCGCAATTTCGGCGAAGATGTCAGAAGGGTAGTGCCTCCGGCTGCTTCCGAGGTATACAAATACAATATCGATGGGATGTATTGCGGTCTTTTTTATTGCGGGATCCCGGTCAAAGAGTTGAAAAGTCTGAGCGTTCTGGATAAATTGGGCGACACCGTTTATCTGATATCATCGGAAGTGCCGGTATATCCTGACCGGGTATGGACTCCGCTGCTTCCGGAAGGTTATACCTGCCGCGGCGTGGAAGTTTCTGTATGGCGCGGGATCCGCCGCAGTGATGCGGAAGAGGAAAACTCCGATGAGCAGCTGTAAAGAGGTGGTGGCAGTCGCCATGTCAGGAGGAGTTGACTCCACGGTGGCGGCATATCTGGCTTTACAGGCCGGGTATCGGGTCATCGGGATCAATCTGCTTATGGAACCCGGTAAGCCGCAGGATCCGGAGTTGCTCCGCAGCTGCGAAGCACTGGGAATAGAATTGTTCTGTCACGACTGTGCAAAAGAGTTTTATGAGCGGGTACTCCTCGCCTCTGCCCGGGAATATGATGCCGGAAGAACTCCGAATCCCTGTTGTCAATGCAACTATGTGTTGAAGTTCCATGAATTGCTCCGGTGTGCTGACCGTATGGGCGTGGAAAAGGTCTGGACAGGGCATTATGTGCAGCTGGTGGAAAAAGATGGTTTGCGATTGCTGCAAAAAGGGGTGGATCCGGGCAAAGATCAGAGTTACTTCCTCTACCGTCTGACCCAAAAAGAGTTGTCACGGGTGGGATTCCCTCTGGGCGGGATGACCAAAAGTCTGGTGCGGGAGATCGCCGCTGCGGCGGCACTGCCCTGTGCGGTTCGCAAAGACAGTCAGGATGCCTGCTTTCAAATTTCCGGGGAATGCTGTGGAGAGACTCTGCGCCGCCGCTGCGGTCTTCCGGTGAGAAGCGGTTTTTTTATTCATCAGGGGCGCAAGGTCGGCAGGCATAATGGTATCCACCGTTATACCCTCGGGCAGCGGCAGGGGTTGAATGTCGCACTCGGAGTTCCGGCATATATCAAAAGCATTTGTGCTGAAACCGGAAATATCGTTCTTACCACCGATCAGGATGAGTTGAAGTCAAATAGTTTTACCGTCCGTCAGATATCGTGGCAAAGCGGCAGTATGCCGGATGAAGCGATGACGGTGCGGGTGCGTTACCGTTCTCCCGGATCACCATGTGCAGTGACGGTAAATGATGACGGCAGTTTATTGGTTGAGCCTGAAACAATTCAACGGGCAGTCACTCCGGGGCAGGCGGCAGTATTTTATTGCGGAGATATCGTTGCCGGAGGAGGAATAATCGATCATGTTTGAGTTTCTTTCTGACCTTTACACCGGAGAGGCGGCCGGTATTGCCGGAAACGACCGGGTGATTTTGCTGAAAGAGCGCAGTGTGGCGATCAGCTCAAATATCGACGGGGAGGCGGTATTCCCCCGGTGGGAAGAGGTGGCAAACTATCTTCCCGCTGACACCTTTTTCACCATGGTCGGCAAAAGGGAAAATGAGCGTTTTTTTGCTGCAGAAGTCGATATTCTGCCGGAATATTGCGAGCCGTTGACGATCCGTCAGTTTCTCTTTGAATATCCGGAAGATTGGCAGATGGCTTTGTGCCGGGCTAAAAATATTCTCAATTGGCGCAGACAGCACCGGTTTTGCGGCGGGTGTAAAAGTCTTTTGGAACCGTCAAAAAAGGATAGCGGTTTGTTGTGTCCGGCATGCGGGAATATCTATTATCCGCAGATATCTCCGGCGGTGATCGTCGCTGTCACCAGAAATGAGGGCAGAGAATTGCTTTTGGCACATAACCGGACTTTTTCCGGCAATGTTTACAGTTTGATCGCCGGTTTTGTCGAAGCCGGTGAAAGCGTGGAAGGCGCGATTCACCGGGAATTGTGGGAAGAGTGTTCCATAAGGGTAAAGAATTTGAACTATATCAGCAGTCAGATGTGGCCGTTTCCCAATTCGCTGATGCTGGCTTTTCATGCTGAATATGATTCCGGCAGTGCCGAAGCTGACGGGGAGGAGTTGAGTGATCTCGGCTGGTTCACTTCCGCAGATCATCCGGAACTTCCAGCCCCCGGTTCGATCGCCCGCAAGGTCATTGACCGTTTTTTCAATTAGTTGATAACGCTCATTTTGGTCCATTTGCCCCGCCGGTAACGCCAGTAGAATACTCCGCCGAGCATCGCAATATAGATGTCGCAGATCCACCATAAACTCCAGACGCAGATATTGCGGGAACTTTCTTCTCCGAAAAAGTTGATCGCCCATTCGCCGGAAAATATCATATAGGCGGCAATACAGGGAAAGGCAAATGCCAGCCAACCAAGTGCGATCCCTGCCCACATGACAAATTTGGTGTCACCTGCGCCTTTGACGGCATTGCCGTAAAGGATATTGAAGGCATCAAAAAGCAGATAACCGCTGGTGAATATCAGCATGACTTCAGCCAGATCACGGATCGATTCATCCTGAAGATCAAACATTCTGCAGATAACTCCGGGGAAAAAGATGAATATCACCAGCATTACCGCAGAGTAACATATCACCAGAAAACGGCAGTTTCTGACCGATTTTTTGGCAAAGGCAATATCTCTTGCCCCGATCCCCTGACCGACAAGGATGCTCGCCGCCTGACCGAATCCGATCATGGGATTGAATGCCAGACTGTATGCTGACATGGCTACGGTACTGGCAGTGAGGACTTCCTCGCTGATTTTTCCCAGCAATACCACGAAGATGTTGAAAGTCGCCAGATCCAGAACCAGTTGTACCCCGTTGGGAATGCCGAAGCGGATCAGCCGGCAGAATATGTCAAGCGAAAACGGATTGTCGCAGCTGCCGTATTTTTTACGCATTGCCGGAAGTACAAACCCCACCGCAAAGATCAGCATGCCGATGGCTCCTGCTCCGATCGTACCCAGAGCGGCACCGGTAATACCGAGTTCAGGGATTTCCAGCGTGCAGGAACCGATGGAGAATTTTTTGCCGAATATCAGCAGGGCATTAAGCGGGATATTGCAGAGAGTGATTATCAGATTGACTATCATGATCATGCCGGTTTTTGCCCTGCCGCTCCAGAAGGTTGACAAGGCCGCCGTGACCAGCGGCACGAAGCCTGCCCATGAGAGCAGTTTGTAATAGGTTATCTCCATTTCCAGAAGAGACGCCGCATGACCGTACCAGCGGAACATCGCATCAGCGAAAAGGGTCGTCAATGCCATGATCGATCCGCCGATCAGTGCCAGAAATATCGCCTGCCAGACGGTTTTGCCCACATTGCGATCCTGCCCGGCACCGGTGTATTGTGCTACGAATACCCCGGCATAACCCACCACGCCGAGAAAAATGCAGGACATGGTAAATGAGGTCAATCCTGCCGGGAATGCCGCCGCCATTGCTGACGCTGAATAGTTTGCCAGCATTACCCGGTCAGTGAAAAGGTTTACTCCGTGCCCGATGGAGGCGACCACCAGCGGGAAGGCTACTTTGGAAACATCGGCGATCCCGCCGCGTCCGCGAAAATTGTCAAGTTTCAATATCATGGTTTACAGTATCGTTTTTTATTATTATTGTCCCATTTGTTGTGATAAAATCTAACCGTCGGTGGCGCATCGCGGGCACTTTCGCGCCTTGCTTCTGTGCCGGTACGGTCGAGTACGGTAGTACACTCCCGCACCGTACTCGGCGCAAAACACGACATTGCCG
>JAFVZG010000014.1 GCA_017508285.1 Lentisphaeria bacterium | reverse complement strand
TCTCTTTCCCACCCATCCGTCATGGGGAGAATACTGGTGGAACAATATGTTGAATAATTACTTCGGCAAAGCAGACTGGAAAACCAAAGAGGTACCGCTGTTTTTCTGCCCGTCCTACTCCGGAACCGTGACTACCAACAGCACCGACTATGCAATGAATTCCACCAGTGCCTACACCTATGGCGGGGCTAATGCCAATCACGCTTCATGGAGAAAAATCACCAAAGTTGTCCAACCGACAGTACGCCCGTTTATCATTGACGGTTACTGGCAATTTGGCGAATTGCAATTCCAGATGGATTCCTTCGTTCACAAAGCCGATGGCACCGGAAGCGGCGACCGTCACAACACCACCAACAACATCTGTTTTGTCGGCGGCAATGTGCAAAATGTTTCCATGAAAGTGATTCCCCATCCGGACTTCCCCACCGGTAAAATTTTCCTCGGCACCGACACCTGGTGAGCTTGAATATCGCTTTTTTTACAATTAAAAAACTCAATAACCTCAAGGATATGAAAATGAAACTGTTTTTCACGCTCTTATTATCCGCTGCGGCTCTTATCCTGCCGGCAGCAGAAATAAAGTATCAAGTCGAAAGTATGAAAATGGAGGGCTACTATCATGGTGGATTCCTCCGGGGCACTGAAAAGAACCCCAATGCCGTTTCCAATATTCCAGCCAAAAAGAACAGCTGGAATGAAATAAAATCTTTTCACATTCACAACAACGCCTCAGCATTGAGCGACGGAGTTCTCAATTACGGCAAAGGATGTGTAAAAACCTACGGCTGTTCCGGACACCACAAACGGATAACTTTTGTCCTGGATATCGGCAAAAATCAATATGTCGATCAGGCGGCGGTTTTCACTGACATCGCCTACCGCAGCGAAAGTATTGAATACTCCTGCGGCATTGAAGATAAAGATGGCAAAATCATCTGGAGCAAACCGGAAAAATTCATTCCCAAGTTTGATCTGAAAAGCAAAAACCGCATCTTCCCGCTCTCTCTGCCGGTAAAAAAAGAGATCCGCAAACTGAAGATCGTTTGCGCCAACTTCAAACCGATCTGCCTGATCGTTTTTGAATTGAAACTGCATGACTCTTCACCGTTGCAGATCGTGACCCCGGATCAGGCTTATCCCGCAGAAACCTTTGCCGCCAAAGAGCTGCAGCTGCATCTGGCAAAAGCCGGTTACGGGCAAATATCCATTTTGCCGGAAAACCATGCCAATGCCGGATGCTTCACCTTTTACATCGGTCGTGCCGGAGCGAAAAAACTGGATACTATGCCGAAACTTTCTCCCGGAGGATTCATTCTGAGATCCATTGACAATGGTATCGTATTTGCCGGGAATGATACATCAAAACCAAAATTTGAGGATAATGCCGCCAGTGCTTACGCCGTTTATGAATTTCTGGAAAGAGAATTCAATGCCCGCTGGCCCTATCCCGGCAACGATGGCATCGTAATCCACAAAGGGGTGAAGAAAAACTTCGCCAAACACGATTTCAAATGGGAAACTCCCTTCTCATTCCGGGTGCGCTCCAGCATGTTTTTGCGTTCTGCCAAAGAGTGGTATTTCCGGGCGATGCGCCCGACCCGGAGCAACCGGCAATATGTCGATGACATCGGACACGCTTTTACCAAATGGCACAGACAGTACGGCACGACTCACCCGGATTGGTTTGCCCGCCCGTCGGATAAAGTGCCGGATAAAGTGGTCAGACTTACTGCCATGTGTGTTTCCAATGAAGGTTTTCAGAATGAACTGGTCGCCCGCTGGCTGAAAGCAAGAGAGAAAAATCCCGGCGTGGATTTTTTTATAAACTGCCTTGAAAATGATACCGAAGGCAACTGCAAATGCAGTAAATGTATGTCATGGAATGGTAAACAGCGCACCTGGTCGTTTTATCCAACGATGATGGATACCAGCAACCGTTATGCAAAATTCTACCGTTCAGTATACGACAAAGCGGCAAAATACGACCCCTCGGTCGTCACTCTCGGTTATGCCTATGCCAACTACCCATTTGCACCGACAGATGTAAAACTTCACCCCAACAATCTGATTTTGGTCGTCACTCCTTCTGACCATATCCCCTACCCTTACACTCCCCGGCACCGTAAGGAGATGAAAGCATGGGCGGAAGGTTGGAAAAAATCCGGTGCATCCATCGCTTACCGACCCAATATTTTCAACGGTTATGTGATGCCGGAAAATACCGTCCGGGATTTTTACGATGAAATAACCTCTTTTATACCGGTGAGCAAAGCGATCATGATTGATGGTCCCAATGACTCCTTTGCTACCGCCGGACCACAATGTTATGTTGCCGCCCGCATCGCGGTCAACCCCAAAGCCAAACTTGAAGATCTGCTCAATGAGTATTACAATTGTTTCGGTGCAGCGGCTCCGGCAATCAAAGAGTATTGGGAATATTGGGAAAAATATACCTGTGACAATGCAGAAAAATTCTATGATATCCCCAAAAAATACAATTACGGCACATTCAAGGCATTTTTCGGCTTCAACTATGCATGGTACGCCCACCGGCTATTTCCGCAGGAGGTCTTTGCTCCGGCTTTCAAAATTCTGGCAAAAGCGGAAAAACTTGCCGCCAACTCCCCGGAAGATCTCAAGCGGGTACAATTCCTGAAAAAAGGTCTGGAAAATGCCAAACTGACCGCCAAAACCTGCGAAATTTTCGTTGAAGAGAAATACTCAAAAGCCGACCGCATGAAAGCTCTCAACGATATCCGCCGTCTGCGGAAAACTCTGCCGCCGTATACTTACAGCAAATTCATTGCCGAAAGTGCATATAATGAAAAAAAAGTTTGGAGTTTTTCCGACTTTGATCCGGATACCATGATCCGGCTTCCATTGGTGTGGAAACTTAAACTCGACCCCAAAAATATCGGGGAAAAAGAGAAATTCCAGTTGCAGGATATTTCCAAGTGGCAGGATGTGAAAACTGACCGCAGTCTGGAGAACAGCGGTCACACCGAAACGGAATTTTCGTGGTTCGGTCTGGATTTCACCATCCCGGATAAATTCAAGGGCAAACGCACCGAATTAGCTCTCGGCGGTGTGGATGAAAGCTGCCGGGTCTGGGTGAATGGTCAGTATGTGGGCTCTTACAACTACGACGCGGCAATAAATCCTGACAGTTACAAAAATCCGCTTTTATTCGACATCACCAGATTCCTGAAACCGGGCAATAACCGGGTGATCGTCAAGGTGATCAACTACATCGGTCACGGCGGATTGTGGAAACCTTCCCGTCTGCAATTTTATGAGCCGGATTCCGTATACAAGATAAAAAAAGGTTTCAGACGGCATCAGGAAAAATTGGAAACCATCATTCTCGGCTTGGGCAAGACCGCGTTTCTGGTCGATGAAAAGCCCGATGGCACATCGACTTTGAAAATCATCGGCGGCCCGGGGATCATGCATTCCCGGTACTCCTACTATCATTTCAAGCTCAAAAATCTTGCCAACCGTCATTTCAAATTCACCGTGGAAGCCAAACTTGACCGGAAATTCGGCAAAGGCGGAGCATCTGTATACATCGCACAGTACAACAACAAAAACCAATGGATCGGCAAGATCAACCGCCTTGACATCCCGCCGAATAAAGAGTGGCAGAGTTACTCTGCGATCCAGCCGATGCACCCGGATGCAGTTTCAGCCAAACTCGTGCTCGATGTCCGCCTGACCGATGCCAGAGATGCCGGTTTTTACCGTAACTTCACCATCGAAGAGACAACTCCCGGAATTCAGTGATCATGATGCAATGTATTTTTAACAACCGGAATGATCGGAAAAGCGAACTGGCAAAAGCCGACCGTCTGGCTCCGGAAACTGTAACATGGAGTATTCCGGCAAAGAGTGTGGTGACTCTTGACGATGATCCGGGGTCATGGCAGCACACCAAAGCAGTTGCAGCTTATCCGGCAGATTTGCTGAAAGATAAGATCCTTTCTGCCAAAGAACGCCTCGTGCTGGATTTCGGGGAAACTCTGGTCGGCAAAGTCCGGCTGAAACTGGAAAGCCCGCAGGCTGACTCCCCGGTACGCTTGCGGATACTGGCAGCAGAATTGCCTTATGAAGCAAAATGCGATCCGGAAACATTCGACGGCGGTCTCGGCAGAGCCTGGCTTCAGGAAGAACTTATTACCGCATACGATTTCCCCGCTGAAATTGAATTGCCCAACCGTTATTCACTGCGGTATCTGGTGATAAATGTCCTCTCCTGTCCGCACAAAAGCAAGGTAAAAATCACCAGGGCAGAAGTGATCGCCCGGAGTGCGGTCGGCAAAGATCTGCCCCGGCCGCTTCCGCAATGGGATAATGAGTTGGCTCTGATCGACGCCGCTTGCGCCAGAACTTTGCGCAACTGTATGCAGAAGATCGCAGAAGATGGTCCGAAACGGGATCGGAGACTCTGGCTGGGTGATCTGCGCCTGCAGGCTCTGGTCAATCATGTCACTTTTCAGCGGTATGATCAAATCGAACGCAGCATCCGCATTCTGTGTGCCTGTAAAGATGACCGCGGGATGATCCCCGGTGCAGTCATTATGAGACCGGAACCTCATAACTCCTCTTTTATTCTGGATTATTCACTGTTGTTTTCCCGGCTTCTTCTGGAGCATTGCCGCTTTTCAGGCGACCTGGATATCGGCGGAGAATTTTTCCCCATCGCCGAAAAGCAGTTGACCTTTTACCGCGACAAACTGGATAAGGATGGATCATTCAACAATCCGGGTTACTGGTTGTTTATCGACCACTGCGATGAACTTGACCGTTCAACTCCGATCGCCTGCACAGCGATCCGGGCTCTGGAATCGCTGGCGGAACTGGCAAAAATATTAAATATGCCGGAAAGCAAAATCAACCGACTGCAAGAAGAAACCGTGGTATGGCGCAATACCTTGCGGCGGTCATCATTCGACACTGATTCCGGGATGCTCTCTTCCGGATCATCCCGGCAATTTTCATGGGCAAGTCAGATCTGGGGCATCCTTGCCGGAGTCCTTTCGCCGGAAGAAGGACGCTGCATCCTGCAAGATTGGGAAAAACGGGAAAATATCATAAAACCCGTCTCACCTTATCTTATGCACTATCTGCTGGAAGCATTCCGGATGTGCGGCATGGAAAATGAACTGACAAGAACCATCCGCAGTTACTGGGGCGGCATGATCAAACACGGTGCCGATACCTTCTGGGAGGTCTATCTGCCGGATGATGATTTTTTCACCCCTTACGGCAGTGATCCGCGCAACAACAGTGCGTGTCACGCCTGGAGCGGTACTCCGGGATATTTCCTGAGAACGATACCTGAAAGGTAAACTCCCCCGATCACTCTCACCGGAAGTTGTGCGGCAAACGCACACTTCCGGTGTTTTTTTCACCCTTTAAATATAAAGTAAACGGCCCCGATCATGCAAATACCGGCATAGAGAAAGTTCCATCTGAGCGGTTCACCCATAAAAAGAATGCTGAATGGCACAAATACCGACAGCGAAATGATCTCCTGCAATATTTTCAACTGTGCCAGACTAAGATTGCCGTCATGGCCGATACGGTTGGCCGGCACCTGGATCAGATATTCAAAAAAGGCGATCCCCCAACTTATCAGCACGGCGATTATCAGAGGTTTGGAATTCAGCTTTTTAAGATGGCCATACCACGCATAGGTCATAAAGCAGTTGGATAAGATCAAGAGTAAGACTGTCTTAACGATCACCGGATTCATTGTTTTTTTCTCCTTTTTCAGCCGCTAAAACACGGCAAAGTTTTACTTTTTCCTGATATAACTTATTTTCCGGCTCATATAAACACGCCGTTTCAAAGTTCTTCAATGCCCCGGCAAAATCCCCTTGCTGCGCCTGATGCTGACCAAGCATATCATAGGCAGAGGGCAATGCCGCTTTCCGCTTCAATGCCTCATGTATCAAATGCAGTGCGATTTGGCGTTTTTGCGGAAAATTATAAAAGTAGAGGTGCGCGAGATTGAGAAATGCTTCCGGATCATCCGGAGCAGAGTTTACCGCATGGGAATAATATTTTTCCGCGGCGGCAAGATCCTGCTGCTCTTCAGCGATGGCGCCCAGCATATTATCAAAGCGCGCCGGATAAAAAGAGGATAACGCGGCAGTTTCCAGATGTTCTTTTGCCCGTACCCAATCTTTCATCCGGTAATATGCTTCACCGGTAATGGATGCCGCTTCCCCGATATTCCCGGCGATGAAACACACCATAAATCCGCTTGCCGCCCCCAGCGGCACGATCAACAGCCACACCTTCTTACCGATATGATACGCACCCAGCGCCGCAAGCAGCAGCAATCCGGGCATCAACCCCTGACGGTAACGCCCGGAAACCACGGTCAACAGCAACCCCGAAGCAATACTTCCGGCAAGCAGATAGAAATGAATAAAGGCAGTTTCCCGCTTTTTAACGGCGAAACAGACTCCGGCGATACCGAGGGTGAGCACCACGCCCATCATACCGGCACCGAACTTCTGCACGGCAGTTTTCCGGATAAGATACTCCGGATCAGCCCCGGATATCTCCTCTTTGAATGAGGTGAGCAAACACAATTTCTGCAAAGGCAGCAGCAAAAGTTTTTCCGGTTGTTCCAGATAAAATCTGCCGATTTTTCCTAACAGAAGACTCTCTTCTCCGATCCCCTGCCCGGCAGCTTCTTTACGGAAGCTCTCCAGTTTCATACTCCATGCCGGCGGCCGCAAATAACAACCGCCGGTAGCATCAGGATTGTGACCGAGCCACAAATTGAATGCACCATTACCTTGAATCCCGGTAAATTTTTCATAATAAACTGTTTTAGCAACAATTACCGGCAGAATAAGCACCATGATCCCGGCAACCAGCAAAATGGTTTTGCGCCATAATTTATGATACAACATCCAAAATATCTCGGCTGATGCAAAAAATATCATCAATCCATGGGTAAGCAGCAGCCCGCCAAGCCAGCACCCGGCGGCAAAAAAACGATGCGGCTTATCATCACCACGGTAAACCGCAAAGAAAAATCCCGCCAGCAGCGGAGCAAAGAGAGTTTCGGATATCAACTCTGTCTGATGAAAAAACAGTACCGGCGTAAACATGGCAAATCCGAGAAACCATAACGCTTTTTGCGCCGAACCGGATATCTCTTTCAGTAACTTTGCCATTGCAGTGTATGCAAACCAATTCAGCAAAAGCTGCAGCAGGCGTACCAGCGGGATGCTCCCGGCAAATATTTTAAGAAAGAGTGCCAGAAAAAAGGAGTATAATGGGGCATGGATCTCAGGAGAGCCGGGAAACCAGAGTCCTTTCAACAATTCCTGCGCTCTATGTGCATACTCCTGCACATCCGGCCCGATGGCAAAGGAGAAGTGGGCAAGGGTGGAAAATTCATAAAAATAGATAAGCCGCAACAGTAAACCTGTTCCGGCAATTATCCGGAAAAAATTTCCGTCACGCCCGCAACGGGCAAAGGTCTTCTGCCAAAAATTTTTCAACATCAGCGCGGCGGGAAGTCAAATTCATATTCAAAGAGATCACCGATCCGGCGGATCGCCAGCTCTTCATCGATCCCCTCGACCTGCAACACAGCAGAAGTTCCCTTGCTCATGGCAAGGGAGATCAACGACAGAATACTATCAAGTTCCGTGACCGCTCCGTCAGCAGTAAGCAGCTGGAAACGGTGATCGGGGAACTCTTTTTTTATGGTGCTGAGAATAACACTTGACGGGCGGCAATGGATACCGGCATTATTCCGGATGGTCACGATCCGTTCCTGCATAATTTCCTCCCCTCCGTCATAAATGGAACTATTCCAGAGTATCAAGATACTTGTAATAGTCGTCTTCGCTCATCATATCATCCAATTCGGATGCATCAAAATCAGTCATCTTACAAATCCAGCCCTTATCTTCGGGGGATTCATTCAACAACTCCGGTTCATCAGCCAACGCTTCGTTGACGATGGATACGGAACCGCAAATAGGCGCACACAATTCAACGGAATAACGGTCTGTTTCCATATTGCACAGGCGGTCGCCGATAATAAAATCGTCGCCCTCATCCGGCAATTCGATAAAACTGACTTCGCCATACTCTTCTATCGCATAGTGCGAAATTCCGACAATGGCAGTTTCTCCGATAATTTCGACCCATTCATGGTCCTCGGTATAATACTTCATTCAAATGCTCCTGAGTTTATTTTACCGGAAAAACTCCGGTATTCAATATCTCTATGCATAATGGAACACACCTATAGAGAAAATGCAAGTGCTTTCCCTGATTTTTTCTATTTTTTTCATCTATTTTATCTTTTTTTGAGAAAATCGCTTGAAAAAACCTCTTTCCGGCGATATCTTATAAAACAGCAAACAAAATGGTGGTTGTGGCGCAGTTGGTTAGCGCGTCTGGTTGTGGCCCAGAAGGTCGCCGGTTCAAGTCCGGTCTACCACCCCATTTTTTTGCCTTGATTTCAAGGCAAAAAAACATGAAGCCTGAAAAGGCTTCGCTTCATACGCCGACAAGCGTGCTTCATAATCCGAAGGATTGCTTCATACTTTTGTGTGCTTGACACGCCAGAGGCGTGCATGACACAAAGTGCTTCATAAACCGCCTTTTCAGATGAAGCATTGTTCCGTTTCACTCCACAATATGAAGCATTCGCTTCGCTCATATGATGAGAAAATGAAAAAATGAGAGTTATCCGCTTGTAAT
>JAFVZG010000125.1 GCA_017508285.1 Lentisphaeria bacterium | reverse complement strand
TTTTTCTCTTTAGAGAAAAGAAAGGCAAAAAATTGCCGCCGTATTTATAAAATCGCCCCCAATCTGACAAGGGGCGATTCTGCTTGAGGAAAGGTAACCGTGATTTACAGCCTTGTGGGAATTTTTGGGAGTTTTTGGGAGCAGTCTGTATGCAGAGTGTTCCCCGAGAAGCGACGAAGCGTGAGCTGAGGAGCAAGGGGGTTCCGGGGGAAGATCCCCCGGATGCGGCAGTCGTGGCGCAATACAAAGCCGGCTTTCGCCATAAAAGGCGGAAGCGGGGTAAAGGATTGCGCCACATGAGTCGAGCCAGCCCAACGCCACAAAACGCGCACAAGCCAAAAGTACAAAAGTGCCGGTGGCACCGCCGGGGGTGCAGGGGGGCGGCGTGAGCCACCCTGCAAAAAAGAAGCAGTCTGCAATCATACCGCATGCAGACTGCTCCCGCAAAATTCCCAAAGATTCCCACAAAATTCCCACAGCCGGAAAGGGTGAGCAGCTGAGGCGTGCGCCGCTCAGCCGATAAACGGGATCAGCAAGGCTCCGAGTGCTCCGGATATCAGGATCACCCAGGTGGTCTGCATTTTGAAACGGGCGATCAGGATGAATGCCGTCAGTGCGATGATGATGCCGCCGGGAGAAAACAGCGGCATTTCCTTCAGGGAAAAAGTTCTTTTCAAAACCGACATCTGAGCGAAGATCAGCACCGCATAGAAGACCAGCGATACTGCACCGAGTCTGGCACCGTAAAGGATACTTTTCATCCACCGGTCTTCCCGGTGTTTTCTGATGAATGAGACCGCCAGCCCGGCAAGGAGCAAAGTCGGGAAAACCAATCCGAGTGTCGCCGCCAGTGCCCCGAAAAATCCGCACTCCAGAAAACCGGTGAATGTCGCCGTATTGATCCCCACCGGTCCCGGAGTCAACTGGGAGACCGAAACCAGATTGCCGAAACGCTCCGGAGTAAGCAGTTTGCCTTCGCCGACGAATTCAGCTGTAAGCAGAGGTATGAGCATGTAACCGCCGCCGAAACAGAGCAGACCGAATTTGCAGAAGTTCAGAAAGAGCAGCAGGATACTCATTTTTCCGCCTCCATCCGGCGCACTCTCGACACGCAGATCCGGCAGTAGACCATACCGGTGACGATTGCCGCGACGATTATCAATCCCGGATTCACTCCGAAAAGTGCCGCCAGCAGAAATATCATTGCCGCCGCCGCTTCAAATTTGCCGGTAAGGGTCTTTTTGCCAAGTTTCCATGCCGTCACTGCGATCAAGCCGGTGACTCCGGCACGGATACCGGCAAATGCCCCAAGATAGAAGCGGTTATCCGGCGATAACTCCGGAAAGAGCCACGCAATGATCAGAATTATCACAAATGAGGGGGATATCGCTCCCAGCAAAGCTGCCACCGCCCCGGCAAATCCGGCGATCTTCATGCCGATGGAAACCGCCGCATTGGCGGCAATTATCCCCGGCACCGTCTGGGTGAGAGCCACCACATCCAGCAATTCTTCGCCGGTAAGCAGCTTCTTTTTATTGACAAAAGTCTCTTCGATCACCGGCAGCATGGCAAGACCGCCGCCCAGTACAAAGGCGGCGATTTTGGCAAAAGTGAAAAAGAGCAGCCAGAGTTTTTGAAGCATACTTCAACTCAGACGCTGACGGATGAATTGCGCCATATCCTCTTTTGCCACACAGCATGAGTGCAGGACTTTGTCGCCTTTGAGCCCGGCAAGCGGAGCCGGTACATTTGTACCGGTAAGTTCGGCAAGCAATTCAAGTTTCCTGAAGTCATCTTCCGGCAGTTCCCCGTCGGTCAATGCCTTAAGCACTGCCGGAGCAAACTTGTAAGCACTGGCGGTGGAAGCGATCACCATCAAGGTTTCATCCCCGGTTTCCGCCCGGTAGGCATCGGCAACTGCCAGTGCCACCGCGGTATGGGTGTCGCAGAGATAGTTTCTCTCTTTGAAGATCTTTGCGATCGCCTGCCTGCCGGCAAGGTCATCGCAGAATCCGCCGTAAAACTTCTCCTGCACCTTTGCCATCATCCCGGCGGGCAGAGTATATCTGCCGGAGTTTTTCAATTCACTCATCAACTTTGCCACCACCTGACAGTCACCGTCGGCAAAGAGGTGGAGCAGACGCTCAAGATTGGAGGATATGAGGATATCCATCGAAGGGCTTTCGGTGGTGTAAAAATGACGGTTGCGGTCGTAAACGCCGCTGTTGATAAAGTCGGTAAGAACATTGTTTTTATTGGAAGCGCAGATGAATTTTTTGATCGGCACGCCCATCTTTTCCGCGTAGACCGCCGCCAGAATATTGCCGAAATTGCCGGTCGGCACGGTAACATTGAAAGATTCCCCGGCTTTCAGCGAACCATCTTTCAAAAGATCGCAATACGCCGAAACATAGTAGACGATCTGGGGAACCAGACGGCCGAAATTGATGGAGTTGGCACTGGAAAACTCCATATTGTGGTCATTGAGGAATTTTTTCATCTCCGGATCGGTGAATATCGCTTTGACCCCGTTCTGGGCGTCGTCGAAGTTCCCGGCGATGGCGCAGACAGAAACATTGCCGCCTTTCTGGGTGGTCATCTGCAGTTTCTGCATATCACTGACCCCATCCCGAGGATAGAAGACCACGATCCGGGTATCTTTCACATCGGCAAATCCGGCAAGTGCCGCTTTGCCGGTGTCACCGCTGGTCGCCACCAGAATCACCGCTTCCCTGCCGGAATCACCCTTCTTGAGTGCCACGGTAAGCAGACCGGGGAGCAGCTGCAGTGCCAGATCCTTGAATGCACAGGTCGGGCCATGCCACAACTCCAGCATTTTACGGTTGTTCCCGATATCTGCCAGAGGGGCGGGCTGATCGTTGTCAAAGGTACCTTTGTAGGCACTTTCGACACAGGTGCGGATCTCATCGGCAGTGTAATCAGTCAGATATTTACCCAATACTGCCGCCGCTCTCTGACAGTAATCCATCGGGATCATGGCGGCAAATTCCTCAGCGGAAAAACGGGGAAATTCCTGCGGGACAAACAGCCCGCCGTCAGCAGCAAGTCCGGTGGCGATGGCAAACGCCGAAGTCACCGACATATCACTGCGGGTTCCGGTAAAAAGCATAGATGCACCTCATAGAGTTTTACAATTGTGTCGTTTCTATAAAATACACCTGAAAAGTGCTTTTTTCAATTGCCGGAAAAATCAACTTTTTCACTTGAGGATGACAAAAGCCGGAAATCCCGGAATATCATACTTTTTCAGCACTCCGGCAACTGCCGGTTCCGAAGGGTCTTCCGCCGGAAAAGTCACCAGGATAAAGTTCCTGCTGATATACTCTTTGACCTCCGGATCGGCAAGCACATTCCGATCCATGGCATGACAGTTTTTACACCATGAAGCGGTGAATTTCACCAGCAGCGGTTTACCGGTTTCTGCGGCTTTTTCCATACCCTTTTCCAGAGAAACGATACCGGATTCCAGCACCGGCAGCCCCCCGCCGGATGGCAAAAGTTTTATTCCGGTGCGGATGTAGTACACACCCGCCAGAAAGATGATAAGAGCAAAGAAATATTTCAATCTTACCATGAATTTCCCCGGCTTGGGCAGCACCGACAACCCCGCCCCGGCAAGCGGCCACGGCAGTGCCATGCCGATACCGAGCATCAATGGTGCCAGCCACCCGTAAGCAGGATTACCGGCGGCAAAAACCAGCACACTGATGACCACCGGTGCCACACATGCTCCGGCAAGCAGTGCCGATACCGCCCCCATGACAAGGGCAGTCATATCACCGGAAAGATTCAGATTGCGGGGGTTGATATTGAATTTCGATGCCGGATCAAAATTAAATACCCCCGCCATCGCCAGTGACAATACCAGAAAGATCAGTGCAATGGCAAAATTGAATAACGGAGAACTGTTCAGCGTGCCGAAACTCAACCCGGCAAAGGCGGCAAGCAGCCCCAAAACCCCGTAAGTCGCCGCCATCGCCAGACCGTAGAGCAAACCCCGCCGGAAACCCCGGTTGCCGCCGGATGCCCCGATGATCGCCAGATTTACCGGCAGCATCGGCAATACGCAGGGAGTCAGATTCAGAGCCAGACCGCCGAGCAGTGCCAGCAGCATCATACCCCAGAAAGCGGCGTTGACAGAATTCTGCGCCTTTTCGCCTTTGAGAAACGCCATAAACTCATCTTTTCCGGTCATCCCGACAAGTTTGCGCTCCAAATGCAAAGTTTTCTCCGGTGCGGCGGCGGCAGCTTGCGTTTCCTCATCGCTGTCAACGATGCGGCATATCCCGCTTTCCTCATCGCAAACGATTTGCGGTTCAGCCCCCGGCAGAGCGGCGGCACTGAATAACAATATAATGGCTAAAAAAAGTTTTCTCACAGGTGATCCCCCTGAATTGTTAAAAGTTTTGAAACCGTCTTAAATATATCACCGGTTGTCAACCTGTAACTTTACTTCTGTTTTCCCGGTTTTTTATATGGCGGCATGATCGCTTTGAGGTACTTTTCCAGCGGAAGATAACCCGGTATCACCGTCAAAACCGTACCTTTGCCGTCAAGAATAACCGTAGTCGGATAACCGCCGACCTTCAATTTTTCCTGCCACTGCTGCTGCAGATTGCGCTGGTCAA
>JAFVZG010000124.1 GCA_017508285.1 Lentisphaeria bacterium | reverse complement strand
TTTGGTGGCAGCGGCATGGTCGATGTGTCCATGAGAATGGATGATATACCGGATATCGTAAGGCGAAAATCCGCAGCGGTAAATGGAATCGATCAGCAAATAAAGATTTTCCTGATAACCGCTATCCAGCAGAATCAATCCATCCCCGGTATCGATCAGGTGACTTGATGCCTGACGGATACCAACAAACCAGGTGTTGCCGAGAATATTGAATGGAGTCATCGCCCCATTCCACGGAGTTTCCATCATAAATAAAACCTCCGGAATTTTATTCAAGTTCAAAGGTGAATTCGTTGGCCTTATCAGTTTTCCACGCCAGATGACGCGTGGAGGGAGAAATCGCAAACAACGGCGAAAATGTCCGTGCTTTGACCGTCTTTTTATCCGGCATGAATTCCAGCAGTCTCAACCAGCCATCACCGCCGTTACCGGCATAGCCGCCGCCGATCGCCTGAGTATTGAACATGATTTGCGCCACACTCTTTCCTGCGGCATTTTTCCCCATCACAAACTGCACTGAACTATTCCAGTCATTCGGCGCACAGCAATGACCGCACACCACCATCCGGATATTTTTTGCCGGTCGCACCAGTTTCTCATAAATCGCCGCCCCGCTGTTGCCCATATATCCCTTGACCGGCAGAGAACCATCACGGTAAAGATAATAATGGGTCAGAAGTATCACAAAGTGATTGGCATAACGGGGATCATCAACAATTTTTTTCGCCCAGGCGATCTGTTGATCATTCGGTTCAAAACGCAGAGAAATGACCAGAAATTTCCGTTCATCCGGTGCCGGAGCGGTAAATTCATAGTATGCATTATCCAGAGAAGTCTCTTTGTTTTTATCCGGGTAGCACCCCTTGAGCTGACTGCGGGTCAACGGGTTGCGGTTTATGGGGAAGTAGCGTTCAAAATGGGTGTTTTCCACATTTTTCCGGCGGCCGTAATCGTAATCGTGATTACCGGTGGCAAGAACATAAGGCAATTGACCGTCAAGTATCTTCATCAGACCGGAAAAACTCTCCCACTGCTCGCTGCCGAAAAGTTCAATATGGCCCGGCATCGGATATGCCCGGTCATTATTGTTCACCAGATCACCGGTAAACAACACCTGACGGATATTCAAACGCTCTTTGTTGAAAACCATCCACGAAAACATCAGATGCATGATACCGTGATTGGTACTTTTCTGGATATAGGTCTGAGTATCCGGCACGATCACCATCGTCCATGATTTTTTATCACTCAATTCCGGGGCCTTATACCGAACCGGCGCTGCCATGATCTGCATGGCAAACAATACAGAAAAAACTGCTGCAATAAACTTTTTCACTTCCATTTCACTCCACAATAATTTTTGGTTGGATTTACTGATAAATATACCATAAAAGTGCCGTTTTTGCAAACTTTTTTGATTTTTTTTCAGCGTAATTTGCAATCAAAATGGCATCATGCTATATTACCGGCAGCGATTATAATCAACAGGAATGATTTTCATGAACAAATTACATCTGCCCCCGGAAGCTGTTTCCGGGAAAGTCTGGGAAATGAGCCACTTCCCCGCCCGCTTTCAATTTGTCATTTTCCGCAACTGGAACCGGATAAAAGTGGAAAACATTGCCGCAGTTCTGCAAACTTCATGCGCCAGGATCTTTACCGAAGCTGAACGCCTCGGTCTGCGTAAATATGATGAAAAACTCTGTGATGATTACCTGAAAAAAGGTTATTTGACCATCATCCGGGAAAATTGGCACATCCTCAACTACCGGCAGCTGCTGCAGCTTCTGGGTTTCAGCGAAGAAAAACTCTACCGGATTTTGATGGATGAGGACTTCATGTTTCACAAAATGGGTGACAGCAAGCCATTCTGCCCCGAAATCCGCTGGGAAGAACTTTCTGACCGGCAACTGGAAAAAACTGCGGAAATAAAAGCGGTCATATCCCCTCTTACCGCCATTGATCCACCGGAAAAAGAGTTCGCCTTTTTCGCTGAACTGGAAAAACCGACACCCCCGGCAACCGGCGTTGCCGCCACCGGTAATCTGCGGATGGTCTACAGTTTTTGTGCCGCATTCGGGGATAATCTGCTCCCCGGAGCCCCCGACCCCTTCCCCGAAGGAATGCTTGCCCAGTATCAGGCAAGCGGGATCAATGCGGTATGGTATCCGGTGCTTCTGGCATCCGTTGTACCGTGGACCGGTGATGAGGATTACTCCGCCGACTGGCAGATAAGACAGAAAACCTTGCAGCAGATGACAGCAAAACTTGCCCGTTACGGCATCAAACTCTTTCTCTATTTGAATGAACCGCGTTTTTTCCCGCCGGAAATCGCCGCCCGGCACCCGGAATGGATCGGACCTGCCAATCAAAATAACAGCGGCACTTTCGCCGTGTGTATAAATCATCCGGAAGTGGAATCCCGGCTGCAAAAGGGCATCACCGATCTTTGCAATGCCATCCCGGATATCGGCGGTTTTATGACGATCACCATGAGCGAAAATCTCACTCACTGCCTTTCCCGGCTGCAGAAAGACGGCTGCCCCCGCTGTGCCGCGCTGCCCTCCCCTGCACCCAATGTGGTAAAAGTTCTCAATACCATTGCCCGGGGTATCCGCAATTCTGCCGCCACCCCACGGTTGATCGCCTGGAACTGGGGCTGGCTGCAGCCGTGGGATATGGATGTATTGGAAAAGCTGCCCGATGAAGCAGAATTGATGTGTGTCAGCGAAACCGGATTAAAAACCGATTGCCACGGCATTGAAGGTGAAGTATACGACTACTCCATCTCGCACCCCGGCCCCGGCCCGGTCGCAACCAGACTTTGGGAAAAAGCCCGGCAATGCAACCGCAAGATCATTGCCAAAATGCAGCTGAATGCTTCATGGGAATTGAGCAGTCTTCCATTTATCCCCGTACCGCAGCTGGCAAAAAAACATCTGGATAATCTCGCTGCCATCGGTATCGACAATTTTGTATTCAGCTGGACCCTTGGCGGATCTCCCGGCGGCAATATGAAACTTGCCGACCGCTCACTGCAGCAATGGTGCGAAGAAATTTCAGCTCTATATCCGGAAAAAATTGAAAAAGCCTGTCAGCACTTCTCCGACGGCTTTGCCATGTTCCCGTTTCACGGAGCCTCCCTGATCTACAGCGGCCCGCAAAACTTCGGGTGCGGCAATCTGGTCTACGCCGAACCAAGCGGAAGGAGAGCCACAATGGTTGGTTTCCCCTTTGATGATATGTACGCCTGGACACACGGCTGGCACTATCCGAAAGAGATCATGGCACAGACCTTCCGGGAAATGACTGCCGAATGGAAAAAAGGCTTGGATATCCTCCACAAGATCGCTCCGGAGCATCAGGGCAATGCCAACTTCACTGAGTTGCTGAATATGGCGGAAGCCGGATTCTGCATTATCGGCAGTTCCGCCAATCTGATGACTTATTACAATCTGCGGGATTCCGGTTCTGACGACCGGGAACAGATGATCGCTTTGCTCAAGTCAGAAGAGATGCTCGCCAGAAAAATGCTGACGATCCAGCAGCAAGATTCCCGGATCGGTTTTGAAGCCAGCAACCACTATATGTACGGCGAAAACACCCTGCTGGAAAAAATCATCAACTGCCGGGATATCCTGCAAAACCGCTTCGGTGTCAGATTGTGACGCTTTCGCCTTCGTGAGCAAGCATCACATTCTCTCTTTCGGCAATCGCTTCCTGAGCGGCGGCATCCTGCGGCCAGAGAGTCAAAGCCCGGTGGTCGAACCAGACTTTGACATCTTTGGAGATATTGCCGGTCTTTTCCATGACCCGGCGCATATTGGCAAACATTACCGGATCGCTGTGGTCA
>JAFVZG010000123.1 GCA_017508285.1 Lentisphaeria bacterium | reverse complement strand
TAACAAAAAAGAGGTGAAATTTCTGGAGCTGGAAGCGTATTGCGGGGATTTTTCGACCACGGTGATCCCCGGTGATGAGGCTACGCAGGCTTTCGCTTATACCCATATCAACCCGGCAAGGTGTTTCCCCTTCCGGGTGTTGCGCAAAGGGCAGACTCTTACATGGGATCTGAAGTCGCATACATTGGAACTTACCGCAAATAAACCGGTGACTTTGAAAGTTAAAAAAGGGAACAGTTATTTTCCGCCGGGAGTGGAGATATCTCTGGTGCCGGTAACGGAACTTCCCAAGTGGCTGACTTTGGTCAACGATGTCAAAAGCAAAGGTAAAACGGTGCTGGTAAAACTGCCGAAAAAGCGGCAGAGGATCGATTTCCCGCCGCTGCAGATAACTTTGCAGGCAAATGCCGCCGGCAGCGCAAATGTGCTTTTCAAAGCCAGATGGCAGGTGAAGAGCAAGCCGGATAAAAACGGCAGGATACGCACTTATAATCAGGAAGTTCTGCTTCCGGCGATAACGGTTAAATGCGGTAAAAAATTGTAAATAACTTTTTCTTCCGGCGGCTTGCAAAATGATTGACACGGCACTATATTCCACAATCCCGTCAACCATCTGCAACCCGAAGGAGAAAAAATGGAAAACAATCCCACTCAAGCCGCCGAAGTTACCGGAAACATCCCGCAAGCCAAACCCTGTACCCGTCCTTTTTCTGAACCGGATATTTCTCCCGGAGCAAAAAAGTGGATCATCAAGATAACCTTGATCATCATTGCGATGGTCATGCTGCAGATACCTTTGATGCTGGTCAGAAATCTTTCAAAGGAACGGGCGGAAAAACAGCGGAAAGCCGAAAATGATATTGCCGCCGCATGGGGAGATCCTCAATTTATTGCCGGGATAAGAAGCGGCAAAAATCATCCGGAGACAATGAGCGTAAAAAGCATTGTCGCACCGGAGATCCGTTACCGCGGTATCTATCAGAGTGTTGTCTATACTTCGACAAATGAGATAGATGCTCATTTCCCGGTGCTGGATAAGGATATTATTCTGCCGGTGATGACTGGGGCAAACGCAATACGGGATATTTCCGCAGAAATCAATGGCAAAAAAGCCGTTTGTACGGTAAAAAAACAGGAGATAGTTATCACTCCTCCTGCCGGGATAAACGGCAGTGCTGATTGTCACATTATGCTGAAAGTCCGGGGAAGCGGTTCTTTTCAAGTTGCTTGTAATGCCAAATACAACAAGGTGGAGATCAGCGGCGATTGGGATTCGCCGAATTTCGGAGCCGGTTCAATTCTGCCGGATACAAGGGTTATCGAAAACGGTAAATTCTCTGCTTCATGGCAGATCAATAATCTGCTGACAGAAAATGAGAGCGATGCCTCTGCCGGAGTGGCGATGCATATATCTGCCGGGACATATCAGCAGGTGGAAAGGTGTATGACTTATGCAACATTTTTCCTCATCGTCTTCTTCTTTACGCTGATTGCCGGAGAGTTGATCAGCAAAATCCCGCTTCACCCGATGCAGTATATGGTTGCTTCCGGTGCACCGGTACTCTTTTATCTGATGCTTCTGGCGATCGGGGAGCAGAGCAGTTTTGCTGCCGGTTATTCGATCAGTGCGGCGGTGATCGTATTGATGGTGACCGGGTATGCCCGGATGTTTTTCAACCGGATGCTTCCGGCTCTGCTTATGGGAATGGTTTTCGCCGCAAGTTATATAGTGAATTATTTTATTTTGCAGATGGAAGATTTTGCATTATTGAGCGGCACGGTGGTGCTGGCGATCGTGCTTGGGGTATTGATGGTACTTACCGGCAGGATCAATGTCCGGAATTAATAAAGGTACACCCTGCCGGTTTGATTTATTTCACCGGCAGGGAGAAGATCACCTGCCGATCTTAAAGAGACTGTTTTCCATGCCCGCATATTTGTTGCGGGCATCGGCGATGTGACGGCGCATAAGCCCTTCGGCAAGATCATCCCAGCGGCGGGCGATAGCGTTGTATATCATGGTATGCTCTTCAAATACCCGGTATTGTTCAGCAAGACTGCCGGGGATTTTTCTTATTATGATGAAAGAGAATGTGATTTGAGCTTTGAGCATGGTCAGACGCTGCTTTAAAAGCTGATTGCTTCCGGCATCGGCGATCGCCGCATGGAAATCGACATCTTCAAAGAATGCCGGCGGCATTTCATCCATCTGATATTTTTCCGCGGTTTCCCGCAGATAATTCTCTTCCGCATCCAGAGCGGCTTTGATTTTATCCAAAGCCTCCGAAGTAGCCTCTCTTGCGGCAGTGGCGGCAGCCATACCCTCAAGGATCTCCCGCAACTGATATAATTCATCGATATCTTTTGCGGTGAATTTTCTTGTGCAGCAGCCCTGATAAGGCCGGCTCTGCACCCATCCTTCGTACTCAAGGCGGCGGAATGCTTCTCTTACCGGAGTGGGGCTGATACCGAATTCCTCTGCCAGTCTTTCCTCCCGCAAAGGAGTTCCCGGAGGCAGTTGCCCGGAGATGATCTTCTGCAGAATTTTTTTGTAGGCAACGCCCATTGAAGTTGATTTTTTGGCAGCTGACATAGGGTTCTGAATTTCTTTCCCGGTAATAACATATCAATATAATATACAACCATAATATATCGCCGGGAAGAAAGTATTTCAAGCAAAAAGGCTGTTTTCTGCAGAAAAAGCGGCGTAAAAAGCAGAGATTCTATGGAATATTCAGCGTATTTATAAAAAATTGTCGAAAAAATCAATAAATCTACCGATTTTCTATTGAATTTGAAGCAAGGTGGTGTATATTTACTCAGATTTGATATTTTGTTGGTAAATCAAAGGATACCTGTATGACCGTGAATGGAGAGAAAAGCAGCGCACTCAGCGATTTGCAATCGCTGAAAGGCAAAATCGCGCTGGTGACCGGCGGCTGCAAAAACTTCGGTGCTGAAATCGCTCTGGGATTGGCTGAAATGGGGGCGACAGTGGCGGTTACCGCCAGAGATTATCAGCGGGCGGCAGCAAGTGTGAAAGAATTGAAAAAAGAGACCGGTTACGAATTCATCCCTTATGAGTTGGAGTTGACCGATGAAAATTCAGTCATCCGGCTTTTTGCGGATATAAAAGAACGCTTCGGCAGATTGGATATTCTGGTCAATAATGCCGGGGGGCACTCCAAAAAGGCTTGCGGATTACTGGAAAAAGAGAGCCTTGAAGGGTGGAGAGAATTTATCGAGCCGAATCTGACCGGTACCTTTCTGATGATCCGGGAATTTGCCGGATTGATGATGCCGCAGGGCAGCGGTTCGATCATCAATATCGCCAGCATGGCGGGGATGGTCGGGCGCGACCGCAAGATCTACGGTGATGATATGACCCCGAATCCGATCGCTTATTCGGCGGCAAAAGCCGGGGTGATCGGTATGACATACGATTGTGCCGCCTATCTCGGTGAGTACGGTATCCGGGTGAATGCTATTTCCCCCGGAGGTTTTGAACGCACTCAGCCGGAACACTTTATCAAAGATTATTCCGCATTGACCATGTTGAAACGGATGGGGCGTGCCGGTTACGATCTCAAGGGAGCGGTGGCATTTCTGGCTTCAGATGCGGCGGCGTATATTACCGGACACAATCTGGTGATCGACGGCGGATTTACCCGCTATAAATAATTGGTAAAGGAAAGTGGTTTTATGTTCAGGATCGGTGTGGTTGGAATGAATCCGGGTAATGGTCACCCGTACAGTTTTTCTGCCGTATTCAATGATTTTGATAATGATGCTTTGCAGAAAGAGTGTGAATTTGCTCTTATCAAAGAGTATCTGCCCGCTCATCACCGTCATCAGGAGTTTATTCCCGATGCCCGGATCACGGCAGTTTACGCTCCGGAAGCGGGGGCGGCAGAGAGGATCGCCCGGGTCGCCAACATTCCGGAAGTTTGCTCATCTGTGGCGGAATTGGTCGAAAAATCCGATGCCATTCTTTTTACAAGGGATGATATCGACCGCCACTGGGAGATGACCGGGGAGTTGTTCAAAAGCGGCAAACCGCTTTTCATCGACAAGGTTCTGGCGCACACTCCGGAAGATCTGCGGAAATTTGTTTCGGTCATTCCGGAAAATTATCCTTTGATGGTCGCTTCAAGTTTTCCGTGGTCACCGCTGGTTCAGCAGGCAAAGAAAGTTCTTTCCGGGAGCAGGGTGTTTTTTGTCAACGGAGTCACCTCCTGTGTCTGGGTGCGTTATGCTCCGCATCTGCTCTGGACTCTCTTTGAATTATTCGGCAATGAGGTCGTCAGCGTGCAGAACAGCGGCAACGATGACGGGGATATCGTCACCATCCAGTTCGCCAATAAGGTGGCGGCAGTTTGTGAAATATTCAACGGAGTGGGGCTGCCGCTGGGATTGACGATCCACCGTCAGGGGGAAGAACCTTTGGCATTGCCGTATACCGATGACGGATTGGAGGCATATTTCCTGAGTATTGCCGGGATGATGCAGGATTTTGCGGCAATGATAAGAAGTTCGATCCCGCCGGTACCGCTGAAAGATATCATCCTTTTGAATAGGGTGGTACTTGCCGGTATCGCCTCCAAAAACGAGGGCGGCAGGAAGATTTTTATGAGTGATTTTATGAGTGACATCCAGAGGTGAGAATGAAAGAGATAATACTTCCGGTATCAGAAAGAACCGATGAATGGTATGGTTTTACCCGTCATCACTTCAAGTTTGAGAATATTGACGCCTGGATCGCCGAGCCCCATGCTCCTGCCGGTGACGGCAGATGGTCATGGGTGGCGGTGTGGCCCGAAGCCTATGTAAAAAGGGTGGGGGTGACGGCTCTTTGGATTCCGGATTCTATCATGTGCATATCGACACGCACTTTTTGCGCGGTAATGAGTTATGCATGGAGATCATGGGCAGATTCCAGGATTATCTGGTATCCTTGGGCTTTGCGGAAAAGTGTTGCCTTATCGGGATGAGCTGGGGGGGATTTTTCTCTCTGCGCTATGCGGAAACATTTCCGGCAAAGGTGGCATCAATTTACCTTGATGCTCCGGTATGCAATGCCGCCGATGAGGGAGAAAGCATCTCTACGGATATCCGGAAACGGGAGATTTGCGAGAGATTCGGTATGAGTTTTGAAGAGTTGAAAACATCTCCGTTGAATCCATTGAATAGTATCAAAGTGCTTGTCGATGCGCGAATACCTCTTATGGCAGTTGTCGGCGAGGAGGATACTTCGGTAAATATCAAAACAAATTTCAATATTTTTGAGCAGCGGCTGCTCGACCTCGACGGCAGGATCACGGTCATCCGGCGTAATTTCTGGGGACATCACCCGCACGGTCTGGAGTTGGATGAAGTTGATAAACTGGTGACATTTCACTGTGATGCATTGATTTGAAAACAACCTTAAATAGAAAGGATATTGCCATGAAAAAAGAGTTGGTTCCCGGATTCTGTAAGGTAAGTTCAGCGTGTGAGCGGATAAAAGTCAATACCTTTACCCTCATTGAATTGCTCGTGGTTATCGCGATAATAGCCATTCTGGCGGCGATTCTTTTGCCCGCGCTCAATTCTGCCCGTGAACGCGGCAGAAGTGCGACCTGTACCAGCAATTTGAAGTCTCTCGGCACCAAAATCGCCATGTACAATGATGCCAATGACGGTTATTATTGTTTCCCATTCAATGCCGGCGGCAGCAACCTCGGAGAAAACTGGATGGCGACCTGGGGAAGAGAGTTTGAGTTGAAAACCCTCAACGGTCCGGAAGATCGCGGCAAAGATATCCACAGCTGCCCTGGCATCAAGGATTGGGAAACCAATATCGGCAGTAAAGCCGGTCACTTCAGTCCCGGTTGGGCGTATGGTATGAATACCGTGTTTCTCCTTTTCTCCGGCGGCAAAGAGGGCCCATTTACCGGAGCGATGAAAAATATCCATATCAAGGAACCGGCTGCCCGGTATATTCTCGGTGATGCTCAGAATTATCAGCTCTATCCCGGTGCGGCAAACCACAGTTCCATATATGTTGCTGCCGACCGGCATAATTCGCAGAGCAATTACCTCTTTTTTGACGGTCATGTTTCCATCGCCAAACCTGTCGATGCCTATAACAATAAATGGCATGGCTTGACCAGCAATAAACTTCAGGAATATTGATTTTTACCCAAATCCAAAAGGAATAAAAAAATGAAAAAAACACTATCTTTGACAGCATTGTGCCTTTTTATGGCACTTTCCGGCGGTGAACACTTCTGGAAAATGAAGGATGGCACCGGTAACAATACCCTTAAAGATGAGGGAAATCCCCCCGTCGCTCTGACCATCAGAAATCCGGAACAGGTCGTCTGGGCAAGGGAAGATGATCACGGTTATTTTCTCAACTATACCGGCGGCATGGTCACTGCTCCGGCAAAGGAATTCATGTACAAAAACGGTTTTACCGTGGAGATCAAATTTTCGGTCGATATGCAGGCAAAAGATGCCAAAACCTGGCTGCCGCTGGTCACTTGCGGCATATCCTATGACCGGGGGTACTGCATCTGGGTCAATAAAGACGGCAGGATCCTGGTCACTCTTAAAGGAACAAAGAGCTGGTTCAATACTTTGCGTCCGGGGCTGCGCAACCGTGCCGATCATGAGTTGAAACTGGTATTCGGCAATTCCCGGGTGCAGTTGATCATGGATAAAAGGATCGTTGCTGATTTTGCCAATCCGGGTGATATTAAGTATGATGCCCGCCTGTTCTATGTGGGCAGCACGCCGTCGTGGAAATTTTTCGGCAATATTTACCACTTGAAGATCAAGGATTTTGCACCGGAAGATTTCGTTTCCAAAGATAAGCAGCTTAAAGTTACCGGCAGGGTGATCGATCCCAATTATCCTGCCGATGAGATCGAGCCGGTAAAAGGGGTGACCGATCCCGCCGGCACGGTGGTGCTGAAAGATTTTACCGTTTTTTCTCCGGGGGTCGCGATAGATGGCGACCCGTCGGGGGATAAATTTGTTTACCGTGCCAATTCCGGTTTTTTTGCGCCGTGGAGCAAAGGTTCTCTCTCCACTCCACCTGATGCGCTGGGGGCAGAACCTTTGACCTATGAGCCGGAACTCAATGATAGATATGATGTTTATCTGGGAGTGCGGGCAACCAGCTCGGAATCAGATTTCAATTTTGCGATCAATGATTTCAAAAATCCTTACCGTATCCGCATTGCCGCTGCTCCGGCGCACCGCCACCCCAATACGGAAATATTAGTGGCAAAAGATGTAAATATGAGCAATGCCAAACTGGGTTTTATGCCCGGCGGCAAAATGGTCGTGGGGTACATCAAACTGATCCCTTCCGGCAATCGGCGCAAAATCGATTATCCTCAATGGAAGTGTGTTACTATCGGGCGCGGTTTGATCCCTTATGAACAGGAGATGCGTCAGGAGATCGCGGAAAAATTTGCAGACAACTATTATATTGAGCGTTTTTTTGTCGGCAATACCAAAGTGCCGGAACTTTCTGACTTTGCGAAGAAAAATGGTTTCATCGCCTTTCAGGGCAACTGGATGGATATGTTTTTTGCCCATCAGGTTCCGGAAAAGGATCCCGGCAGACCGGCAATTTCCGTAACTGCTGCCAAAGGTGAATTTGAACCGGCAGTCCTCAATTTGCACTCTCTTGAAGATCAGCAGTTTACTCTTTCCGGCGGCAGCGAACTTGCCAAAAACGGTATCACTGCTCAAATCAAGGTGGTGCGTTCCATGTATAAACGCAGTACCGCATTTTACAAACGCTCCGAGGTCATCAATGAGCCGGTCTGGGTGGAGAAAATCGATAACTTCAAACTGGCAAAGAACCGTTCCGGACAATTCTGGATCACCTTCAAGATCGATGCCGGTGCCAAAGCCGGAGTGTATAAAGAAAAATTCACTCTGGTTAGTTTCAAAGGCAAAGTCGATATCCCGGTAACAGTGCGGGTGCTGCCTTTTGAGTTGGTTAAAAGCGACCGTTATGCCGGATTTTTTCCGGGTAAAAACGGTTATACCGGTGCGCATGATGTGATCCGCGAGCAGGCTGACCACGGGATGAATACCTGGATAGTCGATGCTTCAAGGGAGCTGTTGTTTGTCTGGAAAGACGGGAAGTACCACTTCGACTTCGTTACCAACAGTGCCGTTATCGATACGATGAAAAAGTGCGGTATGCTCGGATTGCTTGTCCGTTCTGACGGGATCCTTGCCAAATCCGGCAGAAAAGCTGAAAATTACAAGTATCTTATCACTTCGTTGAATCAGGAAGCCGCCCGCCGGGGCTGGCCGGAACCGTATTACTACACCACCGATGAAGTGTTGAGCCATCCGGGGTTTATCCCCGGTGCGATCTGGGAAATGGCTCAACTTAAAGAGTTGAAAGCCAAATCATGGTCAACTCATATCTGGTTGAAAACCACCCGTCCGCTTCAGGATAAGGTCGACAAATTCGCACCGAATATTTTTGCCTACGCCTTGCGTTTCAACAACCGCAACCTCTGGTATGTGGATGATTGGCAGACGATCCGGGAGCGTTGTCTGAAAGATGGTAAAGAGTTGTGGTCATATAATATCGACAATGCACTTTCCAATACGCAGACGGCAGGGTACCGTTTCGCTCTGGGCTGGTTTTACCGTACTATCGGCAAAGATACCAAAGGACAGATGTTCTGGGCGTATAACAACTTTACCGCTTCACCATACAATGATCTGGATCTGGATAGCACCGACTGGGTTTTCAGTATGCCGCCGCGCAAAAATACCAAAGGCGGTTTTACCATCAACTATGAAGCCATGCGTGAGGGAACCGATGATCTGCGCTACATTATGACTCTGGAAGATCGTATCGCCAGAGCCGGAAAAGCCGGTATCGACACTCAGGCGGCAGAGAAAGTGCTGAGAGAACTTGCCGCAAGTTTCGATTTCGGTGACAATTTCCGCAAAAATTCGGTGTTTCTGGATTCCAAGTTTGCCCGGCAGTATGATAAAAACGGCAAGCGTTACGGCGAAGGTGAGTTCAATATCCCGGTCGGTTGGAAACTGGCGGATTATCAGCAGGCAAGAGAAAAAATCATTGCCGAAATCATCAAACTGAATGCAAAATTGGAGAAATAAAGATGGTTTCAGTAAGGGAATTCAAGCCGGAAGATGCTGCTCAGGCATCGGTGGTTTTCTTTGAAAGTTTCAAAACTTATCTCAAAGAACGCATGGAAACCGATGCTCCCAGACCGGCTGAATATACTGAGAATTTGATGCGGTATACGATCAACGAAGATTGCGAAAGTATCAGCTTCGTCGCTGAGGAAGATGGCAGGATAGTCGGCTGTATTACCGTAAATCTTGCATTGAAGCGGGGCTTGGGATGCCTTGTCAGGATCGGGGTGATGCCGGGGAATGCCGGTAAAGGGATCGGCAAGATGCTTTTTCGGGCAGCGGATGATTTCTGGAAAAAACGCCAAACCCGCAAGGTGCGGACATGTGTTTCATCCATCAATCCGGGAGCGTTGAAGTTTTATGAAAGTTGCGGTTTTCATGTCGAAGCGACTTTGAAGGATCACTTTTTTCCCGGAGTGGATGAGCATCAATTGGCACTGTTTTATTGAAATTTTTGGTAATGTCCCAAATTTTGTGAAACATAGATACAAGATCGAATGAACACATTTTATGGCGACACATGGAATATATCACTTACATTATGATTTGTTAAAATCATAAAACGATTTGATTGCACCCGGTGGATTTTATCACAACAAATGGTACAATAATAAATATTTAACAGATAAGGAATATTTCAATATGTTGAAAGTTATCAAACATATCACCGTATATCAGGATGAATACTGGTATTCCGCATTTCCCGGTGCGGCAGCTCTGGAAAACGGCAGGATCGCTCTCTGTTTCCGCCGGGCTCCGCGCTACCGGGGATTGCCCGGATTGAAGCCGGGGTGGTACTCGCATCTTGACCCGAATTCAAAGTTGATGATCACTTTTTCTGAGGATAACGGCGAAAATTGGAGTGAACCTGAGCTTCTGCTGGCTCCATACGAGGGCTGCGCTCAGGATGGCGGGATGTTTTATGACGGCAAATACCTCTTTGCCAACACTTTTATCTGGGGAAATATTCCCCGGTTCGCCGTGGAAGCTCTGGATGCCGACGGCAACAATGAATTCATTTATGCCGGTAATATGGTGCCGACTTCCACTCATATCGGTTCGATCTCCATGCGCAGCAGCGATGGCGGCAGAAGTTGGGAAAAGCCGGTTTTTCCGGAGCCGCTTCCCGGAGGAATGGAGTCACTGCCCGGCAGACCGCTGATGATGCATAATCGCGCCAATATCATCCGCAGTGCCGACGGCAGGTTATTCTATTGCGGTCAGGCATTGCGTTACCGCCCGGAGTATCACTCGTCGGTGGTGCTTTATGAGAGCCGGGATGACGGTCAGTCGTGGCAGTTTTTAAGTACAGTTGCCGATCATAAAGGATCAGGCGTTTTTGAGGAACCATTCCTCTATATCACGCCTTCCGGTAAATTTGTGATGCTCATGCGCACCCATCGGGCTCCCGGAGGTGAGAAAATCACCAGAGCCAACTGTTTTGTTGCCGAATCCACCGATGGCGGCAGAAGTTGGAGCGAGCCGGTGGATACCGGTATCCATATGGAACCGCCTTGTGCCTGCCGCCTTGCTGACAACAGAGTTCTGGTCGCTTACGGCTACCGGATCGAGCCGGAAACCGGGGTGCGGGCAAGGATCTGCGATCCGGAATTGACCAACCTTACCGAAGCGGAAGAGATCATCATCCGCAATGACGGGGAAAGGGCAGATACCGGTTATCCGCAGATCGTACCGCTGGGCGGCAACCGTTATATGATATTTTACTATATGAATCCTCTGCGGGATGAAGGCAGAGAAAACGGAATTTACGGAACAGTTGTGGAGGTTGAGTAAGTATGCGTTCCTGGAGAGTTTGCGGCAATGAAGAAAAATATTTGAAAGAATTGCTCAATGGCGGATTTCCCGGTAAATCCGAACCGGGATTCACCGGCAGACTTGAGGCGGAGTTCGCTGAAAAATTCGGGGTGAAGTTTGCCATAAGTTTTGCCAATGGTACAGCTACTTTGCATGCGGCTTTGCATGCGCTGGGTATCGGGCCGGGGGATGAGGTGATCGTGCCGCCGCTGACGATGTCCAGCACAACTCTGGCGGTACTTCATGCCGGAGCGAAACCGGTATATGCCGATGTTGACCGGGAAACCTTTGTCATGTCGGTGGAGTCGGCAAAAAAGAAGATCACTCCGCGGACAAAGGCGATCATGCCGGTGTCGCTGTATGGACTTCCCGCGCCGGTGCCGGAGTTGAAAAAACTGGGCTTGCCGGTCGTCGAAGACAGTGCGCAATGTTTTCTCGGAAGCATTGACGGCAAACTTGCCGGAGCGATCGGGGATCTGGGATCTTTCAGTTTTCAGAATTCCAAACATATCACCTGCGGCGAAGGCGGCATGGTCATTACCGATGATCCGGAACTGGCGGCGGCGGTACGGCGTTTCAGCAGTCTGGGATACGGTCAGATCAGCCCGGAACCGGGGAAGAGCAAGATCGATAAAAATATGATCGCTTCTCCGGAAACCATCCGGCACACCCATTATGGATTCAACTTCCGGATGTCGGAATTGTGTGCGGCATTTACCCTTGCCCAGTTGGAAAATCTGGATAAATTCGTTGCGATGCGCAAAATGTGCGGTGAAGCATTTTTTGAGGCGGCAAGCGGGTGTTCATGGCTGCAGCCGCAGAAGTCACCGGCAGGAACTGTCAACTCATTCTGGGCGGCGGCATTCTGTCTGGATACCGGTTTTGTGTCGTGGGAAGATTTCCATAAGGCAATGATCGCCGCCGGTTCAGACGGTTACTATGGAGCGTGGCGGCTGGCTTACCATGAACCGGCACTGGCATATCTGGCTGCTGATGCTGATTGCCCCAATGCAGAATATCTCCAGAGCCGGATGGTTCAGCTGAAGACTCATTACGGTTCTGAAGAGGAACTTGATAAAGAAGTGGCGATATTCCGGCAGGTTATCAAGCATTTTGACCGGTGAAGCCGTTGGCAATAGGGGTATATTTGCGGTGATTCGCCGCCATACCCCGAAAATTTTCCTGTGGTGCTTTTTGAGATGCTGTGGGATTTTCGCGGGAATTTTTGAGAGCATAAATTTGCCGTCTGACCGGAGTTTCAGCCGGTATGCGCTCTGTTGGCAGACGGGGAATCACGCATATATCTGATGTCCATAAAGTCCATTATGTCCATAAAGTCCATGACGGTGGTCAACGGCGGATATGCGTTTTGTTTTTATGAAGCATTTTGCGGCATTGCCGCAAAATATGAAGCGCACCAAACTATGCATGAAGCGCGCCTGCGGCGCATGAAGCAAATCCTGACGGATTTATGTTTTTTGCCTGACGGCAAAAAAATGGTAGCGGTTATGTAATAAACTAAAGACCCTGCTGAACGCTCTATATTTTTGGCGTTTTTTTCACCGTTTTTTCGCCATTTTTTCAATAAAAACGCTCTCTGTTGTCCTTCACTTTTCGCCCATTTAAGGATCGTCTGGAAATATCAAGAATTTCCATTAGCACAGTACGTTTTACGAGCATCCTGTTGTAATTTGAGAACCTCTTACTCTATTATAAAAATACAAGGTTGACAGTTCAGCTGGCTTCGGCGCTTCGGAACAATATTCGAAATAATTTGACATTACTACGCATTCACAAGGAAATATTTCATTCACAAGTTCGGCGGTGTTGCTGCTCAAAGACGCCTGCTAGAGGACGGTGTTTGTGCGGACGGTACAGACGATACGGACTGGTCTGATTCCAGGGCAACTGCTAAATTTTCTTCAGGAGTTGTGGTCTGTGCGTTTTCTGCACTTGCCACTTGGGTGTTGGCTTGGGTGTTGACTTGGGTGGTCTGCGATTGAGCTTTGGCAGATGAAGACTTTACATTGCTTACCATCTGCAAAGTTGGTGACATACGGGATATTGGCAGAAGTTAAAATGTCAATATCTCGTTTTTTTCACAAGCTCGCAATTATGAGAGATC
>JAFVZG010000122.1 GCA_017508285.1 Lentisphaeria bacterium | reverse complement strand
TTTTTTGCATATAATATAGAAAAGTCGAAATTTTTGATTTCCTCTAACAACACAATGAAAGGATTTTAACGATGTTTAATGTACCCTCACGCGTGAGGGTAAACCAGTGGTTTACCCTCACGCGTGAGGGTAAACCAGTGGTTTACCCTTATTGAACTCCTCGTGGTAATTGCGATAATCGCCATTCTGGCGGCGATTTTGCTTCCTGCGCTCAACAGCGCCCGTGAACGCGGCCGTACTGCCGGTTGTATCAGCAATTTGAAAAATATCGGTCAGTGCGTTTCAATGTATCATCAGGATAATGATGATTATTATCCCGGTTACGCTTCTGCCAATAAAGCCACCCCGAGTGATATCTGGTATTCCTGCATCTACAAATACGGCAGCAATGAATTGGTCAGCTGCCCCAGTGCCCCTAAAAAAGGTTTTGTTGTCAAAGATGACGGCACCTACGATAACAGTTGTCCGAAGCCCTGGTACGGATTGAATTACTATTGCAAAAAAATCTATCCGGTCGATAACAAGCAGAGTAATAAATACACTTCCATCGCCAATGCATCGCAATTGATTCTGCTGGCGGATTCCTGCTCATCGGATGGCTCGGAACCCAATACCCTTATTCAGCGCAAACGGGCCAGCGAAACCAGAAGCCCGCACCCGGTTGCCTGGCGTCACAATGGCGGCGGCAATCTCCTGATTCTTGACGGTCATTGCACCTGGGAGAATGAAAAAGTAGTGAATGATACCGAAACCTATTGGGCTTATACCCTCAATTGATGCTTTTTCAGGTATGATGATGCAGAAAATAGTGGTTCTGTTTTTGACGGGTTTGCTGACCGTTTCCCCTTTGTGTGCTTTGGTCAGAAATGGTGGTTTCGAGGAGGTCAGAGAGGGGAAAACGATTCCCGGTCACTGGTCGCTGGCAACGGCTTTCACCGGCAGTGTGGATGGTAATGCCGCTGAGGGGAAGAACTCTTTTAAATTAAACGGTCCCGGCGGAACCGGTATACTTATTCAATCTTTGAAGCTTAAACCGGGAAAAACTTATACTCTGACCTGGCAGGTCAAAGCAGAAAAACCGGAGCAGAAGTTCCGGCTCTACATCGAATACTCCACCTTTACCAAGCGTTTCGCCGGAACCAGATGGGGTTCAGGTTATGCCGGAACCAAATGGGAAAAGCACTCATTGACTTTTTCACTCCCGGATGATGTGCGTTCTTCAACTCTGGTATTGAGACAGGCAAAGGGCAGCGGAGCGGTCTGGTTTGATGATTTCAAACTGGTTGAGAGTCTTCCTGTTCCCAATGCTCCGGATGTTTCCAGGGAGCGATTCATTCCCAAAGCTGTGCCGATCCGCAATGCCGGGTTTGAAAAGGTCGGCAAAAATGGTCTTCCCGCCCATTGGAGTACGCCTAACGGTGCCGGAAAAATCGACGGCAATGCCGCCGAGGGTAAAAATTCCATAATGCTCAATAAAGATGGCGGCAACGGTATATTCATTCAAAGCGTGAAGTTCCTTCCCGGTAAAACCTATACGGTCTCTTATCAGGTCAAAGCTGCCCACGCTGCACAAAAATACAGCTTGTATGTTGAGTATTCCACTTTTACCAAGCGTTTTGCCGGTGCTTTCTGGGGTTCCGGAACTGCCGGAACCAAATGGGAAAAGCGTTCATTTTCCTTTACCATGCCCAAGGATGTCAAATACAGTACTCTGGTTTTGCGGCAGGTGAAGTCAAGCGGCACGATATGGTTTGATGACTTCACGGTCAGGGAGGAAACGGCGGTGAAAAAAGATACTTCCGTAATCCCCCGGAAAGCAGATACGGTTTTGAATCCCGGCTTTGAGCAGCAGCTCGCCGGGTGGGAATGCGATAAACCGGCAACAGTGAAACTGGATACATCCAATGCCAAAGGAAGTAAAACCAGTTTGCTTCTGACAGAGCAAGGTACGGTCAAACAACGCGGTATTCCGGTCGCCCGGAATACCGGTTATCGTTTAACGGTCAATGTCATGTGCAGTGAATTCAATCATCCTTACCGTTTTTTTGTCGGCTGGGACCCGGTGAAATCTGCCGGGGGGGATCACGGCGGGATCTCCCAGAAGTTCGGATTGGAGCGTCAGGATGGTTTTACGGCATGGCAGACCAAAAGTATCGAATTTACCACTCCGGTAAAACCTTTCTCCTCAATGTATATCACTCTGGAAAATCTCGCTCCGGGCAAAGTGTGGTTTGACAATGTCACTTTGGAAAAGATCGACCGCAAAGAAAAATCCCCGCTTGAAGTTACTCTGGAGTCGCCAGCCTACCGCAACACTTTCTATGCTTCGCAGCCGGTCAGGGAGATTTCCGGTAAAATCAAATTCAATCGGCCGGTGAAATTTCCGGCAGATGTTATCTTTGAATTGACCGGCAGTGATGGTAAAAAAATTTCTTTATGGGATATCCGGGTCGGGAAAAACGGAGATTTTTTCCGTCTGCCCTTTGACTCATCATTACTCGCTGACGGCAAATATTCCCTGCGCGTAACGGTGAAACAGACCGGCAAAGAGATTTTTACCGCAGCTCTCCCGGTGAGAAAGGTGAAGAAAGCCGGTTATGAGGTTTTGCCGGATAAAAACAATATGCTTCGCATCAACGGTAAAACATTCTTTCCGGTCGGTCTTTATGAACCGGATTTCACTGAGGAGGATTTTGCGCGTTATCAGCGTTTCGGATTCAATACGGTCTTGTATATGTCCTCCAATGCTCCAAGTATTAAACTGGTCGCCGATAAAGCACATCAGTACGGGTTGAAAGTGGTCAGCCATTATGTTCACGAAGATAATGAAGTTACTCAACATCCGGCATTCCTCGCTTATCACAATGCCGATGAACCGGCATGGATGGGCAGTGATTGTGCGACACTTGTAAAAAAATACCGGCAGATGACAGAGATAGATCCTTATCACCCGGTATGGATGAATCATGCTCCGCGCAATGATATTGCCACATTGAAAATGTACAATGAGGGGTGCGATATTTCCGGGGTTGATATTTATCCGGTAACGGCATCTGCCAGAGGCAGTGATCACTCCGATCTGGATGACCGGACAATCAGCTGCGTCGGCAAATACGCCGTGAAAATGCGCCGGAGTGTCGATGAGCGTAAACCGATCATCATGGTGCTGCAGGGATTTGCCTGGGGGCATCTGCGGAACCGTGAGGCGAAAAATGCCCGTTATCCCGATTACCGTGAAACCCGTTTTATGGTGTGGGATTCCATTATTCACGGAGCTGCCGGTGTCTTTTACTATGCGACCAACCGGATGCGTGCCAATCACCGGTTGTGGCTGGATATGGCGAAGGTCAACCATGAAGTCCAGGCTCTTGCGGCGGTAATTACTGCACCAGCCGGCGAAAAATGTCTGATAAATGCTCCGCTTGTGGCGGCAGCCACCCGCAATTTCGGCGGCAATCAGGTGATCTTTATGGAAAATACCTCCAATAAACCTCAGAAGGCCACAGTCACTTTTCCTGCTTTCCGCGGTAAATGTTTTGAACTTTATAAAAAATCTCCGGTCGCGGTTGAAAACGGGAAGTTTGAAGTACAGTTTACTCCTTATGAAGTAAAAATATTTTCCGCAGAACCTTTGCCGACACTCTTTGATCCGGCAAAAGAGTATACCTTCGGGAAAACTCAAAATGTCGCAACCAGCAAGGAGATCCCCTTTGATGATCTCGGTACCGGGGTGATGGGATATAATTGGCGCGGTTCCTGGATCTGGTCAAGTGCCCGCCCCTTTGCTCCCAAGGTTTACCTGCGTAAAAAATTCAATCTTTCCGGCAGTGCGAAGTCTGCTCACATCGCCATTTCTGCTGATGCAAGTTACCGTTTGTTTGTCAATGGCAAAGAGGTCGGTAAAGGGGCATGCTGCTGGATGGCTCAACATTATGATCTTACCGGTTTCTTCAAGCCCGGTGAAAACCTGATCGCCGTGGAAGGAACCGGAGACGGAGGACCTACCGGAGTGCTTTTTGAGGGCAAAATCTCGACCGGCAGTCACAGCGAATATTTTATTTCTGATGCTTCATGGAAATGCAGTTCTCAAGCCGGGGAAAATTGGAATCAGAATGATTTTGATGACAGCCGGTGGTATCCGGCAATAATTACCTATCCGGTGGATAAAGGGGTTTGGGGCAGAATTCCGATTGTTCCATGACAATATTCCGGAAGAATGAAGCATGAATAAGCGTTTTTTAGTTCCCGTTCCCAGAGAGGTGAATATTACCGGAGGATCTCATCTGTTGTCGACGGAGTCGGTTTTTGCTGCGCCGGAAAAATTCCGTGATACCGTGCTTGCGACTGCAGAAAAATATTGGAAGGTTACTCCGGTATTTATTCCTCTGGCGGAAAATCTCTCTGGTGACGACGGATATCGGGTGGAAATAGACTCTGACCGGATAAGTTTCCATGTCAATTCCCGGCATGATTTGCTCAATGCATTCAAGACCTTGCGTCAATGGGCTGAAGCGGAAAAAAATCAGATCGTTTCAGAAAAGTGGGTGTTGAATTGCGGTTCATTTGCCGATACTCCCGGATTGGAGTTTCGGGGGATCCACCTCTGCTACTTCCGGGAGACGGAGGATTGGGAACTGGAAAAACTGCTCCGGCTGGCGGCATATTATAAATTCAATTATGCGGTCATTGAATTTTGGGGTACATTCCCTTTTGAGAAATATCCGGAATTCCAATGGGCAGAAAAGCACGGAAACCGGGAGTTTATCCGGCATCTTATCAAATTGGGTGAAGAGCTGGATATTAAACTTATCCCCCAATACAACTGTTTCGGGCATGCCGCCGGTTCATCAGTTTCCAACGGCAGGCATGTGGTGCTTGACCGTTTCCCGCAATTTGCTCCTTTGTTTGAACCTGACGGCTGGACATGGTGCCTTGCCAATCCCAAAGTGCAGGAGGTGCAGAAAGAGTTGCTCGAAGAAATTTTTGAGTTATTTGGTGATGTGCCGTTTTTCCATCTGGGATTTGATGAAGCATTCAATGCCGGCAGCTGTCTGCAATGCAGTCAAAGAGATTATCCGCAGTTGATAAAGGAGCATATCCTTTTCCTTCACGGCGTATTGGCTGCACACGATTGCCGGGCGATCTTGTGGCATGATATGTTTCTGGAATTGGATGAAAAACGGTGGAAACATCATATCTTAGTTGACCGCAATGCTCCCAACCCTTACCGGATATTGGATGAACTTCCCCGGGATATCATTCTGGCAGATTGGCATTACGGGAAACCGGAGGCTGATGAAAACGGCGTTTACTGGCCGACCGCAGATTATTTCGCCGGTAAAGGTTTTCAGGTTTTACTCGCCCCCTGTGTAAATGAACAGGGTATCCTGACCATGGCGGAGCATGCCGCAAACCATCATCTCGCCGGTATGCTTGAGACCACCTGGGTCGCTGTTTCCGGTACATCCCGGCTGCGGCAGATATTTTTTGTGACTGCCAATAAGATGTGGAATCATCACTGGATGCCGGAAAAAGGTTTTGCCGATGAATTCAATGTGGTGAATACCCATTTGCGCCATATCGGTCACGATATGAATTTTTCCGATCCGGAACATTTCGGCAGTATTTATACCGGCTACTCTTTTTTTCCCTGATAAATAATATTGCAACCGGTTGCCCGTGCCGCATTGCGGTTGAAGAGAAACGGCATCACCCGTTGGTTTGAGTGATGCCGTTTTTTATGTTTTCCTGTTTTCGCGGACTTATTTTTTCTCCGCCAGTTTGCGCCAATTCGCCAGCAGCATATCTGCCGTGTGGATGGAGTAACCGCTGCTGCGGGGAGTTGCCTCGTAACCGCCTCTGCCGTAATTCCAGCTGTTGGGGATATAGCCGCCGCCGAAGCCTTTGCCGCCATTGTAGTTGCCGTGGGAGGTCACCAGACAGAGTTTGTCGTTGAATATACTTCTGCGCAAGGTCAACCCGATTTCCACAAACGGTTCAGAGGGCAGCGATGCGATCACCGCCGATGAGCCGAATTTGATGCAGCTGAGCAGAAATTCCGGTTTTTCCGTCCGGGCAGCCAGTTGCAAAAGCGCATTGGCAAAATACTTTACCGCAAATGGAGTACCTTTGGCAAGATCTTCACTGGTGAGATCTTTGACTGATTCGGCACTGGTGACATCGATATCCGGATACTTCGCCATGATCGCTTCTGCTTCGGCGATTTCGACCGGATCCATCTCACGGAGTTTGCCTTTTACTTTGCGTGAGTGGTAAGAAAGTCCTTTGCCTTCGACCGGCGCGAGGTCGTTCCACACTTTTCTGATGCTTTCGGCGTAACCTTTGCCGATCCTTTCCGGCTCAGCGTAACAGGTTTGATCCATATCAGTTGAAACATCGAAGTGGTTGATATTGCCGGATGCGCCGATCAGAGGCAGCACCATTGCTCCCGGAGCCATTTCCGGTTCCAGCGCAAGGCGCATGAATCCAGGCCAATCCGCTGAAACTCCGCAGCCGCCGATGGTGTCGGTATGGTTGACGATACTGGTGATCAAAAGAGCCAGACCGGCATCGGTTTTGATGGCGAGCATCGGGATCTGGGGATCTATCTCGCCTTCAGGCCGGAGGATATCGGGATTGAGTTTGCCCGGATTGGTGACCACTACACCGTTTTTCATCCAGTAACGCCGGTTGAAAAGGAAGCGGTGATCCTGAGCCATGCCGCCGAGCAATTCGCCCGGAGTCAACTCTTCTGCGGCATCTTCCAATGCTTCAATGGCCTTTTTTGCTGCATATTTGACAAATACTTCGCTGTTGGGATCATTGTTGACATCCGGAGCAGTGTGGGTGTGGGTGGCGCAGATCAACAGATTTTTGATGGAGATATTTTTGATATCTGCCCGGCGCAACTCTTTTTCCACCGCCTTGTAAAGTTTCATATTGATGCAGAGCAAATCGAATTGGATGATAGCGGCATACTCTCCGCCGCTTTTCAGGACGACTGCCCGGACTTCCAGATCATCCAGCACCTTGTTCCACATTCTTTTGTTAAAGTATCCTGCCAGAGAGATTGGGACTTCCGGATTGATACAGTTGCGACCGAGACCGAATTTTATTTTCATGATAACACCTTGTATTATGCTGACAAAATGCACAGCGGAAAACCGTTCCCCGCTGTGCATTGTCGATTTTACTTATCCGGAAAACCGGTTTTATTCTTTATCTTCACCAACTTCTGCCTGATGTTTTGCGATGATTTCGCTGGCGACATTGCCGGGAACCTGTTCATAACGCTCAAAGGTCATTTCAAATGAGCCTCTTCCCTGCGTCATACTGCGCAATTCGGTCGCGTAGCGGAACATCTCTGCCATCGGCACTTCGGCATGGACGATCTGCAAACCTTCATCGGCTGACATTCCCAGAACTCTGCCGCGTTTGTGATTCAAGTCACCGGTGATGTCTCCCATGTAAGTGTCAGGGATACTGATATCCACCTTCATTATCGGCTCAAGCAATACCGGCCTGGCATTGGCGATCGCCTCTTTGAATGCGGCTCTGCCGGCGATTTTGAACGCCATTTCATTGGAGTCGACCGGGTGATATTTACCGTCATATACGGAAACTTTTATTCTTTCCATCCGGCAGCCGACCAATGGACCGCAGCTCATAACCTCCTGAATACCCTTTTCAATGGCGGGGATGAAGTTTTTGGGAACCGTGCCGCCGACCACATCATTGGTAAACTCGTAACCGGCATCATTGTAGGCAATACGCAGATAGACCTCAGCGAATTGTCCGGCACCGCCGGTCTGTTTTTTGTGGCGGTAGTGACCTTCGCCGCTGGCGGTGATAGTTTCGCGGTACGGCACTTTGGGGGTGGAAAGGATCGCTTCGACTTTGAATTGCTCTTTCAATCTGCCTGCGACAATGGATAAGTGCTGATCGCCCATGCCGGAAAGGATGAATTCATGCGTTTCATCATTGCGTGAGAGACGCACTGTCGGGTCACATTCGGCGATTTTCTGCAATCCGGCGGCAATTTTCTCATCTTCGCCGTTCTTAGCTGCAGTGACGGCGTATGACATGGTCGCTCCGGGGAATTCAATACCCGGCAGGGATTTGCAGTTGGAATTGGCAGCAACGGTGTCACCGATTTTGGTGTTTTTCAATTTGGCAACGGCAAAGATGGTTCCCGGGCCGGCTTCGGTGATGGGAGTTTGGGTTTTTCCATTCATCATCAGCAACTGACCGAAACGCTCTTTGTGCTGCTCAGTAATATTGTAAACATCGCTGTCAGCTTTGAAGGTGCCGGTGACGGTACGGATAAATGCCAATTGACCGCTGAAAAGGTCGTTGACACTTTTGAAGACCACTCCGTAAGCATCGCCGGATTCCACGATCTCTTCCGGACCGCCCGGGAGCGGGACATATTCAAGCGGAGTCGGGAAAACATCAACGATCGTGTCAAGCAGCTCTTTCAACCCGATCTCTTTGACTGCGCTGGCGGCAAATACCGGAATGGTGTTCCCGGCACGGACACTGGCACGCAAACCTTTGCGGATCTCTTCGTCAGTAAGAGTACCGCCGTCGAGGAAACGCTCCATGAGTTCTTCATCGGTTTCGGCAATGGCATCCATCCAGAGAGCGCGGCACTCTGCCACATCATCGGCGATCTCCGCCGGAATATCTTTGTCAAAAAGAACATTGACCACTTTGGTGAAATTTTCCGATTGACCGACCGGCCAATAGAGAGGAATGATCACATTTTTACCGTGATTTTTGCGCATGATCTCCAAAGTCGCTTTGAAGTCGGCGCGATCTTTATCCAGACGGTTGACCAGACCGAAACGGGGGATCCGGCGGGCTTTGGCGATCTTCCACGCTCTGGCGGTACCGATCTGCGGGCCGTCGATGGCATCGATCACGACCAGAGCCGCATCAGAAGCCCGGATGGCTCCGACGACCTGACCGACAAATTCGCCGTATCCGGGGGTGTCGGTAAAGAAAAGTTTGGTATCCTGCCATGAACAATTCAGCAAAGAAGCGTAAATACTGGATTGTTTGGTTTGCTCCTCAACCATGAAATCGCTGACTGTATTGCGGTTTTCCACCGTTCCGGCGCGCTGAATGGCTCCGGTCAATCGGAGGATCTGTTCGCAAAGGGTGGTTTTTCCGCTGCCGGAGTGACCGGCAACAACGAAATTTCGGGTGTTGGCAGCATTGGACATCAAAATCTCTCCTTTCATTAATTGAGACCTGGATTTTACAATGAAAACCTTGATATGGTGTTACAATAGCAGAAAGAATATTTGTTGTCAAGTGCGTTTTTCAAAAAATTTTGATTTTATCCGCAGTTTTGCCGTTTACAGGAGTAAAAAGTGCTGAATGCAAAAGCAGGCGGTGGAAATGGATTTTATGGACTGTATGGATATGCGTGGTGATTCGTTTGCAGGCAGAATATTTGCAGACTGCTCCCGTGAAATTCCCCGAAAATCTCATGATTTCCCAAAGTTGCGGCGAAGTGTAACTCAGGAGCCGGGGGTATCGGGGGAAACATCCCCCGGATGCGGCAGTCGTGGAGCAATACAAAATACAAACCCCGGCTTTCGCCGTAAAAGGCGGAAGCCGGGGGCAGGGGTGGCGGCGTGAGCCGCCTTGCAAAAAACACAATCGGGTTATTTGCCGGCTGCTTGAAAAATCAGCGCATTGGTTTGTCAACGCTGCTGATTATTGGCGAAATATTCCAGCAATTCCGGTTCCAGTTGCGGGATATCCTGAGGGATATTGCCGTTGCGCATGGAGTAATGTGCCAATACTCCGGCTGCCACAGAGTTGCGTGCCGCGACCGGGTTGGCGTTGGTTTTTGCGCCGTTGGCGACAAAATCGAGGAAGTTGTCTATGATGGGGGCATCCGCTCCGCCGTGACTTCCTTCGACCGGTTTGAGCTGATAGATGATATCCGGTTCCTGCCGTGAGCCGCGCCGGGTCCAGACATGCACCTGACATTTTCCGGAGTCGCCGATATTTTCTACTCTGCCTTTGGTTCCGATAAAGGTGTAATTTCTTTCGGCATCCGGGGTGTAATGGCACTGCATGTAGGTTGCCTGCGCTCCGTTATCCAGCTGCATCATGATCATATTGTGGTCTTCCACATCGATGATCGGGGAAAAGCCATCCAGTTCCAGCGGGGGATATTGATTTTCATTCCAGGCGGCACTGCCTTCGCTTCCTTCGGGGCGGCGGCCGCAGCGGTTGTATACACTGAGCATGCCCATGCCGACCACCCGTTTTGAATAGGCGCCCATGAGCCAGTGCATGACATCGATGTCATGAGCTCCTTTCTGCAGGAGCAGACCGCAGGTGTTTTTCTGTTCGGAGTGCCAGTCTCGGAAGTAGGCGTCTCCGCCGTAATTGACAAAGTGACGGCACCAGCCGCACTGGATGTCGCCGATGATACCGGAATCAATGATCTCTTTCATTTTCAGCACTGCTGGGAAGTAGCGCATATTGTGGCCGATGAAAAGTTTGGAACCGGTACGGTAGGCGGTGCGGAGGATGCGGTCACAGCCTTCGATCGAGATCGCCATGGGTTTTTCCAGATAGACGGCTTTACCGGCTTCCAGAGCCGCGACCGCCTGTTCTTCGTGGCAGTAATCCGGGCTCATGACAAAGACGATATCGATATCCTTGTTGGCAACCAGTTCCCGGTAATCTTTTACCAGAGTCGCATCGGGGAATCTTTCCGGAAATTTTTTGAAACCGGGGATCTGATAATTGCGGGGATGGGCATCAAACGGATCTGCTCCCATGACTACTTCAAATCCCTGTTCCGGGCGGTGTGCCTGACAGGCGTGGATGCCGCGTCCGTAAACCCCGATGATACCGATTTTGTACTTTTTCATGATTGTTCCTCCTGAGATGAAAAAGATTATATTCCAGCGGGTCGGTTATTAAGATAATGTCAGTAAAAGTTTTTTCAAGCACGATGCTTAAAAATACATTATTTTTGTTTAATCGCGCAAAATCACAGCTTTTCCGGCGGCTTGGAACACCAGTGTGCCGTCGCTTTTTTCTCCGGCGGCACTGAATTTGCCTTCTTCATTAAGTGCGGCACGCAGCCTGATCTTGTCACCGGGCATTCCGGATGAGAGGAAGTTGATCTGGATGTCGGATATTCTGACTGCTCCGGCGCAGAGTTTTTCGCCGAGGATATCGGTTATCCACCGGCTGTAAACGGCATTATTCAAGTGCCGGTTGAGGTCGATATCCCCGGCATTTACGGTGCGTGAGGCACAGAATTCCGGACAATCATCCGGCAGTTTATCCATACCGGGGAAGAATTTTTCCACATCCGGCAGCTCCATTATCTCCGGGGGAAGCACTTTTTTAGCGTTGACCGGACGGTTGTTTGTGGTACTTACCGGCAGCCAGAAACTCCCGGCACAGCCGACTCTTTCGCCGTTGATGCGCAAATCGTAACAGCGGTGGGCGAATATCCTTTCCACTCCGGAAGGGTAGGTGATCACGGTCAACTCTTCTCCCAGAAGCAGAGGACGGTGAAGAGTTATCTGCAATCTGCTCAATACCCAGATCAACTGCAAAGAAGCCAATTCATCCATGCCGACATTGAGTTTTGCGGCGTGTTCGGCGGCGGCATCCTGCAGCCGGTCAAGCAGTGCATGCAGTTTCAATTCTCCATGCATATCGCACTCGTGGTGGCGGATGATCCCGGTGATCGTATGTTGATAAGTCATTTTCGGCTCCATTGCGCTTTCGCGGTATTGTTTTATGGATAATATAGCATTTCCTCTGATTAAAACAAGAGTATCGTGCTTGAAATTTCACTCCTTAAGGGCTATATTAACAGTATTGCCATTCGTGGAACAATCCGTTTCATCAATAAGGAGAAAGAAAATGGTTGATTACAAAACTCTCGGCCTGGTGAATACCCGTGATCTTTTCGCCAAGGCGGTCAAAGGCGGTTACGCGATCCCCGCGTACAACTTCAACAACATGGAACAGCTGCAGGCGATCGTTCAGGCTTGCGTCGAAACCGAATCTCCGTTGATTCTTCAGGTTTCCAAAGGTGCCCGTGAATACGCCAACCAGACTCTGCTGCGCTACATGGCTCAGGGTGCGGTCGAATACGCCAAAGAGATCAACAACGGCAAAGCTATTCCCATCGTGCTGCACCTCGACCACGGTCCGGATTTTGAGACCTGCAAAAGCTGCATCGACTATGGTTTCTCCAGCGTCATGATCGACGGATCCCACCTCTCCTATGAGGAAAACATCGCTCTGACCAAGAAAGTTGTGGAATATGCTCATGCCCATGATGTCACCGTTGAAGGTGAGCTGGGCGTTCTCGCCGGTGTCGAAGATGATGTCAAGGCTGAGACCCACACCTACACCCGTCCGGAAGAGGTCGTTGACTTCGTCAGCCGTACCGGTGTTGACTCTCTTGCCATTGCCATCGGTACCAGCCACGGTGCTTACAAATTCAAGCCGGGCGACAATCCGAAAATCCGTCTGGATATCCTCGCTGAGATCGAGAAGCAGATCCCCGGATTCCCCATCGTGCTCCACGGTTCTTCCAGCGTGCCGCAGGATCTGGTCAAGATCATCAACGAAAACGGCGGTCAGCTCAAAGATGCCATCGGTATCGGCGAAGATCAGCTCCGCGAAGCTGCCAAAAGTGCGGTTTGCAAAATCAACATCGACTCTGACGGCCGTCTGGCGATGACTGCTGCCATCCGCAAAGTTTTCAACGAAAAACCGGCGGAATTCGACCCCCGCAAATATCTCGGTCCTGCCCGTACTTCCCTCAAGGAACTTTACATGCGTAAGAACCGCGAGGTTCTCGGCAGTGCCGGTCATGCTTTTGACAAGTAATCGATAAGTGATTGCAAGTTGAAAATCTGCCGTGCCCGGAAGTTTCGGGCGCGGCTTTCTTTTTTTGAGGCATATATGAAAATAGAATTGCATTTGCACACTTCGGAAATTTCTCTTTTCTGCGGTAAGTTGACTAAGGAAGAGGTAATCGACCTTTATGTAAAGGCCGGTTATGATGCCATTGTCATCACCAATCACTTCAGCCGCGGTGTGGCAGATGAGATGGCGGCAAGACATGGAATAACCGATTTTACCGGCATCTACTTTGATACGCTCCGTCAGGCAGCGGAAATCGGCAGGAAAAAAGGGATACTGGTACTTGCCGGTTGTGAGTTGCGTTTTGATTGCAATGCCAATGACTATCTGGTTTACGGAATGGATGAGGAACTTTTCCGTGACAGAGAAAAATTATTCCGCATGACCCCGGCTGAATTCAGTTCTTTTGCCAAAGATAACGGGATACTCTTTTATCAGGCTCATCCATTCCGCAACGGAATGACGGTGATACAGCCGGAATACCTTTTCGGAATAGAAGTGCAGAATACCCATCCGCGGCATGACAGCCGCAATGATATCGCTCTTGCCTGGGCGGAAAAATACGGTCTGCACAAAATCTGCGGTTCTGACTGCCACCGGGTGGTGGATGTCGGCAGCAGTGCGATAGTGACAGATCATCCGGTCAAAGATGAAAAAGATCTTGTTCATGTATTGAAAAATGATCTTTATACCATGATTTGAATTGATTTTGGATAAATTCGCATTTTTTCTGTACGATAGCGCATGGGAATTTTGCGGCAGAGGGGATATTGTAAGTGCGGTAAAGTAATGAGTTATTGACCATATATCACCAGGAGGGTATCAACTATGCCGATGGATAAATCACTTATTGACCGTTTCCGCCCGGTGCCTTTCTGGAGTTGGAATGACGAACTTGATCCGGGTGAGATCCGCCGTCAGGTCAGGCAGATGCATTCTGCCGGACTTGGCGGCTTTTTTATGCACGCCCGAGGCGGATTGAAAACCGGTTATCTCTCTGACCGGTATCTGGAGTGTGTGACCGCCGCACTTCAGGAGGCGGCAAAGTGCGGTATGGATGGCTGGCTTTACGATGAAAACAGCTGGCCCAGCGGTTTCGGTAACGGTGCGGTAAACGCTCTGGGTGAGAAGTATCAGCAAAAATATCTGCGCTGTGAAGTTGCCGACTGCACAGAGTGCCGGAGTGATAATACTGTGGCGTGGTACACGCCGGAAGGGGCATTTATCGGCAGAGAGTTGCCGGATGGTTTCTGCGGCAGAGTTATGCATCTGTTTTTTACGGTCAACCCGTACTATGTGGATAATCTTGATCACGGGGTGGTCGCTGAATTTCTCCGCTGTACCCATGAGTATTATGTGCAGCATCTTCCGGCAGATGCTCTTGAGGCTCTGAAAGGTGTTTTTACCGATGAACCTCAATTATCCAGAGACGGTTTCCCGTGGTCGCAGGTGCTGGAAAACGCATATTTTGAGCATTGCGGCAGGGATCTGATCCGGGATTTGCCGGGATTATTCACTGCATTGCCCGGCAGTGAAGCGGTAAGGGTCAATTTCTGGAAGACGGTAACGCAATTATTCCGCGACAGTTACATCTGTCAGATCTCAAACTGGTGCAAAAAGCACAACTGGCTGCTTACCGGTCACCATCTGGGGGATGAGGAGCCATTGGATCAAATCCCCTGCAACGGGTCACTTATGGCGCAATACTCCGGCTACGATATTCCCGGGGTCGATCATCTGTGCCGGATAAAACCGGATCCGGTGGTTATGCTTCAGGTCGTTTCGGCGGCGCACCAGGGCGGGAAAAAGCAGATTTTGACCGAAAGTTTCGGATTGGCTGGATGGAATCTGAATTTTCACGGGATGTATTGGATATATCATCAGCAGCTTGCCTGCGGGGTGAATCTGCTTTGTCAGCATCTTTCCGGTTATTCTTTGCGCGGGTTGCGGAAAAGGGATTATCCCGGTTCATATTTTGTGCATCAACCCTGGTGGGGGGATTACCGCCGGGTAAACGATCACTTCGCCTTTGCCGGAGCGATGGTCGGAAGCGGCAAATCGGAGTGCCGTCTGGCGGTTATCCATCCATTGTCTGCCGGATGGTGCAATTTTACCGGTGAAATGCGAAGTGAGGCATTGGATTTTTACAACTGCAAACTGCGGGAAATTACCGGGGAATTACTTAGTTCATTCCATGAATTTCATTATATTGATGAGATAGTCTATGCTGATTCCGGGCGTGCCGGAAATGGATTGCTGCAAATCGGCGGTTGCACTTACTCCACGGTGATAATTCCGCCATTGACCAATCTGTCGCAGAAACTGCTGGCGGATTTACAGGAGTTTTCTGCTTCCGGCGGCAGAATACTGGTCATAAACAACGATTATGAACCGGAAAAACTGACCGTCGATGGAGTTGATGCTGATGATAAGATGCGCGAATTTTTCTTTTCGCTTCCCCGTTTCGCTTCAGCGGAAATGGTCGTGGCAGAGTTGGCAGATATTTTACCGCCGGCAATAAAAGTGCTGGAAAACGGCACTCCTTCAGCAAGTTTTACCGGTATCTGCCGCAAAATCGATGCCGCTTTGACAGGGAGAAACGGCAGATTTTATCTGCTCGCCAACGGTGATTACCGGCAGAAACACCGGGTGGAGATCGGTCTGGAAGCGACCGGAGTCGGGGTGGAGATGATCTCTTTTGACGGTAAAACCTTTTCTCCGGTGACAGAAGCCGCAATAAGGGATGGATATTGGCACTTTGAATACACCTTTGCCGACGGTGAAGGGGTGATGTTTTTTGTTCCGGATAGCGAGGTGTCGGAAGATCCGCCGGCTTGGATCGCCGATCCTTTTGCTCTGCCGCCGGTCAAAAAACTTGCCGGGAATTTTTATTTGCCGGAAAAGGTGAAAAATCTGCTGCTGCTTGACCGCTGCCGCTACCGGGTGGATGGCGGGCAGTGGATAAGTGATGATGTCAGCGTGATCCACGGCAGATTGCTGCAGCATGGCAAAGATGCTGAAGTCGAGATGGAATTTTCCTTTGATATCGAGCCGGATTTTGATTTGACCGGCGGATTGGAGTTGATCGTGGAAACTCCGGAAAGATTCCGTTTCGCTCTCAACGGCACGGAGTTTACTGCAGTTGACGGCGGGATGTTGTTCGATCAGGCATTCCGCAGAGTAGCCTTGCCGGGGAATTTGCAGTCAGGCAGAAATACTCTGAGTGTGACCACCATCTTCCATGAATCAGCGGAAACTTATGATATTCTTGAGAAAGCGGCAAAATTTGAAACCGAATACAACCGGCTGACCTTTGAATCGGAGATTGAAAATATCTTCCTTTACGGTTATTTCCGGGTTCGACATCAGGGGGAAGTCGAAGTTCTGGATCGTTCTGCACTGCGTTTGAAGGGCGATTTTTCTCTGGCTCCTTTGGATGACGGAAAGATAGTGGCAGAAGATCGCTGCGTGACGGATGGCTTCCCGTTTTTTGCCGGTAAACTTACACTTGCCGGAGAGTTTGAATTGAGCAAAGATGAAGCGGCAGCGGTTTCACTTCTGCGCTTCAAACCTCTGGGAGCAAACTCATACCGGATATGGCTCAATGGTATTGATGCCGGATTTCTTGATGCCGGGCACTATGCAGTGAAAACCTGCGGCATGCTCAAGGAGGGAAAGAATACGGTGGTTATTCAGTTGACCTCATCATTGCGCAATATGCTCGGGCCGCATCATCTTGCCGAGGGGGAATCTTACCGGGTCACGACCCTTTCATTCAGCAAAGAGGCCAATGCTGTCGGCTGGCAGCCGCCGGAATTTGCCGGCGGATATTGTGTGGTGAATTTCGGTTTTGCGGATGCTGAATTGGCGTAAGTTTTTATTCGGTGATTTCAACAAAGATATCGGCTCTTACGCCCCAGGAGTTGCGGTACTGCTCATACAAAGTGCCTTTGGCGATTTTACAAAGCAGCTGATTGTAACCTTTTTTTACCGTTGATGTAAAGTGCAATCCGGCGGTGAATATCCCTTCTGAACCGGGAGGCAATTCTCCTGCTTTGCTGCCGTTGACCCACAGGATGGCGGCGGTATCGGCTCCCACGCTGAATACGGCTGTGCCATCCTCATCTGACCAGAATCTCAAAGTGACATAAGTAAGCACCTTATCCATTTTGCCGAAGTGGTGCAAAAGGTCGTAATAACCATCTTTTTCCGGTAAGATCTCCTGAGAAGCGGCAATCAGTTCCGCCGGTGACAGGTTTTCCGGCTCAAAGATCTGTTCGCTCAGCGGCCGGGATTCATCGTATGGATATTCCCGGGTGGTCAATGCCTGATAGATGAAAAGCGGTTGGCGTTTTACGGCATCGGGGAAGGCGGTTATCCGCAATTTCGCTTCGGAGTAAGGTATCAGGGTCAAGGTTTTTTCTTCCCCGTAACGGCGGCAGTACAGCGGTACTTGCGGGGTATAACGCCCCTGATCCAGAGTGTCAAAACCGGTGACTTGCGTGGCGGAAACCTGAATGACAGTTTTTCCATCTTTTTCAAGCAATTTTGCACTGCCGGAAACCGGAGAGTAGTTCCACTCTGATTCCGGATGATAACTGCGGGGGGCAAAGCGGCTTGGGGATTCAAAACTCTCCCGGTAAGTTACCGGCAGAGTGTAGAGCAAAGCTCCCGCTTCAAACCAGAGCCAGTGCCGCTCATGTTTTTCCTGAACTTCCCGCGGCAGAATCAAGGTGACTGTATCGCCGTCTTTTACTTCCGTCAGGCGGGCAATGGAACCGGCTTTGGCAGATATCCCGGCATCCTTGTCATTGATCAGCACATTGGCATTTTTACACCACTGGGGGATGCGCATGGCAAAGGGCATGGGAGTGGCACTTTTGATTTTGAAGCAGATCTTTTCATCGTGGGGATAGGCGGTCGTTTCGGTGATGGTGAATCCCTTTCCGCAATATTCACCCTGCCAGAAACTTTCCCCGTAGAGCATGGCTGCCGGAGTGCCGTCAGCGGCATACATGAATTGCTGCATGATAAAGTTGGGCAGGGCATGGTGGATATTACCCGGACAGCACTGTGCACTGTGATTCGGGCGGAATTGCATCACATCTTCTGAGCCGCGGTAGAAAAAGGCATGATTGGCTTCCGGAGCGGCGATCACCTGATTCGGTGAAGATATATACATCAAAGAGGTGAAGTCGGCAGTTACCGCCCCGCCGAGAGCGTTGTAAATGATCCTTTCCATCCGGTCGGCATACTCCACCTGACCGGTCGCCTGCAAAAATATCCCCAATGCCCAGGTGAAATCATTTATCAGGCAGCTTTCATATCCCTGCAATGGGTCTTTGCCGGAGAAAAACTCGTTGGCTGAGGGCAATCCGGCAATGGTGCCGTGCCTTTCCAGCACCGCCTGCAGAGCGTGCCGGGCTTTTTCAAGATAATCCAGATCGCCGGTATACATATAGAGCATGACCGGCAGTTTTATCCCCTCGGAAAAGGTTACTCCGTGGAGAATATGTTTTTCCATATCTTTTATCTTGTCAAAGTATAATTCCTTTATGCCATCCGGATCGTGGCGGAAAAATTCATTGTGTATGCGGTATGCCTTTACCGCCTTATCCAGCAGCGATTTTTCGCCTGACCAGCGGTAGGCGGTCAAAACACCTTCCAGATTGTTGATATGGCGGAATCCGGTGCCGATATCTTTTGCATCAAGAGCTGTGTAGTGGCGGATGAATGCCGCTTTCACCTCCTGATTGCCGGTGTATTCCGCATACGCCATTGCTGCCCGGAAAAACGGAGCCATCGGCCAGTGGATATCGCAATGGTAATGCGTGCCGAGAATACCGGAATTATCCGGATGGCGGATCAGATAAAAGAGATTTTTCTCAAAGAGTTCGATTCCCTTCTCATCTCCGGTAAGAATGGCGGTTTTGAGGATGCCGTCAAGCAGATAAGCCGATTGTTCGTATGGCCACCAGGCATCCTGCGACGGAGAAGGGGTCTCTTCATCGTTGTGGATGATGGGGGCGGATCTTATTATTCCGACGCCGCCATCCCACATGGGAGTATCAAAAGGGTATCCCGATTCGGCAAAATTGCCGGTCAAGCCATTCTGCTGGATACGCAGGAACTCCATATTGCTGCCGCCGGGGATGATCGAACCGGGGGCGGCGGGGCGCAGTTTACCGTAAAAAGACAATTCAGTGGACATTTTCCGGAAACTCTCTGGCAATGGCATCAAGATAGGCTGATTTATATTCCGTATCCGGTTCAAGATAACTGCCCTCGGTCCACTCATTCCAGCTGTTTATGGATATAAATGGGTGCTTTGGAGCAATTTGAGCGTATTTTTCTTTGACCATCTGCAGAGATTTGGCAAACTCTTCCGGGGTATTGCCGACGATCACCGGGCCGTATGGATAAGCGCCGGTGCAGCTGCAGGGCTGATCGGGCATGGTTCTTGCCGCTGTATCCCAGCCGACAGTGACATTGGGGAAATACTCCACCGGACAGTTTTTGACGGTTTTATCCCAGAAGTTGAAGTAGGCGTTACGCATATTTTCGTATGGATTTTGCGCCTGATTTTTGTAAAAGTGGTGCGCCCATACATAACTTGCCACGCTGTCAAAGCCGAGGTCGACGGCAAATTCGGCGGCATCCTGCGGGGTGGATTCTCCGGGCAGGATCGGTTCTCCCCAGATGATGGCATTGAGGTGAATATCCGGGAACCCGGCGGCTTTTGCCGCAGTTTTGAAGTCTGCCAGTGCCCGGCGGGTCTCAGCCATTGAACCGAAACTTGCCGCCAGCTGGGTCAATTCGTAGATCGAGAAGTAGGGGGCGTTGTCAATGGTGAAGTACTCCGGAGTTGAAAAGTAACGCTGGATATGGATCTCGGCGATCTTCTCAAAGGTTTCTCTGGTGACTTTGCCGGGATAGAGCAAATTGCGTTCCACCGGCGGGGCGGGATGGATATCGTACCAGTCATGGTTCGCCCACATATTGCAGAATTTCAATTTTGACCGGTTGGGAGCATTGAGAAAACCTTTTTCCAGAGCTGATTCCAGAAACGGCCCGTCATTGTAGTAGTACCAGTCAAAGATGAATACTCCGATACCGGCGGCGGCGGCGGCATCGATCTTCTGCGCCATTGCCTGCGGATCTTTTTCATCGGTTTCCCCCCAGAGCGGGATACGGGGCTGGCGGTGGCCGGGAAAACGGGGAATCGCGTTGCGTACCGGTTCCCATTCGCTCCAATTTTTACCGTGGGTGATGGCGTTGCGGCTGTCGCCGGTGTGATAGTTGGGGAAGTAGTAACAACCGATTTCTGTTTTCATAGCATGATGTTCCGGGGATTGACATTATTTTGTGTTCATGTTATATTATAGCATCGACAGAGGGTGTAGCGAATAGTAAATCGTCCAAAAAAAATATAATTTTGTCCAATGAGCGATATCACAAACCTTATTGATACCGGCAGTGAGATTTTAGCCGGTTACAGCCAGCATCCTGCGGATGACCGCTGGAGCGGATTTTCCCACAACTGGAATCTGCTTCTGGGGGTCAAGGGGGCGGTCAGATTGCAATTCAACGGGGAATATTGTACCATTCCGGAGCACTCTCTGGCGTTGATCTCCCCTTCCGGAGTACGCAACTTTACCACTGAGGAAGATTGGGGATCTCTGTGGATGCACTTTGACCGCAATTTATATTTAAAAGAGGATATCGAATGGTCTGAGGTCATCCCCGGAGTGTGGCTTCTTGCTCTGGAAAGTGCCGATTTCCGGATAATGCATCATCTTTTCATTCAGGTCGCGCAGGTGGCGGCACGGCGGGAAAGGTACTGGAAACAGTTGATCTATTGTCTTATTCAGGAGGTGATGCTGAGGGGGAATATGATTTCAGGCAGGGGATTGGGTTCTTATGACACGGCACTTGCCCACAGGATGCTCTCTAATCTGCAGGAAAATCTGTCTATGGACGAAATCGCAGAAAGATGCGGACTTTCCCGCTCGGCATTTTTTGCCAAATTCACTGAAACATTTGATATTTCCCCCCGGAAATACCGGGAAAAACATTTGATGCAGACCATCCAGACTCTTCTGGAAAACAGTGATATGAGTATTGCGCAAATCTGCGATCATGTCCACATGTCCAATCCTTTTTATCTGTCAGCACGCTTCAAGGCTTACTTCGGAGTTTCTCCCCGGGAGTACCGGAAACGCTTCCGGGATGCCACCGGAAAAACCCGGTAAAACTGTTTTTTGACGCGGTTGGATAAAATCGTATGTTTTTTGGACAAAACTCTATTCTAAAAGCGGTTTTTTTGTAGTATAATATCGTATGAAGTAAAAAAATGTATTTAAGAAAGGTCAGCAGTAATTATGAAACACCCGGAAAGACGCCTCGCCAAAAAGATCGATATGCCCGGCCGCTGTCAGGAATTTACCGATCTGGTATACTCCGGAGCCAATCCCATCGGCCGTTGGCCGCTGTGGGAGAAAATTCAGTTTACTGAACACAAATTTTTCCCCGGAGAACCGGAATATAAACCTTTTATCGGTGAGATGCACGGTCATACCGGAATGTCTGATGGCGTGCCGACTTTGACTCCGGAGTTGTACTTTGCCCGGCTCAAAGCCATGCCGGGCTTGGATTTCGCGGCTTTGACCGATCATGACCACGGCGGGGTCGGTACTCCTGAGTTGTGGGATGACGGCAAGTGGGAAAGGATCCAGAAGGCGGTGCAGGATTACTATGAACCGGGAGAATTCACCACGCTTCTCGGTTACGAGAGAGACTCCTACCCGTGGTATAACAATATGGTTCTCTACTATCGCGGTGACAGCGGCGAAATGGTCAGGGGAGTGCGTGACGGTGAAATAACTGCCGCGGAGTTGCGGGCGGTGCTTGACCGGGATGATCTTCTGGCGATTCCCCATGATACCAATTTCCTTTCGGCGGGGTGTGATTTTTCAACGATCCCGCTGGAGTTGATGACCCCGATGATCGAAATAGCTTCCAGCGACGGCGATTGTGCGGAGTACTTTGATCATCCGCTGTTTTACTACTCCTGCTGTGAGGGCGGTACCTGGCACGATGCTTTGAAGCGCGGAGCCAGAATGGGGTGTGTTGCCGGGTCAGATTCCCATGACGGTTCCGGCGGCGACCGTTTCAATGCCGACGGCAACCGGGTGGCATTGACCGGGGTGTGGGCAAAAGAGAATACCCGTGAAGCGATCTTCGATGCGCTCAAAGCCCGCCGCACCTACGCTTTTACCGGCGGCAGGATGCAGTTGGATTTCCGGATCAACGGTCACTATATGGGGGAGGAATTCTCCCTCAAGAGCAGTGAGGATCGCTCAATATATTACAAATTCACCTGTGATTCGGATATTGAAAAACTCTATGTGGTCAAAAATTGCCGTGACTGGGTGATCCTTGACAAAAATGAACAGCTTTTCTTTGACTATCATCCGGAAAATCCGGTGGACTTCTACTACATCAGGGTCATCACCAAAGATGGCAGATGGTGCTGGAGTTCGCCGATTTGGATCGTTAATGAACCATAACCAAAATCGGAAAGGGTAAGATAATGGAAAAAATCAGTCGGCTCCGGTATACCGGAGTGAAACGCTCTTGTTTCACTCTTATTGAATTGCTCGTGGTGATCGCTATTATTGCAATATTGGCGGCAATATTGCTCCCGGCGTTGAATAGTGCCCGCGAGCGCGGCAGAAGTGCCAGCTGCACCAATAATGCCAAGCAGATCGCTCAGGCGATGTTGATGTATCTGGATACCAGCGACGATTATTTCCCTTATGCTGACCCCGGTTCCGGCTATCAGCCGCCGACCACCAAATGTTCCGGTTATTTCTGGAATGCCTTGCTCTATCATGCCGGTCTGCTGGATGTGGATACCAATGGTACGATTTTGCGCTGCCCGACTCTTTTCGGCAGATTTCTGATCACACCAGCTGCCAACTATCAGGGGCCGTTTGCTCACGACAACTTCTCATTCGGCAATAAACAGACCTATGCTCTTGCCGGTACGCTCGGTGCGGATAAGCGGGTGGTCAATAACGGGCACACCGCTTATTCAACTCCGGCGAAGATGTCGGAAATTTCCGGAGGGTCTACCCAGGTGATGCTCTCGGAATTTGCTTTGAATGATGGCGGCTCCATCTTCAAAGGAGAAGCCTCTTTTATTTATGTCGGCAATCAGAATCCGGAAAACAGTTATTATTTCTTCCAGAAGCGCACCTTTACTCTGCACGGTTCCGGTTTCAATGTCGCCTTTGTCGATGGTCATGTTGACAACCGGGATCCGGCAACTTTGTGGGATACCAAATACTTCAAGTACC